>NZKB01000026.1 GCA_002692425.1 Gammaproteobacteria bacterium
TTAAATTCAGAATTTCCAATTGATTCAATTACCTCAATACTAGATGTTAAACACATACCATTTTCAACAACTAATGATTCTTTGTGATTGGTTTGATTATGGATAATAAATAATTTATTCATATCAACCGGACCACCATTCAATAGATTTTTTCTTTGGATATCAGCATTAATTTTCAATGATTTAAAAATTATATTTTCACTAATAGGTACGACTTTATTCATAACAATACCCAATGCTCCTTGTTGGTTATGTTCAAAGATATAAATTAAAGAATTATAGAAATAATCGTTTTGATTTTTTTCTTGGAAATATAAGAATTTATTCACAAAAAAATTTTCTTCTGACATAATCTAATCTTTATTAAACGTATTTTTTTATTATATGTCTGAACCAAAAATTTCTACAAAACAAAATTTATCAGAAGCCTTCTCAGAACTAAGAAAATTAAATCCACTTCTGGAATTAACTGATCGAGAAATTAATGGAGTTAATTTTAAGGTTTTTCAAAATGCTCCTAAAACCATGAGAGACCTTTTTGCAGTCATAGAGCTGTTACAAGGAGATTTTCCATTTATTAACGAAGATGATAAAGAATTATCCTTCTTTGAATCTATTGCTAAAGCTAAAAGCATATGTAAGTTCTTACAAGATGAGGGTATAAAAACAAACGACAGAGTAGGGATATGTATGCAAAATTGTATTGAATGGGCTGTCATATACTTAGCATTAGCTGGTTATGGAGCTACTGCAGTGCCTTTTAATTCATGGTGGAAAAAGGAAGAGCTCGATTACGGTATTGAACATAGTGAAGTTAAATTGATATTTGTTGATCAAAAAAGATATGAATTATTGAAAAACCATAAAATAAAAAAAGTTGTTATAAAACCTATCGATGACTGCATTACATATGAAGAAATATCTAACAACATGGTACAGGATTGGCCTGAAAGTAATGCATCTGATGAAGATCTTACGGTTTTACTTTACACATCTGGATCTACAGGTCTACCTAAGGGTGTTATGTTAACCCACCTTGCAATTATCAACGGATTATTCAGTTTTTATACATTAGGAGAATTGCGGAAAATTGTTCATCAAGAAGTTCTTCTTGACGTTGAAAATGCATCAGTTCTCATAAATGTACCTTTATTTCATGTTACTGGTTTAGTAACACAATTTTTGCTTTCGATGTTAGCGAAAAGAAAAATAATTATCATGCATAAATGGGATGCAACTTATGCTTTAGATCTTATAGAAGAACATAAAGTGACAAATCTTAGTGGTGTACCTACCCAAAGTTGGGACTTGATGAATCATCCAGATGTTGATAAATATGATCTATCTTCATTAATAGATATTGGTGCAGGTGGAGCGGCTAGACCAGAGGATCAAGTCTTTAATTTACATGAAAAGTTCAATGTACCAATGACGTTTGCATGGGGTATGACAGAAACATCTGCGCTAGGAACGATTTTAAGAGGTAATGATTACCTTAAAAGACCAAATAGCGCAGGCTTAATAGTTCCTGATATCACTGAAATTGACATTATGGATGAAGATAATAATTTCTTAAAAAGTAACTCTGTAGGAGAAATTGTGTTTAAGTCACCATCCAATACTATTGGTTATCTTAAAAATGAAGAAGAAACTAAAAACACAATTATAAATGGCTGGCTTAAAACTGGTGATCTTGGTTATCTCGATGATGATGGATATCTTTTTATATTAGATAGAAAAAAAGCATTAATAATTCGAGGCGGGGAGAATATTTCTTGTTTAGAGGTTGAGAATGCTCTCGATAAACATCCAGAGATAATTGAATCATGTGTGTCTGGAATAGAAGATGAAAAATTTGGAGAAATTGTCGGTGCATATATTTATGCAAAGAATCCTATAGACAAAGATGATTTAATGTTATTTTTAAAAGAAAAACTAGCTAACTATAAAATTCCTGAAGTCGTCTTATTTACAAATGATGCATTACCAAGAATTGCTTCAGAAAAAATTGATAGAGTTAAAGTTAAGGAATTATTATCATAACAAGATTAATGAATATGAATTATGACAATGACAAATAAAGTATTTATCGTTGAAGATGAGCCTGATCTTAGAGATACGCTGAAATATAATTTTGAAAATGAAGGTTTCCAAGTTGAATCTTTTGCAAACGGCGAATCATTCATAGATTTTATAGAAAAAAAGAAACCTAATTTAGTTGTCCTTGATTTAATGTTGCCAGGCCTTTCAGGTTTAGATGTGTGCAGAGAACTAAGATCAAAAGATAAATATGATGATATTTCTGTAATTATGCTTACAGCTAAAAGTGAAGAAATTGATAGAATTGTAGGCTTTGAATTAGGTGCTGATGATTACGTAACAAAACCTTTCAGTGTTAGAGAACTTATTTTAAGGGTTAAAGTGCTCCTTAAGAAAAGAGCAGATAATCCTTCCGATGAACATATACTTGAATTTGGTCCAATTTCAATGAACCTCGAAGCGCATGATGTATCTATAAATGGAGAAAGTATTCTTTTAACTGCACTGGAATTTAAACTCTTAAAACATTTGCTTACAAGAAAGGGCAGAGTACAGACTAGAGACCAATTACTAGGGGATGTTTGGGGTTACAGTGCAGAAGTAACTACAAGAACTGTTGATACACATATTAAAAGGCTTAGAGAAAAACTTGGAAAAACTGGAGATTTTATACAAACAATAAGAGGTGTTGGTTATAAATTTAACAATTAACCTTGATGTTTAATTTTTTTTCCTCAATTAAGATTTCTAGAATATTTCTATTATCAATTTTATTTCTAACTTTCATTATTTTTATAGTAGTTACTATTTTTTCTACATTTATTTATAACAATTCAAAAGTACAGCTTGTTGAATCGCTCTATATCCAGGCACAATCAATCAATAAGTTGATGCCAGAGTATGATCAAAATATCAATTTTGATGAATACGCTGATTCTTTGACAATTCAAGATTCTGAATTTAATGAGTTACGAGTAACAATTATTGATAAAAATTGGGATGTGATAGGCGACTCTTTAGTTGAAAGAGAAAATTTGTATTTATTAGAAAAACATTCCCCAGCAACAAGAAAAGAAATAAAGGATGCATTAAATAGTGTTTATGGTACGACAAGCAGAACAAGTGAATCTACTGGGTTAGACTTGATATATGTTGCGATTCAAAGGGATCCAAATAATTTAGAGAAAGGATTAGTGAGAGTAGCTTTACCATTCGATATATGGGGGTCATTCTTTAATTTTTTTATTTATCCATTCCTGGTCTTATTTATCCTTGTTATAGCCTCTTCGAGTTTTCTAAGTTTAAATATTGAATACAAATTAAGAAGAGATTTAGATTCACTACTAAAAAGCACTAGAAAAGCCATTAAGGGTCAAAATATATCAGAACTAAATAGTGGAGATGAGCAGTTAAGTACTTTGTCAGATGCAGTAAGGCAGATCGCACAAAGATTAAATTTAGAAGTAGAACAAGCTATTGAACAAAGAACAGAGTTCGGGACTGTTTTAGACAGCATGAATCAAGGTGTAATTATATTTAATAAAAACCAAAAGGTAAGATTTTCGAATGATATAGCACTTGAAATGTTTGGTAAACATCAATTCTTTCTTAAAGAAAAAATTCAGGTAAAAAAACTCCAACCAATCAACAAACTCCTTAAAAAACTTAAGAAAATTTCTTCTGAAGAAATTGAGCTCTCAATTAAAGTTAAAAATGTAGATAAACATTTTTTAATATCAGGTTCACGAATGGAATCAACAAATGAATATATTATGGTCATCAGTGATATATCATCCTTAAGGAAACTTGAAGATTTACGAAAAAATTTAATATCTGATATATCACATGAAATTAAAACGCCTGTTGCTGTAATTAGAGCAGGCTCCGAAACCCTTTATTCAGGAAATATTAAAGATTCAAAAATTGTATCAAAATTCACTAAATCAATTCTGGATAATTCAGAAAGATTAAGTGAAATGATTGATGATCTCTTAGAACTAGAAAAAATTGAGTTTGGAGGTCTAGTTCTAAAAAAAGAAAAAATTATGCCTCATAAAGAAATTAATAAGATTTTAAGTACTATAGAAGCTCTTCTTCTTGAAAATAAACTTGTTGTAGAAAATTTAATACCGGAAGGTTTGGTGATAAAAACAGACAAAGAATCTTTCAGAGCAATATTTTTTAATTTGTTGAATAATGCAATTAAATATTCACCAAAGGAATCTAAAATTAGTTTTAATGCTGTTATGAAAGGGGGAAGTTCAGTAATCTCAATTAAAGATAATGGCTATGGAATTGAAAAAAATAGTCTTCACAGAGTATTTGAACGATTTTACAGGTCTGCAAAAGCTAGAGCCCATACAAAAGGAACTGGACTGGGTTTAGCGCTAGTGAAACAACTATCAACTAGAATAGGTGCAAATGTGTCAGTAGAGTCAAAAATTAATATTGGCACTGAATTTTTTGTTTCATTCCAACACAAGTAGTAAAATCTCTTTTATGAGTAAACCAGATTTAATAAGACTTTCTATGTTTTCATTGCTTTTATTATTTGTCTTATTTTTTTATTACAATTTGGGTTTTTTGTCTTTCACAAAAGTTAACATCTCAGAGGAGTTACCTAAACCACTGAAAACTACAAGAGAATCAATACAAACGACACAAGATATAGGATCTATTGAGACAGCAAAAAAATTATCATTGGGTTTTGAGCTTGTTGGTATAAGAGGAAATAATCCAGAAAGTACAATTATTATCCTAGACAAAGACAAGTACAAACTTATTGAACAAGGTGAAAATATTACTAATCAAATAAGTTTTTCTCACGTCGAGGGTTCTAGGGCTTATTTTTTTGATGGTAAAGACTATAGTTTTCTTGATATCATAGGTTCTGAGAAATCTTTCAATCAAGACAGAATAGATCTGATAAAGGATTAGGAACATGAAAAAATTAATTTTCACAGCATTATTGTCTCTGTCGTTAGCAGCACAGGATCAAAATATTTTCTATAAAGATGCTGATATAAAAACTTTTGCACAAGATATTGCACTCTTGACAGATAAAACAATTATTTTAGATCCAAGAGTAAAAGGTGTAATTTCAATCTATTCTGATGCACCACTTGATTCTGAATCAATATGGGAAGTATTTATTTCTACGATGGAGGTCCAAGGATATAACGTACTTAAAGATGGCAATATATACAGAGTCATCCCTTCTCAAGAGGGCGTAAAGAACTTTTCTGAAGATGGACCATTAGCTGGTTCAATTGGATCAGAAGTAATTAAATTAAGATTTTCTAGTGCAAAAGATATTGTTAATGCTGTTAAGCCAATAGTTGGCGTGAGGTCATATATTGTTGCTTTACAGAATGATAGAGAAGTTCTTATAGCTGATGATGCAGATAACATAAAGAGAGTAAGGGATATTATAAGAAATCTAGATTCAGAATTAGATACAAGTATTTCCGATTTTAAATTAAAAAACTTATCTGCTATAGAAGCATTGCGATTAATTAATTCCCTTAAAGCAGACCCTAATACTCGATTTGATAAATTAGCTGTAGCTACTTTTCAAGGATCAAATAAACTAATCTTTAGTGGTCCACTTGAAATAGTCACTAGAGCAAAAAGATTAATATCTCAGTTAGATTTGGATAATAGTTTAAATGAAAATACAAAAGTAATTTATCTTAACTATTCACAAGCTGAGGATATTTTAAAGATCCTGAAAGATGTTTCAGCCTCATTCAACCAAGAACAAAATATTGATTATAAAACTGTTATTACATCACATGAGGAGACTAATTCAATTGTAATTAGATCCAATCCTCAAACTATTAAGACATTAACTTCAATTGTGGAACAGTTAGATATTAGAAGACCTCAAGTTTACGTGGAAGCTATAATTGTAGAAATATCAGATGAATCAGCTAAAGCATTAGGCGTAGACACAATCTATTCAGGTGATGCTACAAACAATACCCCAATAGCATTATCACGATTTCCATCATCAAATAGTCCAGATCTTCTATCTCTAGCTATAAGTGCAGACGATGATTCAAATTTAGGTGCTAATACTAGTGCAGCATCATCACTTTTAAGCACAAGAGGTCTTGTAGCCGGCGTTGGTAATATAATTGATGGTGAGGACAATTTTGCAATGCTGCTCTCCGTCCTAAAAGAAGATGCAAATTCAAATATATTATCAACACCTTCAGCTGTTGTTATGGATAATGAGGAAGCATCACTTCTAGTGGGTCAAGAGATACCAATAACAACAGGTGAATCATTAGGAACAAATAATTTAACACCTTTTAGAACTACAGCAAGGGAAGAAATTGGCATTAAATTAGAAGTAAAACCTCAAATTAATGAATCTGATTCAGTAGCGTTATTTATAAGACAAGAAGTTTCTAGTATTGCTGGATCTCAACTACCCAATACATCAGATTTAATTACCAATAAGAGAGAAATTGAAACAACTGTTTTAGCCGACAATGGTGAAATACTGGTTTTAGGTGGGCTTATTAGTGAAGATATTCAAGAATCTGTAAATAAAGTTCCTATACTTGGCGATTTACCAATACTAGGAGCTTTATTTAGATCATCTGCCATGTCAGTACAAGAAAGAAACTTGATGATCTTTTTAAGACCTACAATCTTAAGAGACTCAATAACAACGAAGGATCTATCTGAAGAAAAGTTTAATTTAATTCGAGCAAAACAGTTACTCCAAGAAGAAGATACAAGTAACTAAATATGAACTTACCTTTAACTTATAACTACTGTAAAACAAATAAAATTACCCTTATAAATAAGGCAAATAAATCAACAATTCATACTTGTGGCTCATTAAAACCATCAGTTTTATCGTCTATACAAAATTTTCTTCTGGATGACGTAGAGAAGAAAAGTCATTCAGATGATGAATTTGAAAGTTTACTTACAGAACTCTATACAGATCAATCTGATGATTATGATTTTTCAAATATTGAAGATCTTGACCTCATTGATATAGCTAATGCTATATCTCCATCAGATGATCTTCTGGATGACAAGAATAAGGGCCCAATAATTAAATTAATTAACGCCACAATAACAAAAGCCGTTAAAGCCAGAGCGTCTGATATTCATTTAGAACCATTTGAAAATAAATTAAGTATTAGATTTAGGGTAGATGGAGTTCTAAGAGAGGTGCTTCAATATCAAAAGAATATTACTCAAATGATAATTTCAAGAATAAAAATAATGTCGAAATTAGATATTTCTGAAAGACGATTGCCTCAAGATGGAAGAATCTCAATATCTGTAGGTAAAAGAGATATAGATTTGAGGGTATCAACACTACCTTCGTCATTTGGTGAGAGAGTTGTATTGAGGATTCTAGAAAAAGATAAAACACACATTCAACTGGATCAATTGGGTTTTTCAGATGAAATATTAAAAAACTTTCGAAAAAACCTTGGAAAAAATGAAGGTATTATCCTTGTTACTGGACCAACAGGTTCAGGTAAAACAACATCACTTTATTCTGGTCTTAGAGAGATATCTGATAGATCTCAAAATATTCTAACAATCGAAGATCCAGTTGAGTACGCTCTTGAAGGAATTGGGCAAACCCAAGTAAATACTAAGACAGGACTTACTTTTGCTAAGGGTCTAAGAGCTATTCTAAGACAGGATCCAGATATTGTGATGGTTGGTGAAATTAGAGATAAAGAAACAGCAGAAATAGCTATTCAAGCTAGTTTAACAGGTCATTTAGTGCTATCAACAGTACACACTAATAGTGCTGTTAATGCTATTACTCGTTTAAGAGATATGGGTATTGAACCTTATTTACTATCATCAAGTCTTGTATATGTTTTATCTCAAAGACTCGTTAGACAATTATGCCCACATTGTAAAACTATTGACGACGACAATAAAAATTTACTCGATAAATATAAAATAAAGGGCAAAGCATACAAATCTGTTGGGTGCAATAAATGTGATAATACTGGTTATAAAGGTAGATTAAGTATTGGCGAATATATATCGATAGATGAAAAAATAAGTGAATTTATACATAACTCAGCTTCTGAAAATGAAATTTCTGATTATGTTTACGCAAATAATAAAAAAATATATGAGAATGGCCTTCAAGTTGTAGCAAATGGTGATACATCGCTATCAGAATTAATGCGTGTTATTGAAGATTAATGGCTACTTTTAAATACAATGCATTTGATGCAAATGAAAGAAACTCAAAAGGTTTTGTAAATGCTTCTGATGTAGATGAAGCTAAATTGATATTAAAGAATAGGGGCCTTAATCCTCTAACAATTGAAAAAAGCCGCCAAAAAAGAGCATCAATCAGAATTTCAAATAATAATCTTTCAATATTTACTAAACAAATGTCAGCACTATTAGGTGCAGGTACTCCTATAGAGAAATGCTTATCACTACTTAGCAAACAGTCTTCTAATATAAAATTTTCACAAATTTTACTTAGTATCAATGAAGACATAACTGAAGGTAATAGTCTCAGCTCAGCTATGAAAAAATATCCATCAATATTTGATGAAATATATACATCCACAATATATGCTGGAGAAACCTCCGCATCTCTTTCAGAGGTATTTCATGACTTATCAGTTTATTTAGACAAAGAGGCTAAAATCAGATCACAAGTTATAGGAGCTTTAATCTACCCCGCAGTTTTATTTGTTGTATCTATTGCTGTAATTTATTCACTTCTAAGTTTTGTTTTACCGCAAGTTGTCGAACAGTTTGTTAGTTCAAATGTAGAATTACCCTTATTAACTCAAACTTTACTCGCTTTTTCTGAAATCTTTCCAATCATAATAGGTTCTTTGTTAGCAATACTTATTTCTATATATGTAGTACAAGTAACTAATATCATCCCATTGAAGTATCAATTACTCATATCTAAATATTTTCTGTTTACTCCATTGATAGGACCAATCATTTTATATGATCAAACTGCTCGATTTTGTTCATCTATGAGATTAATGACAAAAGCTGGATTAAATACCATTGATAGTCTCCAGATAGCACAAAATACCTTTAAAAATAAATATTTAAGAGCCCAGGTTGCAAAAGTAGTAAACAAAGTCATTGCTGGCACTTCAATTAGTAAAGCATTCTCTCAAGCTCATATTTTCCCCGATGTTTTCCAACAACTCTTAAGTTCTGGTGATATGGGCAGTCAAGTCAGCGAAATGTTTGAAAAGACAAAGGAATTTTTAGATCAGGAGGTAGACACTCGCAGAAATCTACTTCTAACTTTATTGCAACCAATAGTTATTCTTACAATGGGTGTTTTTGTTATGTTAATTGTTTTATCAATAATGTTGCCTTTATTGCAAATGAATAATTTAATATTCAGTATATGAAAAAGTTAATAAAAAAAGGCTTTACACTTTTAGAGCTATTAATTGTTATTGTGATATTAGGACTTCTTGTCTCCTTAGTATCTGTAAATTTTTTACCAACTTTAAGTAATGCGTATACTGAGGTAGCTAGACAAGATATTTCAAGACTACAACAAGCACTTGTTATGTTTAAGATTAATGAAGGTTCATACCCAACATCAAATCAAGGTCTTGAAAGCTTAAAAACAAATCCTGGCAATCTTAAAAATCCTTCTAAATATCCAAATGGTGGATATATAAATAAATTACCAGTTGATCCTTGGGGAAATACTTACGTTTATATTTATCCAGGTCAATATGGTGAATATGATATTGTTTCATTAGGTGCTGACGGCCAGCCTGGTGGAGAAGGGGAAAATGCAGACATTGGTAACTGGACTAACTAAAGGTTTTACCATACTTGAAATATTGATCGTTTTAGCGATTATTGCAATTTCTGGCACTTCTTTTTATTTAATTCTAAATCAACCAAAGAGTTTTGATGCTTATGAGCAAACTTTTAATGAATTTAAAACTTTAAGTATTTACAGTGGAAATTCTTATGGTTTTACAAAAGACTCAATTAAAATTTTAAATAACAATGTTTGGGAAGAACTAGAAGTTGCAGACTTTTCTGGCATTTACTCAGTTACCGATAATTTTAATAAAACTACAAATATAGAAGAAGACGATATCTTCTTAGTTATAGCACCGGGTAATGAGATAAATGTTAAATCTATAACATTGTTAGGAGGTAAAATCATTGAACTCTAAATTATATAAGGGCTTTAGTTTGTTAGAGGTTGTTATAGCTTTATTAATTATTTCAATAACTTTTTTAGCTTATAACCAACTTATTGAACAGAATTTAAAATCACAAGAATTAAAACAAATTTTCATTAATGAGTCAGATAAAAAATTAAATCTATTAACGATTTATGTTTCTGACCCGGATGTACAACAATATGAGGTCAAACAAATTTTAGATATCAATGAAATATCAGAAACAAAAATTTCGTCATATCGGAATTTTGATGAAATAAAAATAGATTTTAAATCTCAAGACGACATCGTTTACATAACAATAATTAAATAATGAAGAATGGATTTACTTTACTTGAAGTATTAATTGCTTTATTGGCTGCTGCATTAATTTCTATTATGTCTTTTGATTTTTTATCTAATACAGTTTTCCTTAAAGAACGTATTGATAATTCTATATCTAGTGATTCTAAGCACACTAAAGCTTTCCATCTTATGCGCTTAGATATGATGCAAGCTGTACCATTTAAATTAAAAGATCAAAATTTTAATAACTTAAATAATGTTTTCATAGGTTCAAATGAGGAAAGAATATTAACATTTGTTGCATTGACCGCCTCAGATACTGCAATTAATAACTCAAAGCTAAGAAGAATCATTTACAAATATAAAAATAACAACCTCATACGTACCACTACTTTAGCGAACAATGAAAATATCATTTTATCCGAAGAAATTTTATTATCCGAAATTGAAAATTTTGAGATATATTTTGGTGACGGCCTAGATGATCTCGTCGATTCATATCCAGGTCTTAATCTTGTAGAAAATAATATTTTTCCAGAATTTATAGTCTTGAACTACAGCATAAACGATAAGAACTACAATCAAATTATGGGGTTTTTTAGATGAAAAGGGGATTTGTCTTGATTTCTACACTTGCCTTAATTGTAATACTTAGTTTCATTATTCTTATATTAAGTAGAACTATATATACAGATACATTAAGAACAACTTTATTTGCTTCTTCTTTAGAAAAAAGAATTGAGATTATTAATTATGAATCATTTTTGGTTGATACTTTGATAGATAATTCTTTGTTGAATAGAAACTTATTATTAGCTGAAAGTGAATTAAATTTTAGTATTCAATCCAAATTTCCAGATCTTACTATAGCTTTAGAAGATTATTCTACATGTTTTAATTTAAATTCCTTAGTTAAACCATTCCAAAATATAAACGTTAAAAATGAAGAGCACGGTAAGTTATTTACTAATTTATTAACTTTATCTGAAATAGATAAAAATCTGCATAATGAATTATTAGATAGAATTTATGATTCACTAGATAATGACTCCCTGCCTGAAACATATGGTGCAGAGGATCTGTACTATATATCAAATGGTAATTTGTCATTAAATCCTGATCAGCTTTATTTTCACAAAAGCCAAATAAAAAATGTAGAAATGCTAGATGCAGAAAATCTAAATAGAATTTATAGTGATTTATGTGCTGTGCCTATTTCTGACATTGAATTTAATGTAAATAGCTTAGAGAGATCAAATACAAAGGTTTTTCTAGCATTATTTCCAGACATAAATCTAAGTGATATTGAAAAAATTATTCTTAACAGGCCACTTAATGGTTATATAACATATAAGAATTTAATTGATTCAACTGGAATAGATTCATCAAAATTAGATAAATCTTTTATAATCTTCAAACCTAATTTTATTAAGATTAATTATTTAATGAATTTAGAGGGGCAAATTTTTAACTTTGTTAGTTTATTATCTCTTAAAAGAGGTAACTTTGTAGTATACAGGTCTTTATCAAGATGAATGTTTTTATATTTAATAATTTAAACTTAGATAACGGAATATTTATTAGTGATAAAACACTTAAAAAGATTAATATTAATGAACTTAGTACAACTGAAAACACATTATTTGTTGTGCCAAATGAACTTCTTCAGTTCATCGAATTTAAGCATGATTTAAAAAATAACGAAAATATTCATGCATCAATACTTAATAGTTTGAGTACATTGAATAATGATGCTGAAGACTTAATAGTATTAAATTCATCGAATAAATATAATTTTTTTATATCCAGTAAAAGCTACCAAGAAACAATAAAAAGATTGTTTAGTCACTTTAATACAAGAATTTCAATTACCTCTGATTTACTATTCTTTAAAGAAGTTATAAAGCAAAATTGTAGTTATCAAAACAATGTCTATTTAATCGAGTCTGAAGAGGCAGTAAAACTTTCTACGAAATCATTTAATTTACTAGATGATGCGATGAAAATTAAATCACTAACTGATCTTGATCTTAAAAAAATAAAAGATACTAATTACACAATCTATCAGTTAAATACCTTCAATTTATACTCAATTTTTAATTTCAAAAATTCTTTAAAACCAGCATTAGCAGTGTTATTTCTTATTTTTACTTTTTATGTTACTGCCCTGTTAAACATTAACTCCAACTACTCTCAAATTAATAAAATGAGTACAACACTTGAATCAATTTATAGCTCTATTTATCCTGCGGAAAACATAACTGACATTCATCAACAAATTGACATAAAGCTTAATAATCTGAACAATGCGGAAGCTAATGATTTATCAAAAACTATAAATCTTCTCAAGAACCTATCAGAATCGATAAATATAGTAGAAGCCGAGTATTCACAGGGTGATTTACAAATAAAATGTCTCTTTAAAAATGATGCCGAAGAAAGTATTTTTGTAAATCAACAAAATAGACTAAATTTCAATTTTACAATTGTAAATAGCAAAGACACACAAATAGGAAAAATTACAACATTTAGTTATGAATTATAAATTTTCAGCAAGAGAACTTTTGTTAATTAAGATATTAACTGTAATAGCTTTTGTAATAGCGTTTTTTTATGGGACGTCTTACGTTGCAAATGAAATAACTAAATCAAAAAATTTAATATTCTTTGAAGTTAATAAGTTCAATGAAAAGAAACAATTACTTGCTCAAATTAAAGCTTTAGAAAATAGTAAAAATTTGGAATTATCAGCGGACGATTTTCTTTTAGATCTTACAGCAAATAATATTTCTTATGAACAGAAAGATGATGAGATTCTTATTTCTGGATTATCAAATGTAGATGCTCTAGAAATAATGACAAACATTGAAGAAAGTAACGTTGCAATAGACAGTTTTAAATTTAGTGCTGGAGAATCCACAAATATAATTCTAACTATTAAATTTAATGGGTAAATTCTTTCTAACCTTACTCTTAATGTTCATGCTGTTATTTGGCTCTCTATTTTTTATTCCCATAAATTTTTTTGTATCCAGTATTATGAAAAATTTAGATGTTGATATTGAGTATTCATATCTAGAAGGAAATATTTTTTCTGGAAAAATTTTAGATTTATATTATGACAATAATTTTATTGGAGATTTTAACTATAAGAATCAATTTACATTCAACGATATTTCTGCAAATTTTTATTCTATTGATGAAAAAAATATTGCAGGTACAGTTGTAAAAGATTTACATAATATCACTGACATAGGAACTATAGTGCTTAAGGATTTTTCAGCATCAAGTGTAGTTTCAACTGATTTAATTAAGTATGTAGATTTAGATCTTAATGTCCAAGAACTAGAAATCAAAAATTTTGAGTGTGCGTATATTAATGGAAATTTAAAAATTTCATCCCAGGAAATAAATGAAGAACTAATTGGCGAATTGGCATGTTTTGAAGGTAACACAATCTCAGCAGAACTATTTAATAAAAGAATGAAAGAATTAGGGAATATAACTTATTCAGATTCTCAAATACAAGTAAGAATATCTACAAAAACAATACCGGACAGAAGAGTCCAATTATTAATGGACTATGTTTCTTTTACAATTGATCTTTAATAACCTTTTTGACCAATCCATCAGATATACTCCAGAACGTATTTTCAATAACTTGAGAGTTAAGCTCCTCAATTATTAGACTATATAAATTTAAAGCTACGGGGATAATATCAATTCGATCTTTTGGTATATCATGCTTTTCTATTAAAACAGTATTATCTATAGACTTATAATTGGTTACGTAATGATTAAAGTCAGAGGTCTTTATAGGACCTTTAATTTCATTTGCTTGCATTAAAGCACGTAAATTTCCACCCAAACCATATACATGATCTATAGATCTAAATTGACGAAGCCATATGCTTAATTCTTGCAATGCTTCGGACTTTTGGGTTTCACTAAAGTTTAATAATCTTACAGCCCCTAATTGAAAAGATTTAGCGTGAATATCATTATTGGTATTAATACAAATTTCCAAACTGCCGCCACCAATATCTACAACAGCAGAATTTATTTTTGATTTATTAAATTCCGCAAGTAAAAATGCTTCAACATCACCTGAAATAATCTTTACATGAATATCATGTTGTTTCAGCAACTCTATTATCTCTTTCGCATTTTGGGTATCTCTCAATGCAGAGGTTGCAATATAGTTAACAATTAAAATATTTTTGCTTTTAAAGTTTTTTTTATACTCAAGCAGTAAATTTAATAAATCTTGAATAGTTTTATCTTCTAAGAAACCCTTAGAAAATACATCTCGCCCAAGCCTTAAAGGATGTCTGTAATATTCAACAAGTTCCAGACCTCCATTAAAGATTTTATATTTAATTGCATTTGATCCAATATCAACAATGGCGTATTTCATAACTCAATCTGAGAAGGGCGCAAGAATTTTATATTGTTCATAATTTAAATTATCAAATAATACACCTTCGATATAACATGAATATTGGCCAAGATCTTCACCCCATTTTGGTGGTTCAAGAGTTTCCTTTCCTTCGTAATCTAGGGTATTTAGGATGTATCTAAGAGCACTTAGCCTAGCAATCATTTTGTTATTCGCATTAATAATAATCCAAGGAGAGTTTGATCTAGCAGTTAAGTCAAACATTTGATTTTTATAAAGAGTGAAAACATCCCATTTATTAACCATCAATTTATCTGAAGCAGATAATTTCCAGTATTTTAATCTACTATTTTTTCTTGCTGATAAACGTCTTTGCTGTTGATCTTTGTCGATTGAAAAATAGAATTTAACAACTTCATTACCATTTGAAATTAATTTATCTTCCCACTTATTCACATTAGTCATGAAGTCTTCATAGTGTTTTTTTGTGCAATAGCCCAAAGTTGGTTCTGTCAAAGCTCTGGTATACCAAGAGCGATCAAAAAGAGCAATTTTTCCTTCCTCTGGCAAGTGCTTTTCCCATCTTTTAAACCAATCATCTTTTTCCTCTTTAGTTGGTATTCCTAAATGAATATATCTAAAATTTGATGGGCGCAGATGCTCAGAAAAAAAATTGATAGTTGAAGATTTACCTGCTGTATCTCGCCCTTCAAAACACAAAGCTATTCTTCTTTTATTTTTAATAACATCTTCTTGAAGCTTAAGAAGTTCGACTTGTAATTTATATTTTTCTTTTTTATAAATTATCGGACCTAAAGTCTTATATTGTTCAAATTTATATTCGATGACACTCATGTATATTTTTAGAAAAGAGGATATAGTATAAACAAATATTAACTTTCATGTTATGACTCTAGTTGAATTATCGCTCTTCGGAATCCCTTTAATACTTATTTCTTCCGCTATGTTAGGTTTTTTTACAGCCTATGGTGTGGGAGCAAATGATGTTGCTAATGCCATGGGGACATCTGTGGGTAGCAAAGTCTTAACGATCAAACAAGCAATCTTAGTAGCAGCTATTTTTGAATTTTTAGGAGCATTTCTAGCAGGCGGTGGCGTAACGCAAACAATCAGAAAAGGAGTAATAGATCCTGCACTATTCGAGGGGAATCTAGAAATTTTGATATATGGAATGATTTCAGCCTTATTTGCTGCTGGCACTTGGTTGTTAGTTGCCAGTCTTAGAGGTTGGCCTGTTTCAACTACGCATACTATTGTTGGAGCAATTGTTGGTTTTGGTATATATACACTAGGCATTAATGAGATTAACTGGGCTGTAGTTGGAAATATTGGCCTTTCATGGATTACCTCACCCTTATCCTCAGCCCTAGTAGCTGGCTTATTTTATTACATTTGTAAAACTTACATCATAGATAATGAATCAAGATTTAAAGGCTTGATCATAAGAATTTATATATTCCTTGCAGGGTTTGCTATAGCACTTATTACTGTTACTAAAGGATTAAAAAATATATTCAAACAACAAGAATTGTTTGTTAGTTTTCAACAAAGCGTTTTAATTTCTGCCTTAGCTGCAGTTGTATTTACTTTTATTTTCTACTATTTTTCTAAGGCTAAATTAAAAAAATCTGTAAATTCTGAATCACAGTTTGCCTACCTTATGATCTTTACTTCATGTGCAGTAGCCTTTGCACATGGATCTAATGATGTTGCTAATGCTATAGGACCATTAGCTGCAATCAATCAAGCAACTAGCCAACTTTTAAATCAACCATACTCCCTTGAAACTCCTCTATGGATACTCTTCCTCGGAGCTGCTGGGATTGTTTTAGGTTTGGCTACACTAGGTTATAGAGTTATGAAAACTATTGGTGAAAAGATTGTTAAACTCACACCAAGTAAAGGCTTTTCTGCTCAACTTGCTGCCGCCTTAACAGTAGTGATTGCAAGTCAATTAGATATGCCTGTATCAACGACTCATACCTTAGTAGGCGCAGTTATTGGAATTGGGCTTGTTGAAGGAGCAAGTACAATAAATTTTAATTCGGTGAGAACTATTGTTTTATCTTGGGTGGTAACATTACCTGCTGGCGCTCTTTTATCAATAGCATTTTTAGAGATATTTACTAATCTTTTCACTTATTAATTAAATTGCTACTAATCTGTCACAATTTTGCAACACATTAAGATTATTGTAGATTTCTAAATAGGTAAGTTTAAATGAAAAAAATAAATCTCTCTTTATTAATTAGTTTACTTTCTTTTACTTTTTATGCTCAAGAATCAACAACCGAAGATGTAGTTGATTCAATTGAAGAAGTTGTAACTGTAGGGACTAGAGCTAGCTTAAAATCAGGTCTCGATAAACAAAAAGAATCCAACCAAGTAGTTTCAATTGTTGATTCCGATGCAATAGGTGATTTTCCAGATGAAACTGCAGCTGAAGCTGTTAGAAGACTTTCAGGTGTTTCAGTTGAAAATGATCAAGGAGAAGGCCGTTACGTTACTCTTAGAGGTATGGCCGGTGGTTTAAATGCTGTTGCAATGAATGGTGCATTAGTACCAGCTCCTGAAGGAGGCAGAAAAGTTCTACTTGATGGTTTACCAACAGAACTCCTAGATTCAATTGAAGTGTATAAAACGCTTACACCTAACCAAGATTTAGAGGGTATCGGTGGTAGAATTGAATTTAATACAAAAAAAGCTACAGACCTAGATGAACAAGTTCTAAAATTTAGATACGATACGCAATATAACGAATTCTCTAAAAGAACTAATAACCCAAAATACTCACTTACGTATGGTGACAAATTCACCGAGAGTTTTGGTGCAATATTTGGATATACATTTCAAAGTAAACATATCATTTCTAATAACAATGAAGTTGGTTATGAACCTTGGAATATTGATGATAATGGTAATAAATATCTAGCTCGTGATTGGGAAATGAGATTCTATGATCTAACTAGAGAAAGAGAGGGCATGACTCTTGATATAGATTTTGAATATTCGCCTAATACATCTTTTTTTGTGAATTATCTTTTTAATGAATATGTTGACGATGAAGTTAGACACAAAGATGAATACAGAGCAAGGAATGTTGTTGAATCATCCATCACACCGACATCAGCTGCATATCAAAGAATAACCGCTGACAAAGAAACAAGAAAACGTATAGAAACAAGACAAATTGAAACACAAATTATTGGTGGAGAAACTAGTTTTGGAGACCTAAATTTTAAGTTTCAAGCAAGTAATTCTTTTGCTGAAGAAGCTGATGACAACAATGTAGATGGTAAATTCAGGAGTGAATGTCGAATTAGAGAAGGAGACGAAATTTGTGGTACATACAACTGGTCTGACCCAAAATTTATAAATGTTGTATTAGCTCCAGCAGCAGCAGATTTACTTGATCCAAGCTCATATTGTTGGGATGAATTTGAAATTGATTATGGTGTCATACAGGATGAAGAAAAAGCTATTAAATTTGACTTTGAGAATGAAAACTTTGAATTGTTTGATACACCAATGGTTTTGCAATTTGGTTATAAATTTAGCAGTAGAAATAAGTCTAATACTGAAGGGAATCTAGATGGAAGTGATGCTATGTCACCATTTGGGATGATTTCTTATAACCCATACACTCCAGATAAGTGGTATTTTCCACAAACACTTGGCTTTTTTGCAGACCCAGATTTCCTATTTGGTGCACAATCGCAATTCAGACCATTAGACGTAGAATTAGCAGATTTTTGGGAAACTGAAGAAGAAATTAATGCATTTTATCTAATGTCTACCTTCGATTATGGTAATGCAGTGGTTGTTGCAGGTGTCAGACATGAAGATACTTCATTTAAAACATTTGGATATAACGATGGTGATATTAATGATGTCCTAAGTTTTTATCGAGACTATGGATTTACCGCTCCAAGCATAAATGTGAAATATTTTTTGGATGATAATACACAATTAAGAGCAGCATTCTATCGATCTTTATCAAGACCAGGTTTTGGAGAAACAGCACCTATAGCAGATATTAGTGAAAACGAAGGTAGTGGTCAGTTTAGAGGCTCTATGGGTAACCCAGATTTAGAACCATACGAATCAAATAACCTAGATTTTTCATATGAATACTACAATGATGGTTTAGTTTTAACCGCTGGAGTTTTCTACAAAGATATTGAAAATACCATTTACCCAAGGGTTATTGCAGATCAGACCATTGGTGGAATATTTTTTACAGAGCTTGAAACCTATGCTAATGCAGGATCTTCTTCAATATTAGGAATTGAATTAAATCTGTTCGCTGAATTAGATAATTACTTACCTATTGATGGCTTTTTTGCAGCTTTCAATACAACTTTAAGTGATGGAGAAAGCGATTTTGACACTGGTTTAGGTACATTTACAATCCCATTTAGAAAACTTTCTGAAGAAAATGCCAACCTTTCATTAGGGTACGACAAAGGAAAAATAGACGCTAGATTAGCTGTGAACTATCGCTCAAGCTATCTTGATTACCTTGGCGATGAAGGTGAAGACTTGCTTGATAGTGATTTTAATTATGGTTTTATTAGATTTACAGATGACTATCTTTCTTACGATTTAACCGCTAAATATAAATATTCAGATAATCTGTCATTCAAATTTGAAGGTAAAAATTTAGGCAATAGACCTGAATATTACTATTGGAATACTTCAGATAGGCTGTCACAATATGATGAGTATGGATACACATTGTCTTTTGGCATCAGATATAGCTACTAAATCTAGATCATATTTATTAAGAGCAAGTTTTTTACTTGCTCTTTTTTTTCATTCTTTATTATTGTTTGCGGAGAAAATAGATTACGTATATGAAACTGAAGCAGTCTCTTCAATGGGGGATGCAGCTGATGATCCAGCAATCTGGTTTAATCACGTAGATCCTACTCAATCCTTAATCTTTGGAACAGATAAGCGAAAAGGTATTCATGTCTACGACTTATATGGCAAAGAATTAAGTTTCTCTGAACTAGGTGCCACAAATAATATTGATCTTAGAGTTATTGATGAGAATGTTCATATGGTCATTTCGAATAGATCTTCGAGCACACTTGGCTATTGGGTATTCCCTGAATCCAACTTGTTTAAGTATTTTTCAGATCATCCGACAGATGCCTTTACAGAAGATATTACTCATTATCACCTAAAAGCAAATATGAATGTTTATGGCGTATGCATGGGATTTGTAAATGGTCTACCGTTTGCGGCATTGACCGAAGAAGAGGGCCCAACGATTCAGGTGTGGAACCTTATTTCTAAAGAAGTAGTTGGAGAAATTAATATTATCGTTGATGAAGAAGATGCACCTAAATCAGGTAACGAAGCTGAAGGCTGTGTATTTGATGATGAAAATAGCCGTTTATTGATCTCCAGAGAGGGCTCTAAAGGTTATTTGAAAGCTTATGAGTCAGATTCATTACAAATGATAGAAGTTGTTGATTCAAGAGATGGGAATATTATTGGTGATCCAGAAGGTGTAGCAATATATAAAACTTCTGATACAGAAGGATACATCATACTCTCCTCACAAGGTGGTAATGAATTTAACCTGTACGACCGAAAAAGTTTAGATTTTGTTAGTAAATTTAAAATCAATTCCGTTGAAGATACTGATGGTTTAGATGTCACTAATGAAGCCGTTGAGGGTATATTTCCAAAAGGGTTTTTAGTGGTACAAGACGGTAGAAACTTGCCTAATAATCAAAATTTTAAATTAGTGAGTATGGAAGAAGTACTCAAAAAAAAACTGAGCGCTCCTGGCTTGATCAATTAAAAGAATTTAGTGTTAATAATCCGCTTTTAGCACCACTTATAATCACACTTTTAGGATTTTTAGAATCTTTTGTAATTAGTGGTTTCTTTTTCCCGAGTTTGTTACTTTATTTAATGGCTGTATTCCTCTTTTTAGAAGGTATATCAGGTTTATTCTTTATTACCTTGTGTGGTTATATAGGATCCTTTGTAGGTGATCAGTCCAGCTATTTGATGGGAAGAATCTATGGAACTAAAGCATTGAAATGGAAT
The DNA here is from genome assembly GCA_002692425.1 of Gammaproteobacteria bacterium. Classification (GTDB taxonomy): domain Bacteria; phylum Pseudomonadota; class Gammaproteobacteria; order Magnimaribacterales; family TMED112; genus TMED112. The sequence continues at coordinate 21,016 of NZKB01000026.1, forward strand.
TTCATTAAAAGCAGGCAAAAACAAGTAGATAAGGTCAAACAGACATTCGATAAATACGAATTTACCGCCATTCTTATAGGCAGAATGACACCTAGTTTGCGCCCATTTTCACCTTTTTTTGTTGGCGTCTTCAGATTGAATTACCAGAGATTTTTGATTTTTGATCTGATTGCCTGCAGTGTTTGGGCTTCAGGTTTGGTGCTTTTAGTGGTTTTATGGGATTATATAGCTAGTTTTTTTTAATATGTTAGGTCTTTTAAGCTTAGTTCTGCTGGTAATTCTTGTTTTGCTACTTCTGCATTACTTTTTTACTCAAAAAACTTCAGGACTAATTAAGAACTTTTTACTCAAATTTGCTGGTATCGTGCTCACCATCATTTGTGTATATTTGTTTATAAGGCTTATAAGGTTTGTGCTATAGAGTGACTGATTCTATTTTTACCAAAATCAAAAACAAAGAAATACCAGGAAATATTGTTTATGAAGATGACCAATGCTTTGCTCTAGAAGATATCAACCCACAGGCTCCAGTTCATGTTCTTATTATCCCGCACAAGGAAATTACCAAAGTGTCAGATACCTCACCTGAGGATAAAGATCTGCTAGGCCACTTGCTTTATGTTTCGAAAAAAATTGCAGATAAATATGATCTAAAAGATAACTACAGATTAATTATTAATAATGGGGCAGGCGCCGGCCAAAGTGTTTTTCATATTCATGTACATTTAATGGGTGGTAGAAGCCTTGTATGGCCTCCAGGCTAAACGAAAGTGGCCCCAACAAGAAGAATTGCTACAATAATACCAATCAATATAAAAAATATTACTATATTTTTCATAACTGTTTTATCATCTTCCATACTGAAATTTTATAGATAATAAAATGATTCGTATAGAGCCTTACAACGATAAAGAGGTCAAATCTGTTTTGACAAATCTCATGAACAATGACGAGTTCATGAAATTTATTAAAGTTAATTTAAATAAATCTACATCAAAATTTTTATCAATACCTGGTTCTTCTTTACTAGTAATGCAGTTATTTAAATCAAAAATTAAAAAGATAAATTCCATAGAAGAATTTCAAGACCAAGTTAAATTAGTATTAAAGAGTGTTGTCGATCAAACTATTGAAGACTTTGAAACAAAAGGATTAGAAAATCTTGAATCTGATAAGCCTTATTTATTTATAGGCAATCATAGAGATATAACACTCGATTCTGCACTTTGTAATTTTGCGCTAGATAGTATCGGTATGGATACAACTTTTAATGCTATTGGGGATAACTTAGTTAGTGTGGATTGGATGGGAGATTTATTAAGACTTAATAAAAGCTTTGTTATTTCTCGATCTGGATCCACCAAAAAAGAAATCTACTCTAATTTATTTAAAGCTTCTCAATTTATTAAAGATAAATTGGATGGTGGTAATCATGTTTGGATTGCTCAAAAACAAGGAAGATCAAAAGATGGGATTGATAAGACAGATCCAGCCGTTCTTAAAATGCTCCATATTGCTCTTAGAAAAACCTGTGAATTTCAAGATATTACTAATTATTACAATATTGTTCCTTGTTCAATTTCATATGAAATTGATCCCTTAGCTGTCGAAAAATCAAAACAGTTACAAAACACAGAATCAAAAGATTTAAATGAAGATATCTCACATATATTTAAAGGTGTAATGTCTGAAAAGGGGAAAGTAAAATTATGTTTTGCTGATTGTATACAGGGTAATTATACTCCTGAGACTCTAGCTCATGAGATAGATAAACAAATTTTAAATAATTATGCACATTGGGAAACAAATTTATATGCATATGAATTTTTAAATGGTGAGGTAGAAGACACTAAGTTTCCAAGAGCAAGTAAATACTTTAATGATTTAAGAGCTTCTATGACTAACAAGGACTTAAATTATATAATGTCTCAATACGCCAATCCAATTATGGCAAAAAAGGAAATTAATAATGAGTGATGACCAATTTTATGATTCAGAAGAAGAAAAAGAAAACTCTTCATCTGATGCGAATGTAGCTTTAGTAATAATTATTTGTGGTGTGATAGGCGCGACTATTTTCGTTTCTTCTTTATGAGCTTAAAAACACAAGATTTATTTAACGTAAGTAATAAAGTTGTTGTAGTTACGGGTGGATCAAGAGGAATTGGCGAAATGATTACCTCTGGCTTTTTAGCAAATGGCTCAAGAGTCTATATTACTGCTAGAAAAGAGGAAGCCTTAATAAGTAAAGCTGAAGAGCTGTCAAAAAAATATGATTTTAATTGTATTCCTGTAAGTGGAGATATTTCAAATACTGAAGGTATTACTGCTTTAGTTAATTTTTTAAATGATGCAGAACCAGATGGGATTGATTTTCTAATTAATAATGCTGGTGCAGCATGGGGTGCAAAGTATGATGATTTTCCTGAAAGTGGGTGGGACAAAGTAATAGATTTAAATCTGAAGACACCCTTTTTTCTGACACAAAAGTTAACTCCATCTCTTGAGAAGAAGGGTACACCAGAAGACCCATCAAGAGTTGTAAATATTGCTTCAATTGATGGTTTACATGTACCAATGATGGAAACTTACTCTTATACTGCCTCAAAATCTGGGATTATTCATTTAACTAAACATTTAGCTAAAACATTGGTAAATAGAAATATTATTGTTAATGCCATAGCTCCAGGACCATTTGATAGTCATATGTTAGGTAAAGCAGTAAATTTTGATTACTCATTCATAGCAGAATCTGTGCCAAGAAAAAGAATTGGAACTCCTGAGGATATTGCTGGATTATGCATGTATCTTTGTTCCAGAGCAGGAGCCTACACCATCGGTGAAACTATTACTTGTGATGGTGGATTAGCTAAATTACTTTAAGCAGATAAATATTTTTCTGCGTCTAATGCTGCCATGCAACCAAACCCAGCGCTTGTTATAGCTTGTCTGTAAGTGAAATCTGCAACATCTCCTGCTGCGAATACGCCTGGAACTGAAGTCGAAGTTGCCCCTTGATCAAAGCCAGATTTAGTAATGATATATCCATCTTTCATTTCTAATTGGTCTTTAAAAATATCAGTATTAGGCTTATGGCCAATAGCAATGAAAACACCTTCTACTTTTATGATTGATTCTTCTCCGGAATTTGTTGCTATTTTGATACTGTTAACTGCCTGATCGCCTAGCACCTCTTTTAGGTTTGAGTTTAAAACTAAAGATATTTTTCCTTCTTTTACTCTTTTGAACATTCTGTCCTGAAGAATTTTTTCTGCTCTGAATTCGTCACGTCTATGAACTAGGTATACTTTCGAACAGATATTACTTAAATAGAGAGCTTCTTCCACTGCGGTATTACCGCCACCAATAACAGCTACTTCTTGATCTTTATAGAAGAACCCATCGCAAGTAGCGCAAGCACTTACTCCTTTACCTAAGAAACTTTTTTCACTTTCAAGTCCTAAATATTTTGCTGACGCACCAGTTGCTATTATGAGAGATTTTGCAGAATATGAATCTTTTCCACCGTCTAATTTAAGAGGCGATTGAGTAAAATCTACTTGCTTAATATGGTCATGAATTATTTTTACATTGTATTTTTCAGCGTGTTTTTTCATTCTGACCATTAAATCAGGGCCTTGAAGATCTTCAAAATCACCCGGCCAATTTTCAACTTCAGTTGTTGTTGTGAGTTGTCCTCCAACTTCTAAACCCGTTATTAATGTTGGTTCAAGATTTGCTCTTGCAGCATAAATCGCCGATGTATAGCCAGCTGGGCCTGATCCTAAAATTATTAATTTATGTTCCATAATATTTTATTTAAAAACAAGAGTACTTGCAGTTTTTTAGTTACAATATCTTAGCATGTCAATAGATAGAATATATAGAGAGTTTTTTGGCTTTAGCCTGATCATTGTCTCTCTTTTTCTCTTTGTAAGTTTAGTAACTTTTTCTGCGCAAGATAATGTTGACAACCTTCTCTCTAATTCGAAAAACTATTTAAATAACTTTGGTTATTTAGGCGCATTGTTTTCTTCCACTGTTTTTTCTTATATTGGATTTGCTGCCTATTATTTTGCTTTAATTTGCTTTTATTTTGGGATGATTTTATTTTTTTCATCCTCCTCAAAAGATTTTTCAGAGCGCCTAAATTTTTTAAATAATGTTCTTTATAGCTTTATCTCAATATTTCCACTCACATTATTTTTTGTAAGCTTCATAAATTCAAGTAATACGGAACTAAGTCTGCTCTCCATTAATGCCGGAGGTTTAGCAGGGGATAATTTGTTAATAATTCTAAATACATATGCGAATAGTTTGGTCGTTGGATCGATATCAGGGATCGTATTTTTAACACTGCAATATTTTATTTTTTACGATCTTTTAAATTTTATTAATTCATTTTTTAAAAGCGATAAAACTCCAATAAAAAAACAAGCAAAATCTCAAAATATTGTTAAGGAAGTTGAAAAACCTAAAGTAGTAAAACAAAAAGAAGCAACAACTATTGATGCCCCAAAATCAGATCCTATAAAAATTGAACAAGAAGATTTCATAGATTTATTGGATAAAAAAATTGATGATTCTAGTGAAGTAACTAAAGATTATCTTGAAAATCTAGCAGAGAATTTGGTTAATAAACTAGAGGAATTTGGCATTGAAGGAAGAGTAGAAGGCTCTTTACCTGGTCCAGTTATTACTCGATTTGAAATCAGCCTAGCACCAGGAACAAAAGCTAGCCAAGTGACCAATATTGCAAATGATTTAGCGAGATCATTAGCAGTTAAGAGTGTAAGAGTAGTTGAAGTTATTGAAGGTAAATCATCTATTGGTATAGAAATACCAAATCCAAAAAGAAAGGAAGTTTCTCTATATTCAAGTGTTCAAGAACATCCGAAAGAAACATTGAAGCCCTTGGAATTTTGTATCGGTAAAGACATAGCTGGTGAAAGTGCAAAAATTGATTTACAACAGTTACCTCACTTATTAATTGCTGGCACAACTGGTTCAGGAAAGTCAGTTGGGGTTAACACCATACTCCTTAATTTATTGAGAAATAATAGCCCAGCAAATTTAAAATTATTGTTAATAGATCCTAAAATGCTGGAACTTTCGGTTTATGACGATATTCCACATCTAATTACACCAGTAATTACAGATATGCAAAAAGCTGCGAATGGTTTGAATTGGTGTGTAAAAGAAATGGATAAGAGATATAAACTTATGTCGATTCTGGGTGTAAGAAATCTTGAAGGTTACAATCAGAAAGCTTTAAAACCCTCCTCAATTCCTCAAGAACAAAAAGAACTTTTGCTCGAAGAGCTAGATGGAGATATTACATCACTTCCGTACATTGTTGTGGTAATTGACGAATTAGCAGATCTCATGATGGTAACAGGTAAAAAAGTTGAACAACTTATTGCAAGACTTGCACAAAAAGCAAGAGCGTCCGGAATTCATTTAGCTATAGCAACCCAAAGACCTTCAGTAGATGTTATAACTGGGCTGATAAAAGCAAATATACCTTCGAGAATGTCTTTTTTAGTTTCCTCAAAAGTTGATTCAAGAACTATTCTAGACCAGGGCGGTGCAGAACAGTTGCTTGGTAAAGGAGATATGTTATTTATTGAACCGGGAACATCAATACCAAAAAGGATTCACGGAGCTTTTGTAAAAGATGATGAAGTTCAAAAAATCACAAAATATCTTAGAGAAACTGGTAAACCAGAATACATTGAAGAAGTTACAAAATCTATTGAAGTTCAAGAGTTAAATAACGATACGGATACTGATGATGATTTATACAACGAGGCGGTTGAGTTTGTTGTAGAAACCAGAAGGGCATCTATTTCATCTATCCAAAGAAAATTTAGAATTGGCTACAATAGGGCTGCTCGATTAATCGAAACAATGGAAGAAAACGGAATCGTTACACCCATGAATTCAAATGGCTCTAGAGAAGTCATCTAATGCGTTTCTTGATTATCCTTTTTATAAGCTTTTTCATACACACAAATCCTAATATATTCTTTAAAGAACCCTTAAATTTTGACGCAGAAATAAATATTAATAGTGATGGTAATTTGATATCTAGAGGCATAATGTCTTTTAGAGACGGAGCTTTTATTTATAATTTAGTTAGCCCATACAACCAAACTATAGCAAGTGAAAATGGCAAACTTTTCGTTCAAGACAATGACTTTCAACAAGTCATAATTTATAACGATACTAAAGCTTTTTTTCTTCAAGACTTATTTAGCAACAAATACGAAACAGAAAATTTCCCATGCCCAAATAACTGCTTCAAATTAAATCCAGAGGATGAAAGTACTTTTCAAGAAGCATTGGTATCTATGAGCGGAAATGCCATAGATTGGATAAGGCTAGTTGATATTAAGGATCAAAGAATTTTTATTAAATTTGAGAATTTTAAGTTTGAATCATCTAATATTACTTATGTAGTACCACAAAATTACGAAATTATTAGCAATGATTGATATAACGCAGTTAAAAGATAATTTAGATCAATACAAAAAAAAGTTGAAATCTAAAGGTTATGCAGGAAATCTTGATGACATCTTATCTAAAAATGAAGCTAAAAATAACATCCAAGTAAAACTTGATGAGATTAAAAATACAAAAAATACCTTATCAAAAGAAATTGGCGTATTAGCTCAGAAAGGTGCATCAATAGATACACAAAAGAAAGAGTCTGATTCTCTATCAAATGAAATAGAAATATTACAAAAGGATTTTGATGTTCTGAAAAATACACTTGAAGAAGAAATACTTTCTATACCAAATATCCCAGATGATGATGTGCCTGAGGGCATAGATGATTCATCTAACCTTGAGCTTGAACAAATAGTCTATAAACAGTTAGACAATGGTCCAGATCATGTAGAGATTGGTGAACTCTTGGGCCTGTTAGATTTTGAAACGGCAAATAAATTAAGTGGCTCAAGATTTGTTGTCTTAGAAGGTAAATTAGCTCAATTACAGAGAGCTTTATTAAGGTTCATGTTGGATGAAGCAGAATCCAATGGTTACACCGAATACTATGTGCCCTACATAGTTAATTCAGAAAGCTTGATAGGCACTGGCCAATTACCAAAATTTGAGGAAGATCAATTTAGTGTGGGGGAGGGTAAATATTTAATACCAACAGCAGAAGTGCCTTTAACAAATTTATATCGTAATGAATCAATAGAGGCAGATAAACTTCCAATACAGATGACTGCACATACCCCTTGTTTTAGGGCGGAAGCTGGTAGTTATGGTAAAGATACTAGAGGGATGATTCGTCAGCATCAATTTGAAAAAGTTGAATTAGTTAAATTTGTAAACGCACATGAATCAGATAAAGCTTTAGATGAGTTGGTTGGTCATGCTTCGAACATTTTAGATAAATTGGAACTTTCATATAGGAAGGTTGTTTTGTGTACGGGTGATCTAGGTTTTTCTGCTGCAAAAACAATTGATTTAGAAGTATGGCTGCCATCACAAAACTGTTTTAGAGAGATTTCATCATGTAGTAATTTTAGAGACTTTCAAACTAGAAGGATGAATACCAAAATAAAGGATGGTTCGTTAAAATCATATCCACATACCTTAAATGGTTCAGCTCTGGCTGCTGGAAGAACACTTTTGGCTGTTTTAGAGAATTATTACGAAAAAGGCGTAGGTGTTCATATACCAAAGGTTTTAGGTCCTTATTTAAACTTCAACATAATTGAAACTAAAAAATAGTTACAAGAATTTCACATAACTGTTAACTCTTCTTCTTCTTTAGTTATAAAATAGAATTAGTATCGATGTTGAGAGGTATTTTATGAAAAAAATTCTTTTATCGCTTAGTTTAGCGGTAGTATCGTTGTTTGCAGTATCACAAGTTGACGTTAGGGCGTCTATTAAGGGTAATGTAACCGATAGCTCAGGACCTGTAAGTGGTGCTGAAGTTGTCGTAGTTTATACACCAACGGGATCTACAGATCGTGCTTTAACAAATGCAGATGGTGCTTTCGTTGTTAACAACTTAGCGCCTGGTGGGCCTTATACAGTTTCTGTTACAAAGCCTGGTTATGCTGATGCAAAAGCATCTGATGTATTCACAAAATTTAGTGAAACATCAAGTGTTGATGTGTTTATGGCAGCTGAATTTGAAGAGGTTGTAGTTAGTGCACAAGCTCTTGAAAGCACAATAAGATTTGGAAATGGTTCTGTCTTTGGTGAAGATGTAATTGATGGTTTGCCATCTACTGATAGAGGTATTCAAGACATTGCTTCTCTAGATCCTAGAGTTGCAGTTGGTCAATCTGAGGACTTCTTCTCACTTTCTGTTATGGGTAGTAACCCAAGAACAAATGACATTACTATTGATGGTGTTTCTGTTAATGATGCGTTTGGTCTTAACGATAGTGGTCAACCTACATTGAGAAACTCCTTCTCAATTGAAACTGTCAAACAGCTTTCAGTTGATGTTGTTCCTTTTGATGCATCAAGAGGTGGTTTCACAACAGGTAGTGTTAATGCTGTGACTAAATCTGGAACAAATGAATTTGAAGGTGACTTCTATGTTTATAACAGAGATGAAGGAATGGTTGGAACAGATGCCTTTGGTAATGATCCAGATGTCTTTAATGAAGATACAGTTGGTTTCAGTGCTGGTGGTCCAATTATAAAAGATAAGTTGTTCTTTTATTTCAACCATGAAGCTTTTGAGCAAACTTACCCTTCATTCTATGGTCCAGTCGGAAGTGGCGCGACTAATGAAGCATATTATGTTACGCAAGCTTTAGTTGACAGAGTAATTGCTTCAGCGCAAAGTCTCTATGGCTTAGATATTGGTAATTACAATTCAGAACAAAACAATCAATCTGAAAATACATTCCTTAAATTAAATTATCTTATTAATGATAATCATGAAGCAGAAATGTCTTATATAGACACTACTTCTAACCTTGTTAAAGTTAGAGGTAACCCACCTTTTGGTTTTGCTTTAGATTCACAATGGTACGATGATCAACAAGCTGTTGAAGTTCTAACCACTAAATTATTTAGTGACTGGAGTGATAAACTTTCAACACAGTTTACTTATTCAACAAGAACACAAACTGACAATCAAGACCCTGTAAGAGGTGATGATATGCCATCTGTGTCTATCGTTATAAATAATGGCGATGGTTCATGTGTTGGTAGCTCAAACTGTACAAACCCATTTAGAACTATTTGGGGTTCAGCTAGAAGCGGACAGTATGAAACCTTAAGATTCGGTCAAGACCAGTTTAGATACAACAATGAAATTATCATTGATTCAACTCAATTCTCATTCAAAGGATTTTATGCAGCAGCAGCTGATCATAATGTCACATTTGGATATGAATCAAGTTCAGAAGATATCTATAACTCATTCAGAGTTTGTGGTGGTGGTTGTTATGGTTTCTCAGGCATAGATGCTTTTGAAGCTGGAACTCCAATCTACTACTTGCTTGAAGGTGGTGTAGGTGGTGTCATCAACGGTGATGCAGCTGAATGGAGACTTGATAAATCTTCAATGTACATTCAAGACGAGTGGAGTGTTAATGACAAATTAAATGTATTAATTGGTTACAGAATTGATAATACAGAAACAAATACTACACCAAATGCTAACGCTGATTATCTGGCTGCAACAGGATACAGAACTGATGTCGCTATAGATGATACAGTCACAGCAGGCAGATTTGGCTTTGATTATGATGCAACTGACGCATTCTTTGATTATTTCTTAGGTGGCAGAACTTATGACTGGCTTCCAGTTGAAGCTGTTACTATGAGAGGTGGTTACGGTAAATTTGTTGGTAGATTACCAAATGTTTGGATTTCAAACTCATTCAGTAATGATGGTGGAATCAACAAAGCTGAGTTTGAAGCTTTCACATTTGATGGTACACCAATTGATGGCGTAATCTTTGACCCAAATGCTAATGATCAAAGTAGAGTCGATAGATTAACCACATCTGCTGGTGGAGACGTTAACTCTCTTGATCCAGATTTTGGTTTACCTATATCAGATAGACTTGCTTTAGCTTTCGATTTTGATTTGACTGATAATATGTTTCTTGGCGTCGAATACAATAAAGATAGTGTTGATAGAAATTTTGCTTACATTGATCCTGCTTTAGAAGGAAATGTAGCTGGTACATTACCAGATGGCAGAACTTACTATAATAATAGTGAGGGTGATCTTCACACTACATTTACTGACCTAGGTCAAACAACTTCATGGTCATACAAATTTACAAAATCTTGGTTTGATAACAAGTTGAAACTTTACTTAGCTTATTCAGATACTGAAGCAGAGGATGTTTTTGCTACTGGTTCTTCAACTCAAGGATCAAACTACGGAAAATATGTAACTTGTAATAACCAGTTCTATCCTAATCTATGTACTAAGCCTTCATTATGGGGTGCTAGTGAAAGATATGTTGGAACTCTTGATTACACTGCAGATTTCTTCGGAGCTGAAAATCCAACAAGATTTTACCTATACTGGTTAAGAGAATCAGGTAGACCGTTTAGTTATACTTATGATTCAAACATCATAGGCGATGGCTATAGAGATGAAAGAGATCTATGGTACGTTCCAACAGGACCTGGTGACCCATTAGTATCATTTAGTGATGGTACAGGAGATGCCTTTTACGCTTTCGTTGATAAATACTTAAGCGATTATAAAGGGCAAGTTGCTCCAGCTAATGCGTTCCAATCTCCTTGGAAAACAAGAATGGATCTTAAAATTACGCAAGAAATTGCTCTTCCTGACACACCGTATGTAGGTGATGCTAAGGCAGAACTATTCCTTGATATTTATAACTTCGGTAATTTATTAGACGATGAGAACGGTCAGATTTATGATGCTGGCTATCTTGGAGTTACCAAAAGCTTAGATGTAGTTGTCAACGCTGACAATACTTATACATATTCAAACTTTGATGATGGACACCTTCGTTACAGAAATGGTTCAAGATTTGTCTCAGTTTGGAAAGCTATGATTGGCTTTAAACTAAGCTTCTAATAGATTTTCGATACTATCAAAGGGCAGTTTAGGCTGCCCTTTTTTTTTATTCCAAGATACCGGTATAATGTATCATGCATAAAATTCCTACTATTTCTTACAATGATCTTGTAACTACTAATAAGGATGTTTTAGATTTTCTTACGTCATCTCTTGAGAATAACGGGTTTTTTGTAATAAATGATCATCCAATAGACCTCAATCTTATAAACAGAACTTTTGATATTGCTGAAGAGATGTTTAGTCTGCCCTATGAAACAAAAAATAAATACCATGTTCCGGGGACAAATGGCGCTCGGGGATATACTCCCTACGGAATAGAAACAGCATTAAACGAAAAAGTAGCAGATCAAAAAGAATTTTGGCATCAAGGATCAACAACAAATGATGGATTGCTGCCGAATATTTATATAGATGAAGTAAAAAATTTTAATGATCTCGATGTTCTCTATAAAGAGTTTGAAAATATGGGTGTTGAAATTTTAAAAGCATTTACAAATTTTAATTTAGACTATAATTCAGACATTGGAGATGCTGCTAAAAATGGTAACTCTATTCTACGATTAATACATTACCCCCCAACAGATGGATCAAATCAACATAGAGCTAGAGCCCACAATGATGTCAATCTTATTACACTCCTAATTGGAGGCAATGAAGCAGGGCTTGAAGCACAAGACAAAAAAGGGAATTGGGTTGAATGCAATTGCAATGAAAATGAAATAATTTGCAACATAGGAGATATGCTCGAAATTATTTCAAACGAGAAATTAAATAGCACTCCTCACAGGGTTGTATCAAAAGGCAATGAAGGGAAATCTAGATACAGTATTCCTTTTTTCTTACATCCTAGGCCAGAAGTAATGTTGAACACGAAAAAAACATTAACTGCAGATCAATTTTTAACTAAAAGACTCCAAGATATTAAACTTAATTAAATATGGAATATTATCTTCAAATACTATTGGGTTTATTTATCTTAATAGGCGTTGTTGTCCCACTTTCTACAAACATAAAAGCCATCAGTATTAAAAATATTGTCGCAGCAATCGTTGTGATGATTTTATTTGGTTTTATCCTACTAAATGATTATGTAGCCGGGTTTTTTGAAATTATTAGTGCAGGTGTAGCTAAACTCTCATCTGCAACAGCAGATGGTACTGCATTTGTATTTGGATCACTTTTTGAACAACATCCTTATGCTTTCGCATTAAACGTTTTACCTTTAATAATTGTTATGTCTACATTAAGTGCTTTGCTATGGCACTGGAGGATACTACCAATGGTTATAAAAGGTCTTTCATATGTATGTGAGAAACTATTTAATCTAGGTGGCCCAATATCGTTCGGTGCAGCTGCTAATGTCTTTGTTGGTCAAGTTGAAGCACCGTTATTTGTAAAACCGTACCTCTCTAAAATGAGTAAAAAAGAATTATTAATTCTTATGACGGCAGGCATGGCTACAGTGTCTGGATCCGTCATGATTGCTTTAGCAGGGGTGTTAGAAAATCAGTTTGTTGGTATCAATATAGTTCAACATTTTCTCACTGCATCAATATTGTCTATTCCGGGTGCGATTATGTACGCTGAGATAATGTATCCATCGAACGACATTACCCACCACATTGAAGATGCAAAAGAAGAAAAAATTTACGCGGGGTCGATGGACGCAATTACTAAAGGAACGAAGGATGGGCTCAATATTGCTGTTAATGTTGCGGCAATTTTGATTTCAATACTGGCACTAGTATCTATAGTTGATGGTGCATTGGATCTTTTAATATCTGGTATGTCCTTACAAAAAATACTCGGCTATATCTTTGCACCAATTTGTTGGCTTCTGGGAGTACCATGGTCAGAAGCACCGTCAGCAGCTGAATTATTAGGCCTTAAATTAGCCACGAATGAATTTGTAGCATACATACAATTAGGTGAATTAGAACCAGAATTTTTTAGTGATAGAACAAAGGTTATTTTACTTTATGCGTTGTGTGGTTTTGCTAACTTCTCAAGTGTTGGGATTTTAATCTCAGGAATTGGCGCAATGGCACCAGAAAGAACTGGAGATCTAATTGATGTTTCAATTAAAGCTTTAGTTGGTGCTACTTTGGCATCTTGTTTAACAGGATTAGTAGCCGGATTATTTGTTTAAATTAATCCTGTAATCTTTCTGTAATGTTTTCGACAATAAACTTTGTAATTATCTCCACCAATAAAAACTTTTTCACCCTCTGTAACTAAATTCCCATCAACAAAACGGGCAACCATTGTCGCTTTACGCGTACAATTCTCATATTCACAAATTGTTTTTAACTCAACTAAATTATCTGCATAGGCTAACAAGTGCATACTACCTGAAAAAAGTTCTCCTCTGAAATCCGTTCTTATTCCGTAACACATTACAGGGATATTGTATGTATCGCATACTTTACATAATTCTTTAACTTGTAATTCTGTTAAAAATTGAGCTTCATCAACCAAAATACATGCTATTTGTTGATTTTTTTTATCCTTAAAAAAAGAGTAGAAATTAAAACTTTCATCAAAGACATTTGCTTTATGTTGTACACCTAATCGAGAATGAATGTTTCCTTGATGCTGCTGAGCATCAACTTTTGGTGTAAATATAAAAGTTTTAAGATTTCTAACTTTATAGTTATGATTTGACTGAAGCAGTGAAGTAGATTTACCTGCATTCATGGTTGAATAATAAAAATGTAATTTAGCCAAGGTTAGTCTTTATTTTTCTTGAATAAGTTCTTGATATTTAAACCTTTTGGTCTTGCTTCTAGAAAAATATAAACCGTGATGAAAACTAAACTTACAAGAAAAACGTATACTCCGTCCATTGGAGTATTGTAAATGTTTTATTAGTGTTTATATAAAAAAAAGCCGATATATTTACAATTTATTAGTAGAATATCATTAATCGATTAACTTTAATTTTTAAATCTATGAACTTCAAAACACTTGCAACAACTCTCTTTACAATTATATTCGTAGCTGCTTGTGGCGGTGGAGGCGGTGGAGGAGATTCTTCTTCAAGTCCTTACCCAACACCAGCACCAACACCGGCGCCAACACCAGCACCAACACCAGCACCAACACCAGCACCAACACCAGCACCAACACCGGCACCGACACCGGTACCAACTCCAGAACCAACACCAGAACCAACACCTGGAACCCAGGAACCTGTTTGGGTTAATGAATTTCATTACGACAACCAAGGAGTTGATGCAAATGAATTTATAGAAGTAGCAGGAGTGGCTGGCACTAATTTAGAAGGTTATAAACTTGTATTATATAGTGGCGGTGATTCTGGTCATTATGGAACAATCGATTTAACTGGCACTTTGCAAGATGAAGCAAATACTGGTTATGGAGCTGCGAGCTTTTCTATACCAACATCTATTGAAACTGGATTACAAAATGGAGCACAAGATGGTATTGGTCTTGTTAATCCAGATAATGAATGTGCAGAATTTTTCTCCTATGAAGGGGATATGACAGCTAATGCCGGCGATGGAATAGGTGGCGGCAGTGCATGTGATGGATCACAAGGACAGGACATTGGAGTATTTGAACAAAATAGTTCAGAGAACGACTCTCTGCAAAGAACCGGACAAGGTTATGGTGGCTCAGACTTTAATTGGGTCGGACCAGTAACAGCATCAGCAGGATTTGTAAATAATGATCAAACTTTCGGAGATCCTGTACCCACACCAGAACCAACTCCAGCACCTGAAACATTCTTGTTTTCAAAAGCTGTTTTAGTTGGTGAAGTTCCATCAGATTTTTACGATAGAGATGCTGACTATCCAACATGGAGAGATGCAGATGGAGATTGTAAATCAGATAGACATGAAGTTTTGCAAGCACAACATATAGATGATGATTCCTCTAACCCGTTGGTATTTTCTTCTAGTGGTTGTTCAGTTCTAACAGGTAAGTGGCAAGATCCTTTTGATGGTTCTTTTTACTATAGTGCCTCTGATATTCAAATAGACCACGTAGTTGCTTTATATGAAAGCCACATTAGTGGTGCAGGTGCTACAGGTAGTAATGCTTGGACTGCCGAAGAAAAAGTGAACTTTGCAAATACTGGTAACAGGGTGGCAGGAACACTTCCTGAAACTTCTAATCAATTTTTAGCAGTGGGAGGCGCTACAAATGGCCCTAAAGGTTCAAGTGATCCTACAGAATGGATGCCACCTCTATCGGAATACCATTGTACTTACCTTAAAAAATGGGTAGAAGTTAAACATTTAAATGACCTCTATTTCGATGAAAATGAATACAATTTTATCAAAGCGGAAGAAGCAAATTGTGACGATAGCCCACTTCCTACATTGCCTGCTAATGATGACAGCGGCGGCGGCGGCGGTGGTGGCGGCGGCGACGCACCAGAAGGATCTGTATTCATAAATGAGTTGCACTACGATATGGTTGGTGTTGATACAGACGAATACGTTGAAATTGCTGGACCCGCTGGCACTGATCTTTCAGGCTGGAAGCTTGAATTTTATAATGGTAATAATGACTCATTGTATGATCAAATATCACTTTCAGGCGTAATTTCAGACGCAGGTGAAGGATATGGATTTATCGTCGCAGAATCTTCACAAATACAAAATGGAGCACCGGATGGGATTGGCCTCATTGACCAAAATGGTAACTGTGCTGAACTTATAAGTTACGAAGGTACAATGTCGCCAACTGATGGCCCATGTTCATCTTTCACATCAAATGATATTGGTGTTATTCAAAGCAATAGCACACCTCCTGAAGATTCACTCCAAAAAACTGGTACTGGTACCGTAAGCAGTGACTTTACATGGGTAGGACCAGTTACAAAAACGAAAGGCACTCAGAATGCTGATCAAAGCTTTGGTACAGAACCAACAACCTTTGTTGTCACTGCAACTGGCCTTGATTATATAATAGATGGTGTGATGCATGCCACAATTACCGTTAAACGAGGCGCCACCTACATATTTGATGTTTCAGATGTTAGTGCTCCACATCCATTTAGACTCAGTACAACACCAGATGGTGAATGGGGTGGCGGTGTCGCATTCGACGACGGTGTTAGTTATGTTAATTCTGGAACTATTGGCTGGATGGTACCTGAAGATTTAACTAATGACGTTATGTATTACTATTGCACATTGCACGCTGGCATGGCAGGTTCAGGTGTTATTCAAGTAATTGATTAATCATCGTATAGGGTATTATCAGTGAGAAAATTATTATTCCTACTAATAGTATCCTTTATTTTTTCTCCAAAAATTCAGGCCAATTCCTCAATTATTACTCAAAGTGTAGATTTTGATAGTCCTGAAGGTTGGGGTATGGCATACATGACAGCAGCTTCTTTAAACCTTGCAGATAGCTTTCCTGAAAAATTATCTTTTGGAGAATTTGAAATATCAGCAGAGATTAATAGCATCCCAGAATTAAATTCAGAACAACAAAAAATAGGTTTTGGCGGTCTCAAATATGAAGATTTGAATAAATCACCAGTTTTTGGAAAAGGAAAGATTAAAATGGGCTTTTATTATGACTCTATTTTAGAATTTAGTTATACTCCACCGCTTGAAGTGAATGGCGCAAAACCTAAAGATTTATATGGTTTTTCGTTATCAAAAGAATTAATTAAAAATGATAGTTTAAACTTTGGATTACGCGTTTTTAATTTATCTGGTCATGCAGTAGCTGATGTTACTTGTAGTAAACAAGTAGTAAGTGAACCCCTTTACGCACCTGGCAATCCCTCAGGTTGTATAAGCACATCTAAAGATAAAATAGATTTAGGTCATAAGGGTCTTGAAATGATTATTATGCCCAATAATAAAAATCCTAAAATAAAGCCCTGGGTTTCTCTTGCTTTTTCAAAAATTGATCCGTCAGTGCGAATTGATGCACAGTTGGAAGTAATTAGAGAAATTGCACTAGTTAAAACAAACGGTTCAATTAAAACCCTAAATTTTGGTTTGAATTATGCATTATCAGATAAATGGGTACTATTCCTTGGAACATCTTATACTCCTCTAGATGTTGTTAGACCTGGTCCTGCTGGAGGAGACGACAATTTCTGGAATTTTAGAGTTGGTCTAAGCTTAAAAGGAATTTAGCTCAGACTATAACTGTCTTATTCTTCTATTGTTTCTTCAATAACTGCAGGTTTTTGGAAATCGCATTCTAGTCTGGCTATAACTTCACCTTCAACATCAAGATTTAATCTAGCTCGTCCTTGCATTTCCCCCGTGACCATACAGTATGCTAATGTTTCTTGAACCACCATTCTGACAATATTAGTTAAATCTTCAACACTAATATCAGATATCTTCTGGTCTTGTATATCTTCGGCATTAATGAACAATGGCAGTAAAAGCAATATTAATAATTTTTTCATAATGGGCTCCTTTAATTTAAGTATGTTATTTAAATAAGCTCAAATAAAGTTTTTTAAAGATCTTCAGACTGATGATTCTCTTTTAAATGTTGTGCATAAATAACACGGACTTCAGTTTTAAGAGCATACATTTGAGCGAAGAGCGCTATAATCAACACGCCAAGAGCAATGTTTATTGTTGTTTGCAGATTAGATTTTTTATCGTCTTTCATATTGTTTAAAGCTTAACAGATTTCTTCCGTTAAACTTGGAAAATTATTTTTGGGGCTGTTTACTTGTTTTGAGACTTTGTAAAACTTTACATCATGATTGGCTGATGAGTCGTAAATATTTTGTCCCATAAAATACTCGCCAATTTCATTCTCATGCAATAAAACCGGTTGTCTTTGATGAATGTGGCTAAGCGTATCAGCTGATTCTCGAGTTAGTATGCAACATCCAGATTCATTAAATATTCCTGCAAAATATTTGGCGTTTGAGTAATGATAATAGGGAACCTTAGCATCTTTTTGTTTTTGCCATTCATACCACCCAGAAAAGGGAATGATACATCTATTGGCACCTTTAAAAGAAGGCTTTTCTGTAATTGTTTCTAAGCGACAATTAATTAGATTCATATCTGGTTTCCAGGAAGGTGAGTAGGACCATTTCATAAGCTGGCCATCACAATTAATTGTTTTTACAGGAATTGATGTGGCAGGAGTAATATTAAAATTATCATTAAATCCTAATTCGAATGGGTCGCCTACTAAACTAAATCGTCCACACATGAATTAAATATAAGAATTAAATAAAAATACACAACAAATATGTATTTTTTTGATACGGTAATAACTGGAGGACTTTAATGAAAAAATTACTAAGTTTACTAACACTGTTTATCTTTATAGATAATATTCAAGCACAGACTTCTGAGCAAACAATTTATAGATCTGAGTTTATGTTTTGCAATTTTAATGAAGGTAAAAATTATCAAGACGTTCTAGCAGAACAAGCACCATATGAGCAGTTTCTAAATGAAAACGGTCTTGAATACAATCGATTGAATCTATCACCTATCTGGGATAATGATTCTGAATATGATTATGTCATGTGGGGGAATTGGCCCAATGGAGAAATGCAATACAAAGAGTGGGGCGCATATATGAATGATTATCCTGCTTGGGCATCTGAAAATGATATACCTGCTCAATCTGCAGGTGAGTGTGAGAATTACGTATCTATGAGGAATCACCGTGTATTGAGAATAAATGCAGATTCTTATGATGATCGCATGTTTTCAGACTGGAGACAGTGCACATTGAAACCTCGAGCTAATATGGCTGAACTCAAAGCTGTTTTTGCGGAAATGGAACAAATGGCAAGAGATAAAGGCATGGGAGGCTATGCTGTGCATTTCTTCACTCCTTATAGAGGCATGCAAGACGAGCTGCCATACGATTTCTTAATGTCGTACATTTGGTTTACTTCAGAAGCTAGATCAGCTGGAGTTGCAAATTGGCCTGAATGGAACGCCATGATGGAGGANTCTGGCTTATATANGAAAAGAGATAAGCATATTGAATCTTGCACTGGCGCTGATACTTACCAACTCGATTGGGTTTACAGCACTATAAAATCGTAGNTTTTATACTTATAAAAAGGGAGCAGTTGCTCCCTTTTTTTTATATATAATTTATACCAACAAACTTGATAAAATAAATATTACTTATATATAATTATCAGAGTTACTTATATGAGAGAATTAATAGATAAAGCCATCACTAATACTTCCGATGCATTTGCTTTGTCAATGACAAAGTTTTTTAAGTTCATTGCTGATCGCTTCTTTGCAAAAAGATATGGTCATAGAGCAGTTGTGCTTGAAACCATAGCAGGAGTGCCCGGAATGGTTGCGGGCATGCTTATGCATTTTAAAAGCTTGCGAGCAATGAAAACTGGCTATGGTAAGCACATTCGTGAAATGCTAGCAGAGGCAGAAAATGAACGAATGCACTTAATGTTTTTTATCGAAATTGCACAACCAAATTTGTTTGAAAGAATATTAGTGCTTAGTGCTCAATTCTTATTCGGGATTTTCTACTTCTTTATGTATCTTTTCTTCCCTAAAACATCGCACAGAATGATAGGTTATTTCGAAGATGAGGCAGTCGCAAGCTACAGTGATTATCTCAAACTTGTTGAATCTGGTGTTATTGAGAATATAGCTGCTCCAGAATTAGCTATTAATTACTATGGTATGCAAAAAGATGCCAGACTAAGTGATCTAATCACAAGAGTGAGGGCAGATGAAATGCATCACAGCGATACTAACCATAAGTACGCAGAAGATTTGTGAAGGATGTAGCAATTTTTCACCGTAATCTGCGGATAGAAGATAATCCAGCTCTTTATAATGCGTCATTAAACCAAGACTATTTTTCACTCTTTGTATTTGACAAAGAATATTGGTCTCAAGCTGATAGGTCTATTAACCAGCTAAAATTTGCGCTTGATAGTCTCATAGAATTAGAAACTAAGTTAAAGAAATTCAATGTAAATTTGTACGTATTTGAAGGGAACCTTCAAGACTTAGCAAATTATCTAAATAAAAGTCATTCAAAACTCAATCTACATATAAACCATACGACAGAAACAGAATATTTCACTAAGAATTTAAGAAAACTAGCAGAGGATAACAATCTTAATTTAAGAAGTTATAAGGATTTTGGCATACAAATTACTGAGCAAAACAGAGACATTTGGGCAAGAGATTGGCAGGTTCATATGAAAACAAAGACTTTTGATGTTCCTTTAGTTAATAAAAATTTAAATATATTAGATCTTCCCATGTTTTCCAAATTTATTGCCGACTTAAATCATAGTAGTCCACACACTCAAAAAGGTGGCACTAACTCTGGAATAGATCTTCTAAGTTCATTTTTAGAGAAAAGATGTAAAGGCTATTCAAAGAAAATGTCTAGTCCATCGGAAGCTGCTTATGCCTGCTCTAGACTTTCACCACATATTGCATTTGGAACATTATCGATAAGAAATATTTACCAAGAATTAGAGAAGAATATCAATAATTCAAAATATCGATGGGATTTATATTCTTTTAAGAAAAGACTTCATTGGCACTGTCACTTTATACAAAAGCTTGATACTCAGCCATCGCTTCAACATCAATCAATGCACCCAGATTGTGATATCTTACGACCTGAAGCTGATAATGAATTGATTGAAAAATGGATAACTGGAAATACTGGTTTTCCTTTTGTAGATGCTTGCATGTTATATCTCAAAAAGTATGGTTGGATAAACTTCAGGATGCGAGCAATGTTAATGTCGTTTGCTTCCTATAATATGTGGCAACCTTGGCAAAAAACCTCACCTTTATTGGCGAGCACCTTCACAGACTATGAGCCAGGCATTCACATATGCCAAGTGCAAATGCAAAGTGGTGTTACTGGTATAAATTTACCTAGGATATACTCGGTTGTGAAACAAAGTTTAGATCAGGATCCTGATGCAAATTGGATAAAAAAACAAATCCCTGATCTCAAAAATATTGATAAAGCAAAAATTCATTCTGCTGAATTAGGTGAGCTATACAAGGAAAAAATAGTTGATATGAAAAGTTCTGCAAAAAATGCCCGAGAATTAATTTGGCAAATAAGAGGTAACGCCGATTTCAAGAAAAAGGCTAGGGCTGTTTATGAGCTCCATGGTAGTAGAAAAAGGTCGGCTTCTTAATCAATCACAGAACTGCGCATACACGTTTGTGTGATTTGAAGCCATCTGTGCTAAGGCAAAACTAGCATCAAATAGTTCCTTTGCTTCTTTTTCTTTGTTGGCTTTTCTTGCTATGTCTGACATATCCAGCGTTTCACCAGATAACCAAACTAAACCTCCAATTAATTCTTCATATTCTTTGCAATCCTTGTCAGCCCATTCGTCTGCATTTGCATCAAACATAAAAAACATTGAAAACACAATAAAAGCTCCAATTTTATAAAAGTTTTTCATTTTTATCCTCAAGTTTTATAGTAAATCTGTAAAGTTTAATATTAAATTATAAAAGTAAACCCAAAAAATATAATTGCCATACCAATATAAAGATTTTTACGATCCTTAGATTTCTCATTTATAGCTAATAGCGCAAAACCAATTGCACANATATGGTTAATTAAGCTCATCAGACTCATATAAATACTATAGCCCACTNAAATTTTTAGACAACACGCTATGGTATAATTTTTTTATGTNTAATTTTCTTAAATTTTTACTTCCGATATTTATCCTTATTAGCTGTACTGATAGTACANATAAAGCAACAGAACAAGATGCCAAAAATTTCTTAGCTGAAGTACAAGAAAAAGCAATTACTGAAGGTCCTGTCTATTCATCGGCTTATTGGATTCAATCAAATTTCATAACTTATGATTCACAAAAGGTTGCTGCTGATTTTAGTAAACGAGGTATTTTAGAATCGTTAGAACAAGCAAGAACAGCTGCTACTTTTGATGCTCTCGATTTAGATCCACAAGATAGAAGAGCGCTTAATATCATAAAAAATGGATTTGTAATGCCACCGCCCTTAGATGATGATCTTGCAGGGGAAATGGCTACCATAATGACTGAACTAGAGGCGATGTATGGTAATGGAACCCATTGTTTTTCAGAGGAAGATTGTTACGACTTAGAGGCTTTTGAAAATATTATTGATAATTCACGTGATGCAGAAGCATTACTAAGGGCGTGGAGTGGATGGAGAGAAATTGGGAAACCGATGAAAGAAAAATATTTAAGAATGGTTGATATCGGAAATAAAGGTGCACAAGATTTAGGTTTTGAAGGATTATCCGACCTTTGGTTTAGTCAGTACGATATGCCAGCTTCTGAGTTTTCTGCGACAGTTGATAGAGTTTATGAAGACCTAAAACCACTATATGAAGGTTTACAGTGTCATGTAAGAGCAGAGTTAAATGGTTTTTACGGCGATGAAATTGTGCCTGATGAAGGATCAATACCTGCACATTTACTTGGAAACATGTGGGCTCAATCTTGGCAAAATGTTTATGACCTAGTTTACAAAGAAGAATCAGTCGGCAAACCTATTGATATAACTAAGGTTATTGCTGATAAAAACCTATCTGAAATCGATATGGTTAAAATTTCTGAAAATTTCTTTTTAAGTCTTGGTTTTGATCCACTACCAGATTCCTTTTATGAAAGATCACTATTCGTAAAACCAATTGATAGGGCTGTTGTCTGTCACGCAAGTGCTTGGGATATTGATCCTGCAAATCAAGACCTGAGAATAAAGATGTGCATAGAAAAAAATGAAGAAGATTTTTCGACCATTCATCATGAACTTGGACATATCTTTTACTATCAAGCATATGCTGATCAACCTATAGTATTTCAAAGAGGTGCAAATGATGGATTTCACGAAGCAGTGGGAGATTTATTAACACTATCCATCACTCCAAATTATCTTGAACAAATAAGGTTTGCTACAGATCAGGAAGCTGAATTAGCTAAACAAAATGAAGTAGCATTTTTAATGAAAAAAGCACTAGATAGCGTTGTAGCAACACCTTGGACACTAATGTTAGATAAATGGAGAATGGCTGTTTTTAATGGTGAATTAACAGATGAAGAACTAAATGACTATTGGTGGGAATTGCGAGAAAAATATCAGGGTGTTAGGTCTCCAAACGAAAGACCAGCTGATGCTTTTGATCCCGGTGCAAAATATCATGTTCCTGGAAATACTCCATATACAAGATATTACTTAGCAAGAATTCTTCAATATCAATTTCATGAATCACTATGTAACACTATGGGTTTTGACGGCCCATTACATGAATGTTCAATTTATGGTAATGAACTAGCTGGCGAAAAGCTTAGAACAATGCTTGCTTTTGGCCAAAGCAAACCTTGGCAAGATGCTTTAGAGAGCATGATTGGTACAAGAAAAATGAGCGGAACTTCAATGCTTAATTACTATGCGCCATTAGTTGATTGGCTGAATGAGCAAAATAAAGATAGAACATGCGGATGGTAATTAACTAATTTCCTTATTAGCAAGAGCTATGATTTCTTTATAGCTTTTACTAAAAATTTGTAACATATCAATATTCTTGCCTACCATAGATTGGGCAGTAAGAAGATATGCTTTGAATGTATTAGATAGGTAAAATTTTTGATCTATATCAAATGAACTGACCACCATATCAGAATAGATAAATGAAGCATCATCTTGTTCGGTAGAAGTGACTGTTATTTTTGGATCAATATTAGCTCCAAACGCTAAATATAAATCATCTAATGTTCTGTTATTAGCACTATTTCTTTCGTAATAATGGGTATAGTTGTTAAGTAGCACTCTTCTAAATTCTTTTGAATCAATCAATTCAATGGATCCTGTTGATATTAATTGATTGAATGTGCCATTTTGTGGAAAAAAGGAAACACTCATTTTCTGAATTATAAATAAATACTTTTCCGCAACTTCAGCATCGTTTAGGTCTTTCCTACCATCTTTAATATCTGCCAAAATTTCAGCTATATTTTTTTGCACAATCGTAAGATCTTCAGTGATTTTTTCAATTTGTTTTAAATCTTCTTGTGAAGTGACTAATAATTCTTCAATAAGTGTATCTTTGTAAGATTCTTTTTCGCCAAGTTGTCTTAAATCGTCTAGATAAAAAGATAAAACAACTCCTGTAATAATTATTACAAACTCCAGCAAGTATCTTACGTAATTTATTGGATTTAATTTCATACCTTAATATTTACATGTTTGTATTCAAAATGTCATTAAAAATGTGGACAATAGTTTAAGGAGATTAATATGAGGATTATATTATTAATAGTTTTATCGTTTTATAGTTTTGCTGCACCAACAGATTTTTCTGAATGTAAGGGGAAAGAAGCAAATTATTATGTTGCTAAAATTACAAAAGGAGGCTCTGCTGCCGGTTGGTTACAAGCTTCAAAAATGCACCAAAAGTTTTATAAGGATAGAGGGTCAGACATCATGGTAATGCCGATGATGCAGTATCGAAGAAATAGTGAAGGGGATGTAACAGACAAACTATATAGAGCAACCTCAATGGTTGTTGGTAGTCAAGAAGCATGGAAAAAATGGCGTGAATTAAGAGCAAATCTGAGTGAAGCTGAGGCTGCAAAAGCACAACAGGAATACGATGCTTTTACAAGTCTTTACAATAAAAATACAGAACTTACAGTCCAACGTAAGCTTTGTATTCTTTCCTGGTAACTAAAATTTTTAAATAAGGGGCACTTGAGTGCCTCTTTTTTAATATCTTTTGATAGTTTCATCAATATTTGTGGTATAAAAGATATGAGGTTCTAATTATGCGTTTATTTTTAACATTTATAACATTACTTACTTTTTTAGTATCAGCCGATGACCATGAGCAACCTAAATTTGAAGGTCTATTATCATCTGAAGTTTTTGCTTTAGACGGTGGGATGGAGCTTTATGTGGAGAAAAGAGCTACATGTAACGCTGGTACTACACCAAAGCACTTTCACCCAGCAGCAGGGACACTAGTCTATGTACTAGATGGTGTATCCCAATCAAAATCTACTGGTGAATGGAAAAATTATACTACTGGCGAATACTGGTACGAGCCAACTGATTGGGTTCACGGTGGTGAAGCCGATGCTCCTGACTTAGGAGATGCTTGTACTGAACTGCTTGTAGTCAGAGTCGTTGACAAAGGCAAGAAACATACAGTTTTTGTGGAGTGAATATGAAAAAAATATTATTACCATCTTCTATTTCTGCTTTTCTAGCTTTTACTATTGCTCTAATTCTAAGTTCTTGTGCCGATAACTCCATGTCACAAAGAGATATGAATCTAAAAGTGGTAAACACTTTTTGGGACAATATTCTTACTGAAAACTACCAAGTAGCCCTTGATGTACTTCATGAAGATCTTGAATTTGAATTCATGGGAATTTGTACCATCTGTAAAAAATACGACAGAGAGGGTTTTGAGAAAGACTGGTTTATGACAGTAATTCCTGAAGTTTTACCCGATGGAATTGTAATTAACAAAGTTAACCAAATGGCAGACGACGAGTGGGTTGTTACAACTTTTGTTGGAGAAGCCATGGCTGCAAATGGTGAATATAACAATAGATACGCAATGGTTATGAAATTAAAAGATAATAAAATTATCTTTTTTCAAGAATACCAGAGTGATTTATTAGCTGAAACTGCTTTATTTAAAAAAGAAGTAGTTGATATTGAATAGGAGAAATAAGATGAAATATTTATTTTCAGTTTTACTAACGTTTACATTATATACATACTCTGATGATCATGGCTCAGAAGCCGATGTTCTTGCAGCAGTCGATAAATACTATGCAGCTCGTACTGCTAGAGATTTTAAAACAATGGTAGCTATGGAAAGCAAGGCTGGAGTTTGCAGTACTAATTCTGATGGAAGTTTTCATAAAGAATGTGTTGTTACCACAGCTGAGGATTATGAACAAAACTATCCGGATGGATTAAATAATGTTCATTACCCAGAAGCAACAATGCTTACTAAAGATGCTTACCTTGTAAGGTTTTACTATGAAGGAGTTGCTGGTTCTGATAATCAACCTTATCGAACACGTGTAACAACAACATGGGTAAATGAAGATGGAAATTGGGTGATGAGATCTCAACATTACTCGTCAGCTGCTTACGGTGGTGTCCACCAAACAGTTCGAAGTGATTTCGAAGACTAATTAACTAATGGAGTGAAAATGAGAATATTATTAATTGTATTTTTAAGCTTCTTTGCCTTCAGTGATGATCATGATGAGATGTATCAACCTGGTTGGGCAGAGTATGTTTACTGTAATGTAAAAGAAGGTCTTTCAGATAGCAAAGCTACAAAGATGTTCGAAAAAAGACTTGCTGCATATGCAGAAATGGCAGAAGGACTTGATGATGAAGTAGGAATGGTTGTGCTTTATCCTTATTACACAAATGAGGAAATGAGAGATGGTGCTGATTTATTCTTCGTTCGTCATGCACCAACTATGAAAGCGCTAGGAGAGCATACTATGACTATGTTTGCTGCTAGACAGGAAAACCCACTACCTGCAAGCCCATTGGAGTGTGACAATGCTTCTACTGCGTTTCAACGTATTGGGCCTTCATCAGGCGAAGTAACTGATTCTTTTATGGTTGATTACTATCCTTGCAAATATAAAGAAGGAGCTGATCCTGTTGCAATGAGGGATGCACAAGCCAAATTTGCAATGGAACATTATGCTAATGGCGCCCAAGGTGGATATAGATATATCTATCCTGCAGATGGATCTCCTAGAGGGGATGGTCCTGATTTTTGGTTTAGTGGATCTTCTCCTAATCTAGCAACCTGGGGTGAAAGTACAGATATCTTCTGGGATAAATCTTATGGTTCTGAAGCCGAGAGAGCTAGATGGGATCATATGACTTGCGAGAGCAATTCAACCTGGTACGGCGAAAGAGTACACAACTAAAATTTAATCTCTAATTTAACTCCGATCTCATAGAGGTCGGAGTTTTCATTTATAGTATGTAAATGAAACTAAAATACTGTCTAATAGTTTTAATAATAAGCAGTTTTCTCGCGTCAATAATCCAAACTAATTTTGGTAAAGTTGATGTAACACTTGAACGATTAGATACTGAAAATTCACAATATATCTACTACGATCTATATAAACCTAAAACCGCCACCCCAGAAAACAAAGCTCCATTTATAGCAATAATTCCTGGTTTTCAACGTTCAAAAGAAGCTTTATCAAACATTGCCATAGAACTATCTAGAAGAGGTTATGTAGTTGGATTGATTGATCCTTACGCTCAAGGGCTTTCAAGTTCATCGCTAAGCAGAAGAGCGGCTACTACTGAAGGGTATGGGATGTTTTATTTAATTGATCACATATATGAATCTGATGAATACGAGTACATTAATAAAGAGTTATTAGGTACAACCGGTCATTCTATGGGAGGTAACGCTGCCATAAGAGGAGCGAATTATTTTGGTAAGCGTGCAAAACGAAGAGATGAACCAAGTAGGCTTCATTCTGTCTATGTCTCTGGTTATGTTCTAACACTCACTGATAACGTCCTCAGAGATGTTAAATCTAATGTTGGTGTCAGTTATGCACTTTATGACGAAGGTGCATTTAGGAATGATTTAAAAGGGTGGGAAGCTGCTGACATGACAATTGCACCAGAGTCTCTAAGAACAGTCAATAGTATTCTACGTCTTGAAAACGTAGTATCAAAAGTTGAGCTTGGGAATTACTATGGAGACTTACAAAATAACACGCTTAGAGTAATATTTAATGAAAAATTATTGCATCCATTTCAGCCCTACAATGCAGAGGCAACAGCCAATCAACTTAGTTATTTTGACTACGTATTCTCTGAACCAACACCACTAGATAATTACGATCAAATTTGGCAGTGGAAAGAGCTTTTTACCCTCATCAATATGATTGTAGGTTTTTTATTGATCATTCCACTCACAAGACGATTGCTGCAAATTAAATTCTTCTCTTCTATTGTGAAGCCCGTTCCTCTTGCTCTTCCAAAACAGTCACAACAAGGAAAAATTGTATTTTGGTCTGTATTCGTAATTGGTGCAACTATTGCCTGTATTACTTTCATTCCAATGGTAGATATAGCTAAAGTATTATTTCCAGAGGCCGCAAATAGAGAATTAACCTGGTTTTTTCCGCAAAGAATGAATAATTCTGTGATGTTATGGGCTGTTCTAAATGGATCAGTGGGATTTATCTTATTCTTTTTAAGTTACTTTTTATTTGGGAAAAAACATGGAGTCAAAACGACTTCTTGGGGTGCAGACATAAGTTTCAGCGATTTAGCCAAGACATTCCTACTGGGAATTTTAGTTTTCTTAATTTATTACATAATTTTGTATTCAATCTACTTTCTTTTTCATATAGATTACAGATTTTGGTTTATGGGTGTAAGGGTTTTTCAACCTGAGATGTTATTAGTGCTAGCTATGTATTTTCCATTCTTTTTTATATTCTTCTTTTCTAATTCATTAAGAGTTAATGGTGCAATGCGTTTTGAAGGTCAGACTGAAAATACTTCCCGTCTTATCGCTGGTTTTGCAAACTCAGCGGGTTTATTTTTAATAATTATTATTCAATATACTGTGTTTGCAGCGACTGGAACTGTCTATTGGACTACGAACTGGTTGAGCGTAAATCTATTGTTTGGGATAGTACCAATTATGTTTATACTTCCGTATTTCAATAGAATCTTTTTTCAAATGACAGGCAGGATTTACCTTGGTCCTGTAATAACTTGTTTAATATTTATAATGATACTTACAACAAATACTGTTATATATTTACCTATTAAATAATGAAGAATTTTATCAGAAGCATATTCATAGTTTTTACTCTTATTTTTATGGCTGCATGTGGCGGTGGCGGTAGTGGTTCATCAGAAGAAATAAGCACCCCGGCCCCAACACCAGCTCCAACACCAGCTCCAACACCAGCTCCAACACCAGCTCCAACACCAGCTCCAACACCGGCTCCAACACCAGCACCAGAACCTGGCCCTACAAACTGTTCAAACTACGACAATACTGGTAATACGAAATATTGCACTATGAATTCTGGTGGATTAGAACGAGAGTTTTTTCTTTACATACCTGATAACCTAATAAATTCTACTGAAATTTCACCTCTTGTTATGAACTTCCATGGTGGTGACGGTTATGCTCAATACGAAATGGAATATACCGGCTTTCGAGAATTATCTGAGACAGAAAATTTTATCGCTGTTTATCCGCAAGGAACGGTTGCAGAAGGTAAAGGATCAACCGGTTGGTTTACAGGAATTGGTTGCACTACATCTAGTGACGTTTGTGATGTTGCCTTTATTTCTGAGTTAATTGATGCGTTAGTTTCCGATTACTATGTTGATCCTAATAGAGTGTATGCTTCAGGATTCTCAAACGGTGGATTCATGATTTATAGTTTGGCATGTTATTTAAGTGATAAAGTCGCTGCTTTTGGGCCTGTGGCAGGCTTGATGTATACCGAAGAATACGATAATTGTACGCCGCAAAGACCTTTGCCGATTGTTCATATCCATGGTGAAATTGATAGCTCGATTCCAATAGGAGGTGGGACTTATTCTATCGGTTTCAACTCCGTTTTAGCTTATTGGAATAATTACAACCAATGTAATGAAAGTACCACTGTCAATGGAGATGATAGTAATGGCGACGGATACGCCTGGACTGCTGAAATAAGAGCAGAGTGTGCCAATAACGTAAGACTTGCGTACTATCGATTAGAGGGAGTTGATCATGAGTGGCCTAATAGAGACGGTTTAGGTTATGACTATGATATTGATGCTGCTTCTACTATCTGGGGTTTCATGCAAGAATTTGACTTAAACGGGGCTATTTCTGAACAAATTAACTAATTGTATATTTTTACTATCTCTCGTATTTCTGTCTGGATGTGGGGGAGGTGGAGGAGGCTCTTCCGAAGATATCACATTACCAATAATTACGCCGCCACCGCCACCAACAAACACTACGCCAATATGCTCAAATTCAAGTTACCCTAAAACTTTATATTGCACGGTAAAAAGACGAAATCTTGATAGAGAATTTTTTGTCTACATTCCAGATGGGATAGATGCTTCTGCACCTGTACCACTTTTATTTGGTTTGCATGGTTATACCAGCAGAGCAGTGTGGTTTTTAGGTTATAGTAATTTTCAACCAATAGCAGATGAAGAAAAATTTATAATTATCTACCCTCAAGGATCTATTCTTCAATCAACTGGACAAACACATTGGAATGTTGGGGGATGGACAACCAGCAGCTCAACTGACGATGTGGATTTTATTTCGAGCTTAATAGATTGGTCTGCTGAAAATTATAATATTAATGTGAATAGAGTGTATTCAACTGGAATGTCAAATGGGGGTTATATGAGTTATCGACTTGCATGTGAGCTTAGCTATAAGACAGCAGCTATAGCCTCTGTAACAGGTTCAATGACTCCACAAACATATAGTAGTTGCAGTCCAAATCATCCTACAGCTGTTTTACAAATCCATGGAGATGTAGACGGAGTAGTACCTTATTACGGTGATTGGAAAGGCAGATCTTTACCAGATGTAATGAATTACTGGAAAGAATATAACGATTGCCAAATTGAAGATGTATCGTCTGTACCTGATGTTAATGAGGACGGTGATGGTGGTTTTTTCTTTGTGTATGAGCAATGTTTAGCAGATATTCAATCACAAATGTATTTAATGACTAATATGGGGCATGAGTGGCCTAGATTTAGCAATGGAAACGATATCGATGCTGCCCAAGTAATCTGGCAGTTTTTTAGTCAGTATGATATTGATGGCCGTATAAATGAATAGTGCTTTGGTCAAAAAATTAAGCTTACCTCTTATAACTTTTTTGATTGCGTGGCTTGGAGGGCTCTCAACCATGTACACTGACTGGACGTGGTATGAATACTTAAATAAGCCGTTCTTTAATCCGCCTAATTATGTATTCGGTATAGTTTGGCCAATTTTATATGTGCTTATGGCAATAGTAAGTTTTTTACATGCGCAAAATATTTTCAAATTATATTTTATGCAAATTATTTTAAATGGGTTGTGGAGCTGGTTATTTTTTGTGTTCCAAAGTACTGCATTTGCCTTTTTGGATATTGTGCTTTTGATATTTTTAAATATTTTGATACTTAAACAGCTCAGAGAGAGTAACGCATGGATTAGTGTTGTTCTTTATGTTCCATATGTATTTTGGATATGTTTTGCTTCTGTATTGAATCTGTCAATAATCGTTCTTAATTAATTGCTTTTTTAATTTCTTTATCAAGATCATAAGACCAGATCTTTTGCATGCGTAACTTCACTACAGGCAGGTACTTTAGAAAAAAGTTTCTAACAAAGATCACTATTGGATTCTCAAGATGGTAGATTTTTCCTTGGGTTTTAGATGATGCTTGAATCATATTCTTGCGTTTAAGTCTAATTTTTTCATATTTAGCCTGTATTTTAGAAAAGTCTTTTGAATAAGCCCCAACAAGCTTTCCAAATGCATAACCATCTTCTAATGCCATACATCCACCTTGACCAAGAAAGGGCACCATTGGATGCGCTGCATCACCTAGTAAAGTAATATTTTTAATGTAAATAGAACTTAAAACAGGTCTTACATAAATCCCCCATTTAAATATTTCATCTGACGAATTAAGCATTGAGAATATGTCCTCATCAAACTCAGCAAAATCATCTAGTAACTCTTTTTTTGAACCTTTAATTCGCCATGAATCATCGGTATTAAGACTATTCTTCACTACCGCTGTAAAACTAACCTCACCTTTGTTATTTGTGGGATAACTCACTATGTGTTTACCGTTTCCAAAATGAAATTTTGCATCGGATAGCTTTGCTTTTCCTATGCCTCGCCAAGCTTGATAGCCACTGTAAATTGCTGAACCACTAAAAGGAAAAAATTCCTCTCTTATTGATGAGTTAATACCGTCGCAGGCGAGAACATGACTGACTTCATATTTCATTTTATTTGCAAATGTAACTTTTAATTCTTGCTGATTTAAAGATTTATATTCATGGCCAAATAGAAACTCACCGCCTAACTCAATATATTTTTGATATAGAAGTTGCAATAAATTATATCTTGAGGAAGTAATAAATTTATTAGGACTTGTTATCTTTGAAATTTCTCTATTCTTTTGATGAAAAACAATATTATTTGGAGCAAAAGAAGTTTGTTTGAAATGATCTTTTAATTTTAGTTTTTCCAACACTCTCAGACCATTGGGAGATATAGAAATGCCTGCGCCATCAGTACTCAATGATTTTGACCTTTCAAAGATAACAGTTTTAACCCCTTGCTCTTGTAAAGTACAGCCCGCAATTAATCCAGCGATACCACCGCCAACTATACCTACACTTGAAGAATAATCTGACATCAATCTATAAAGATTTTATAACGTTTTTAAAACTTGACAGCATATCTGGATTGCCCTCATAACATTTTAAATTTTCGACCGGTGCATTCCATTCTTCCACTGAATTAGAAAAAAAACTTGAATCGATTTTTACCCAGCTTGAGTCATCTAGAGTCCCTGCTTTAATGAACTTTAGCATAGGAAGTTCTTTGGCATAACTCATTACTCCAGATCCACAATTGCCACAAAAACCTCTTTTAATGGTTGAGCCCATTGAACCTTTGGACTCATAGAACTTTAAATCACCTTTTACGGTTAATTTTTTCGATGGAATATATAGAATTGTTGCTTTTCCACAACCTGTTGATCTTTGACAATCTTTACAATGGCAATGATGCGCCGAAAGAACATCTTCTTGATTAAAATGATATGTAATAAGCCCGCACTGGCAACTTCCGGATTGCTTCATTTTTTCTAAAATTAGATTTAATTCTAGTTTATGATTTTTTCTTCGCGTGTGTAAGGGTGACTTTCACGTCTTTAAGCAATAGGGCAGCAAAGCTTAATAATAGAATTGATCCGGCTTCAAAAACTAATTGTTCTGGCATTGAATCCTTACCTTGGAGAACAATAAGTCTGGCTAGAGCCGTGATACCAATAAAAAGTGGATATATTACTGGCAAGACATGGCTTCTAAAGTAAATTGCAACCATACCTAAAACCTCAGCATAAATGAACATCAATAGCAGGTCAGCAAGTGTTATAGTGCCTCTTTGATAGACATCAAAAACCTCAAAACCTACTGCTCCGAGTGTCATAAGAGCGATTATAGAAAGTATTAAATCTTCTAAATACTCAAAAAGTCTGTTTATTCTGTTCATAGATTTTATATAAGGATCAATTAAAAAGTTTCTAGTTTTTACTATGCGGCGGTAATTTAGCCTCTACAAACCATTCATGTTTCCTTTTTACAGGATTAAATTTTTTAATTTTTAGTTTTTCGTTTTCTTGAATAAATTTTTTAGTTTTCACTACTGTGTAATGATAGGTGTGACTATCACGCGTTTCGCCTTCCGGAATAAGATAAACCTTTTGTTGTTTGTTTGCTGCCATAAAAGCGTACTGTACAATAAAGATTATATTTTTTCACTAGTTTTTATGAAATATAAAACAATTAACTCGGATAAATTCAACACACCATATTCAGACGCTATTGAAATAGGCGACTTAATTGAGTTCTCCGGCATGATAGGAAATACTGAAGATGGTTTAGTAGAGGGTGGTTTTGAGTATGAATTAGGCCAAATATTCAAAAATTTAAAAGATGGCTTAGCTTATTACAATTTAAACTATTCAAATGTCATAAGGGCAAAAATTCTTCTCAGCGATATTGATGACATGCCAAAGTTAAATGAAATTTATCTTACTTATTTTCAAAAACCTCTACCTATAAGAACAACTTTTGCAGTTGCTGGATTACCTTATGGTGCCAAAGTAGAAATTGAATTCTCTGCAATAAAATGAAAAAAACTTACCTTAACGAGTTCCATCAAAAAAACAATGGCCATTTAGTTGATTTTGCAGGCTGGGAAATGCCAATTAACTATGGATCACAAATAAATGAACACAATTTGGTGAGAACTAACGTCGGTATTTTTGATGTTTCACATATGGCTGTGTTCGACTTCTCAGGCAGTAATCAAGTCGAATTTCTAGAATATCTAATACCTAATGATGTAAACAAAATATTAGATAGTAAAAGAGCCTTGTACTCACCTTTATTGACTGAAAATGGAGGAATACTCGATGATTTAATTGTATATCACCTGGGGGAAAATAATTTTAGGATTATCTCTAATTGTGGTACGAGAGAGCAAAACTATGCTTGGTTTAACAAAATTGCCTCAGAGTTTGACGTTCAGATTGATTTTAAATCAGACGCGTCAATTATTGCCTTGCAAGGACCGAACGCCATAAAAAATTTATCGAGTTTGTATAACGTTGATATAGAAAAATTTCATCTCTATCAGGATGATGAGGTCATGATCGCGAGAACTGGATATACAGGTGAGCTAGGTGTTGAAATTATATCTAATGCAAGTAAAGGATTAAAAATCTGGGAACACTTTGTCTCAAAAGATATTCAACCAATTGGTCTTGCTGCAAGAGATACTTTAAGACTAGAAGCAGGTTTTAACTTATACGGTTCAGACATGACAATTGAGAATAATCCGTACGACTCAAACCTTAGCTGGACCGTTGACCAAAGCAATGAAGATAGAGATTTCATCGGCAAAAAAGCACTAAAACATCTTCAAGAGTCAGAGAATTGTCTTGTAGGCTTCTACACAGATGAGAGAGGCGTTCTGAGATCTGGCACAAAAGTATATTTTGAAGGAGGTGAAGGCGTTATTACTAGCGGTACTTGGAGCCCAACATTTAAAAAGAATATAGGTTTTTGCCGAATAACAAAAAATTTTCCTGAAACAGGTAAATCAATTTTGAGAGATAAAGAGATTAATTTACATTTTTGTAAGACAAATTTTTTAAAATATTTAAAATAAATCCATGGCCGAAGTACCAAGCAATCTTAAATTTTTGGAATCTCATGAGTGGGCTAGACTTGAGGAAGATGGAACTGTAACTGTTGGCATATCAGACCACGCCCAGGAACTGTTAGGTGATATAGTTTTTGTAGAATTACCAGATATTGGTAAAGAAGTTACTCAAAGTGGCGATACAGCAATTGTTGAGTCTGTTAAAGCTGCCTCAGATGTTTATTCGCCTTTGACTGGAGAAATAACGGAAATCAATGAAGCCCTAGTAGATAATCCCGAAATAATTAATACTTCTCCTTATGAAAGCGGTTGGTTTTTTAAGATTAAGCCGCAAGATATAAAGGAAATGGATAACCTTTTAGATGCACAAGCATACGAAAGTTCAAGTGAAAGCTAAAACTTTCCTTAATTATGACAAACAACACACTGGACTTTTCAAAGCGACATATTGGTCTTAAAGACTCGGACGTTGAACACATATTACATGATCTTGGTTATCAGGATATAGATACCTTTTTTAAAGATCTTGTTCCAGAGTCAATCTTTAGTCTAAATAATTTAGACCTACCAGAACCTCTCGATGAGCCAACAGCTCTAAAAAAATTAAAATCAATTTCAAAGAAAAATCAGGTCTTTAAAAGCTTTATAGGACAAGGTTTTTACAACTGTAATGTCCCAGGCGTCATTAAAAGAAATGTTTTTGAAAATCCTGGTTGGTATACATCTTATACCCCCTATCAACCAGAAATTGCTCAGGGGAGACTTGAAGCATTAATGAATTATCAAACCATGGTTACTGATTTAACTGGTATGGATATTTCAAACGCATCTCTGTTAGATGAACCAACTGCAGCAGCAGAAGCCATGATGTTGGCTAATAGAGTATCAAAATCAAAATCGAACAAATTTTTTATTCATGAAAGTAGCTTTGCGCAAACAATAGCAATCATGGAAAGCAGAGCTAAACCTCTAGGTATAGAAATTCATGTTGGTAGTTCAATGGAGAAGGGTAGTGAGTATTTTGGCTGCTATTACCAATATCCAAATGCAAATGGTGGCATTGCTGACATGACTGAAGTAGCTCAACAAATACATGAAAAAAATGGGTTGTTTATTGTTGGTACAGATTTACTTGCACTAACACTGATAAAAGCACCAGGAGAATTTGACGCAGATATTGTTATTGGCTCGGCCCAAAGATTTGGTGTACCAATGGGTTTCGGTGGCCCACATGCAGGATTTATAGCGGTTAAAGACGCATTTAAAAGATCACTGCCTGGAAGGTTGATTGGACTAACGCAAGATCAACAAGGTAGGCCTTGTTACAGACTGGCGTTACAAACAAGAGAACAACATATTAGAAGAGAAAAAGCTACTAGTAATATTTGCACTGCCCAAGCATTGTTAGCAATAATGTCTAGTTTTTATGCTATTTATCATGGACCAGACGGTCTCAAAGAGATTGCCTCAAGGATACACAATAAAGCAAAAGTCTTAGCTCATGCCTTAACAGCAAATGGCTTTAAATTACTTGAAAGTACTTTTTTTGATACTTTGGTAATTGAAGTTGCTGATGCCAATTCGATACATAAGAAAGCATCAGAGCATAAATTTAACTTTAGAAAAATTTCTAATAGTCTTGTGGGTCTAAGTCTCGATGAAACTACCACAGATGAAGATATCAAAATTATCCTAAATCTATTTGGCGAAAATATCGCAATATCTAAAAAAGTTGAAGATGTTTTGCCTGATAGTTTGATACGTAAATCGCTATACCTTACACATGAAGTTTTTAATTCATATCATTCTGAAACACAGCTTCTGAGATACATTAGAAGTTTAGCGGACAAAGATATTGCATTAGATAGATCAATGATCCCTTTAGGCTCATGTACTATGAAGCTCAATGCTACTTCAGAGATGATACCTGTTGGCTGGAACGGTTTTGCAAACATCCACCCACATGCACCCGAGGAACAAGTTCAAGGATACCTGCAATTGATAGATGATCTAGAAAAATGGTTATCTAATATTACGGGCTATAACGCTATATCATTACAACCAAATGCAGGGTCACAAGGAGAATATGCTGGTCTCCTGGCTATAGATAATTACCATAAAGCCAACAAAGATTTTGAAAGAAATATTTGTTTAATACCTGAATCTGCGCATGGGACAAATCCCGCCTCTGCACAAATGGTAGGTTATGAAGTTGTTGTTATAGATTGCGATGAAAATGGTGACATTGATATGGCTGATTTAGAAAAAAAGGCTGCGGTCCACTCAAACAAAATAGCAGCAATGATGATCACTTACCCTTCAACTCATGGGGTTTTTGAGGAACGAGTGAAAGATGTTTGTGAATTAATTCATAGTTACGGGGGCTTCATATATATTGATGGTGCCAATTTTAATGCAATGGTTGGAATGTGTTATCCAGGTCAATTTGGTGGAGATGTGTCTCATTTAAACCTGCATAAAACATTTTGCATCCCTCATGGTGGTGGTGGCCCTGGTGTAGGTCCAATAGGTGTAGTGGAAAAGTTGCAACCTTTCTTACCTAAAGATCCATTAGATGCTGAGGTTGATGGTTATGCTATCTCAGGCACAAAATATGGAAGTGCTAGTATTTTACCCATAAGTTGGATGTATATTGCAATGATGGGACAAGAATCGTTGAGAAAGGCTACTCAAGCAGCAATTCTAAGTACAAACTACTTGGCTAAGAGACTTGGGGAACACTACAAAATTCTATATACCGGTAAAAATAACCTTGTCGCTCATGAATGCATAATCGATGTCAGACCATTTAAAGAATCCTGTGGTATCGAAGCAGAAGACATAGCAAAAAGACTGATAGATTATGGTTTCCATGCCCCTACAATGTCATGGCCTGTGGCTGGCACTCTCATGATTGAACCTACTGAAAGTGAATCGTTAGAGGAACTCAATAGATTTTGCGAAGCTATGATTGGTATTAGAGAAGAAATTAGAGCAATTGAAGACGGCAATTCCTCACAAGACAATAACCCCCTCAAAAACGCACCACACTGCGTAGATACTTTGATAGAAGAATGGACATATCCCTACAGTAAAAAAGAAGCTTATTACCCAAATAATCAAATTAAGCACCAAAAATACTGGCCTCCAGTTGGTAGAGTAGATAATGTCTATGGTGATAGAAATCTAGTTTGCACTTGTCCTAGTATGAAAGAATTCAAATAAACTTTCTTTTTTAAATTAATCTGTTAATATTCTTCACCAATTTTATGGTTGATAAATTGATGATTGCACAAAACTGGTTACCAAGATATACCGGGTCTAAAGTTGATGAACTTGGTGACTATATTCTTTTAACCAACTTCAAAAATTACGTTACTGCCTTTGCTGAAAGATTTGATTGTGAAATAAAAGGAGAGGGCGGTGCGATGCAAAGTGCGACAAATTCTGAAGGTCTTAGCATTATAAATTTTGGCATAGGTTCACCAAATGCTGCTTTAATAATGGACCTTTTACTAGCTAGAAATCCTAAAGGTGTACTATTTTTAGGTAAGTGTGGTGGTTTAAAAGAAGCCTCTGAAATAGGCAATTTTATTCTTCCCATAGCGGCAATTAGAGGAGAGGGTACAACAAACGACTACTTTCCGCCTGAGGTGCCTGCTTTACCATCATTCAAACTACACAAATTTGTCTCTGAAAAAATAAAAGAAGCTGGAGAAGACTATAGAACAGGTGTTATCTACACCACCAATAGACGTCTGTGGGAACATGATAAAGCTTTTCTAAAGAAACTGAAAAAAACAACTGCAATTGGCATAGATATGGAAGTAGCGACCATTTTCATTGGCGGTCACTACAATGAAATTGCTAGGGGTGCTCTATTACTTGTTTCCGATGTTCCAACTACACCAGATGGTATTAAAACCGAAGAATCCGATAAAAAGGTTACATCTAAGTGGGCCGAAAAACATTTAGATATCGGTATCAAATCGATGACTGAAATTGAGAAAAGTGGCGAAAGGATTAAGCACTTTAGATACTAAACTCTAAACTTTTTTAAATTCTTTAAGGCTTTTAGCATCCTCTAAGATAGATTCAGATATATCCATATACTTAATGCCAAGTAAATCTTCTGCTTTCGAACTATCTTTGACCATAGCTTTACCAAGAAATTTTCTAGCAGGTTTTAAAGCAGGAATAAAATAATAGAACAATTTAGCTATAGGAATTGAAAAACCTAATTTTGGTGCTTTAAAGCCACCCTCTCTCAAAATTGCTGAAACTTCTTTCTGCCATAATTCCTGGTTAGATAAAATTATTCTGTGGCCGTCAGCTTTAGGGCTCTCTAAAGCTTTTATGTGGGCTAAAGCTACATCCCTTACATCCACATAACCAATGTGTATTGGTAAATTCACAGGTATTCTGCCATTCATTAAACCAGCGATAATCAGTTGGGTTGAACTAATTTCTGAAGTCAAAGAAGGACCAATTACACCGGCAGGATTTATTACTGAAAGCACAGTGTTTGATTGAGATTTTTTTATTAAATCCCATGCTTTCATTTCTGCAAGAGCCTTACTTTTTGGATATGTTGGTATTGGCTTATCTACAAGACTCCAATCTTCTTCACTGTAAGTTTTTTTTGTATGCCCTGAAGAGATTGCTGCAACAGAAGAAGTTAAGACAATTTTTTTGACATTATTTTTAATAGCTAAGGATACAACCCTTTCTGTTCCTTCAACCGCAGGTTTAATTAAAACGTTTTCATCTTTTGGTTGGTTAAGCGGATAAGGGGAGGCGACATGCATAACATATTCACAATCTGCCATTGCATCTTCCCAATTGTCATCCGATAGTAGATCTGCCTGAAAGAATTGGATTTTATCAACATCAAGTGACTGTGCTGAGAGGGCATTTTTAATGTCTTCAACCTTATCGAGGTTTCTAACAGTAGCATTAATGTGGTAATCGCGCTTCAAGAGCTCTTTAGCGCAGTGCATCGCGATGTAACCAGATATGCCAGTGAGTAGTACTTTTTTCATAAATTAATTTACTGAGTCTATAAATTTAATATAAATGATTTACAATTACAAAATTCCGGAGAGATG
>NZKB01000027.1 GCA_002692425.1 Gammaproteobacteria bacterium
TTCGCTCATTGTCCAATATTCCCTACTGCTGCCTTCCGTAGAAGTCCGGGCCGTGTCTCAGTCCCGATGT
Source organism: Gammaproteobacteria bacterium (assembly GCA_002692425.1). GTDB lineage: Bacteria > Pseudomonadota > Gammaproteobacteria > Magnimaribacterales > TMED112 > TMED112. The sequence goes on from NZKB01000027.1 coordinate 71, forward strand.
GGCTGGTCATCCTCTCAAACCAGCTAAAGATCGTAGCCTTGGTAAGCCATTACCTTACCAACAAGCTAATCTTGCATAGGCTCATCCGATGGTGAGAGCCGAAGCCCTCTTTACTCCGTAGAGATTATGCGGTATTAATTCGAGTTTCCTCGAGCTGTCCCCCGCCATTGGGTAGATTCCTATGTATTACTCACCCGTCCGCCACTTTAATCACATCCGAAGATGCTTTCTCGTTCGACTTGCATGTATGAGGCTTGCCGCCAGCGTTCAATCTGAGCCATGATCAAACTCTTCAATAAACTGTTATCCATCTAAGATGGAAATTTTTTTTCACATATAGTGAAATTTTTTGGGCACTCACACGAGTGACTAAATTGTTCTCAATTAGATCGACCCCTTCCTTGAGGGGAATGACAAATTATAGAGCTTTCAAACAAAAAAGAAAGGACTTTTTTGATATATTTTTAATTATTACAACCAGGCTATAGTGAAATTACGAAATGGGTTTCCTGGCTCTCTTCTCCATGAAAAAAAATGATCATTTTCGGCAAAAGAACATGGTGCGAAATTAGTCAAAATTTCAATGCCATAATCATGTAATTCGTCAACGCAAAATTGTCGCAAATCCATAAAGATTTTATTTCCACTGTGTGTCAAATATGGCCTAATATCATTGCCAGCCTCTAGAAATTTTTTTATTAAATCTTGTTTCACTTCAAAATGCTCTTGGCTTATATGAGGTCCAATGTATGCGTCTGTCAGATTCTTGTGATTATTTTCTTGTAAAATTCTTCCAATTATTTCTTGTTTCAAACCCTTCCAGCCACAATGCAAACCACATAGTAGTTCTTTATTTTGATCCCATAAAATTAAAGGAATGCAGTCAGCAGTTTTAATCGCAAATGCATGATTTTTTTGTTTTGTAATGAATCCATCAAACTCATCTTTTCTAGAGATATCATGTCCATTCACTAGGACGCCATGCGTTTGATTAAATTCTGAGTACGAATTTGTTTTGAAGTGTGATTCCATAAAATATGTTTTATCACTTGGACTTAATTCGCAAAAATTTTTTTCACCTTTTAAGGAAATAATAATATTTGGGCTGTTAGAAACTTCCAAAAATTTGTATTTATCAATCTTGATCGTATTCACTCTTCCAATTCCTTTAAAGTTTTTTCTAAATCATTTGGTAACTTTGATTCAAAGACAAATTCTTTGTTTAAAAAATAGAATTTGAGACTGTAAGAGTGCAGAGCCTGTCTTTGAAGATTATTTATACTCTCAAGTTCTTTTGGAATAGCATCTTTCCAAACCTTTATTTTGTTGTAAGACATATCTCCAGCAATGGGGTGTCCAATGTGTTTAAGATGCACTCTAATCTGATGTGTTCTTCCTGTCTCAAGCTCAACATCAAGTAACGAAAAATTTTTAAATCTTTTATCTATCCTAAAATGTGTTACGGCCTCTCTACCTCCTTCTTTTACACAATAAAGTAACCTGTTTTTTGTGTGGCGGCCTATTGGTAAATTTATCGTTTGTCCAGAAATGGGCACACCATGAACTAATGCATAATAATTTCTTTGAATTTTTTTGGCCTGGATAAGCTCTGTCAAAATAGTATGCGATTTTAAGTTTTTAGCCACCAACATTAAACCGCTTGTGTCTTTATCTAGTCTATGCACTAGACCATATCGAGGTATGTCTCTCTGCTCCTTTCTAATATTTAAGATTCCATTGATGAGTGTATTGTCTTTTTGCCCTGCACCGGGATGAACAGTCAGCCCAGAATTTTTATTTATCACAAAAAAATCATCGTTTTCAAAAGTTATATCAATAGGAATATCCTGAGCTTTGTCTTGGCAGTCTACTTTAAGCTCAAATGTGATTTCTATGACATCTGCAGTTTTAATCAAATAATTGCGTTTAGTAGCTTTTCCGTTAACGGTTACATTACCTTGTGATATTAGCTGTTGAACTATTCCCCTTGAAATGGAATCTAAATTATTGGCTAAGAAAATATCTATGCGGTTGTTAGAATTCTCTTCGTCAATTTGAAATCTTTTTGATATCATTGTTTTTTAAGTTTAATGCAATTAAATATTATTAATGAAAAATAAATTTCTCTTACTGTGTCTATCAATTCTTATTTTGATGGGTTGTGCCAGCAATGAAAAAGAGGAGGCCGAACCACCTGAAGTTCAGCTATACAGATTGGCACAGGATCGAATAAACGCTCAAAATTACTTGGGAGCTGTTGATTCTCTTGCAAGAATAGAGAGATTTTATCCATTCGGAGTTTATGCTGAGCAAGCAAGAGCAGATTTAATCTATGCGCATTATATGAGTGGGGACTATGACCAAGCTTATGCAGCATCTGAGAAATTTATAAGACTTTACCCTCGGAATACAAATGTTGATTATGCTTATTTTATGAAAGGTATGACCGGATATTACGCAGATGACGGTTTATTGGGCAATCTATTCTCTTTAAGCTTAGCAAAAAGAGATATTTCTGGGGCTATGCAATCATATGCTGACTTAACAGAATTTCTTATTAGATATCCAGAAAGTGAATACATTGATGCTGCTAGAGAAAGGTTAATATTCTTGAGAAATTTAATAGCAAGTAGTGAATTAGATGGTGCTGAATACTACATGAAAAGAGGTGCATATTTAGCAGCGCTTAATCGAGCTAATTATGTCCTTAAAAATATTCCTAATTCAACAGAAACACAAAGAGCCTTGNACATAATGAAAAAATCTTTTATTGAACTTGGCTACGAAGAATACGCTGAAAAAGTCTCCAGCGTTGAAGCTCTNAACTAAAATGAATTTTATTGTTTTTGGGGTAATTGCTCCAATTGCATATTTTNTTACACGTNATCTTATAAAAAGGCTCGTAATAAATTTTTTACAGGGCTTAAAAAGAAATTCGAACATTAAAAATATGACTAAATGTGACAATTGTGGGATGTTTGTCTCAGAAGATTTTATTAAGTCAGTTGAAGGTAAAAATATATGCACTAAGCCGGGGTGTAAAAATAATGTCAAATATTAAAATTACATCGGGTTTCTTGGGTGGAAGAGTTATTAAAACCATCCGCAATAAGAACTTAAGACCAACACCTTCAAGAGTTAAGGAGCAAATATTTTCATGGATACGCCCTATACAGAAAGATGCAATTTGCCTTGATTTATTTGCCGGTTCAGGATCTCTTGGAATTGAGGCACTATCTAACGGAGTGAAAAAAGCAGTTTTTATTGAGCAAAACCAAGACCTATATAATACTTTGTACAAGAACTGCCTCGATCTAAATATTTTGACAGATGTCCAACTATACAAACAGAGTGCGGAAAATTATATAAGAAGAACTAAAGAAATTGTATTTGATTTAATTTTTTTGGATCCGCCATTTAATAAAAGTTATACAAATTTACTTTTACCAAAAATTATTTCTGATTTTTCTAAGACCGGAACACTTATTTATATAGAGGAGTCTAATTTTAATTTTTCAGATTATGATAAGAATCTAAAATTACTAAAAGAGACTTCCTCTGGAAACTCATTTGGAAGGCTTTTTGAGGTTACATAGTGAGAATAGCGACAAGATCATCTAAATTGGCTTTGAAACAAGTAGATATAGTCACAAATCATTTTAAAACTAAAGACATAAATTTCGAAATAAAAAAACAAATAACTGAGGGTGATAGAAAAAGTAAAGAAGGGCAGAACCTCTTTGATAAAGCTCACTTTGTTGAAAATTTAGAAAAAAGCCTACTAAACAATGAAGCCGATATAGCAGTACATTCTTTAAAAGATATGTCATGCCATGACACAAAAGGACTTGTAATTTATGCAGCAATAGAACATCCGTCAAGATCAGATGTTTTAGTGTATAAAGATGAAATCGACTTAGATAACTTAACGAACATTAAAATTGGAACTTCAAGTTTACGAAGAAAAAGACAATGTAAGCATTTTTTAAAAAATGATAATTGTTCTGAGATAAGAGGGAATATTGATACTAGATTGTTAAAACTTCATGAAGAGAAATATGATGCAATAATATTAGCTAAAGCAGGCATAGAGAGACTAAACCTTAATGAAAATTATATTGATTTAGATTTTTTGCCAGCAATTGGCCAAGGCATTATCGCAGTCCAGTGCAGATCGAATGATAAAAAAACACAAACATTGTTAGATGAAATTAAAAATTCTGAGCTTCTGCAAGTGATCGAAATAGAAAGAAAAATTGTCAGAAATTTAAACGCAACTTGTAATTCAGCGCTCTCAATTAGGTCAAAAATTAATGATGATGATTGTGAAACTAATATAGAAATTTATGGAGAGAATGAGATTATTTCTGAAAAATTTATCTCAAACTTTAATTCCATAGATGAATCAATAAAAATTGTTGTGAATAAAATTATACAAAAAGGTGGTCTCAAACTATTAGATGAAAATTATTGATACAAAACCTTATTCAACATCTCTTGAATACCATGAAATAAGCAATATTCCTCTTTACAAAATATGTAAAATTAAACAAATAGTTAATCTTTCTAATTATCAGAATATTATTTTTCAAAGCCCTTCAGCAGTTATGAATTTTGACCAAATTGCTTTATTGCAAGGTAAGAGAATAATTGCTATGGGGCCTGGCACAAGCAGTCATCTAAGAAAACATAGTTATATAGCTGAAATTCCTGAAACTGAATACAGCTCTAAAGGCGTTATAAATCTATTAAATAAATCTGAATTAACAGGAAGAACCTTAGTTATTAAAGGTGAAGGAGGACTATCGAGAATTTCAGAATACCTTAATTCTGCCTCACTTAAGACTGATGAACTCGATACCTACAATCGGCAAAAATTTGAAAGCTATGAAGAAATTAAAAAAAAATTCACTAATGTGGATTTTGTTATTTTTTCAAGTGCCTTAGCTGTCGAGTTATATTTCAAACATATTCATACTGGCGAAGAGACTTTTAAATTTTTGGCTGTTTCTTCAAGAATTCAAGAAGTCATTAAAACATTCAATAAAAAATCTAATGTTATAGATTATTTTTCAAATGATCTTATTAGTCAGATTAAGCTTACTTTGACTTAGATTTTGTCATAGAGGCAAAAAACTCTAAATTGGTTTTTGTATTTTTTAATTTTGAAATCAGAAACTCTGTAGCTGCTACTTCCTCTTGCTCACTGAGCACTTTTCTAAGCATATGTACTCTATTTAATTCATCCTTATCGACAAGTAAATCCTCTCTTCTGGTCCCTGATCTAAGTATATTTATTGCAGGAAATACTCTTCTTTCAGCTATTTTTCTTTCAAGGTGTACTTCCATATTTCCTGTTCCTTTAAATTCTTCATAAATAACATCATCCATTTTGGAGCCTGTTTCTACTAATGCTGTAGCAAGAATAGTTAGACTTCCACCTTCTTCAATATTTCTTGCTGCGCCATAAAATCTTTTTGGTCTTTCAAGTGCATTTGAATCTACACCTCCAGATAAAATTTTTCCACTTGCAGGCTGGACTGTATTATAGGCTCTACCCAAACGCGTTATGGAATCTAGTAAGATTACAACATCTTTTTTGTGTTCAACTAATCTTTTTGCCTTTTCTATTACCAAATCTGCTACTTGAACATGCCTTTGTGGTGATTCATCAAATGTGCTTGCAACCACCTCAGCATCAACAGTTCTTTGCATATCTGTGACTTCTTCTGGTCTTTCATCAATAAGCAAAACAATCACATGTGTTTCAGGGTTATTTTTAGTAATTGATTGCGCAAGATTTTGAAGTAGTAATGTTTTTCCAGCTTTTGGTGGTGAAACAATAAGACCTCTTTGCCCTTTTCCAATTGGAGCAACTAGATCAATTATTCTTGGTGAGATATCCTCAGAACTGCCTGAACCTGTTTCTAATCTGAATCTACTATCCGGAAAAAGTGGAGTTAAGTTTTCAAAGGCAATCTTCTCTTGTGTTTTTGAAGGTTCGTTATCATTTATAGACTCAACTTGTACTAATGCAAAATATCTTTCCTGTTCTCTTGGTGGTCTTATATTGCCAACTACAAAATCTCCAGTTCTTAAATTAAATTTTCTTATTTGGCTTGGAGATACATAAACATCATCTGGTCCAGCTAAGTAAGATCCCCAAGGAGATCTTAAGAAACCGAAACCATCAGGCAAGGTTTCTAAAATTCCACCTCCGAGCAATTCTTTGCCATCCTTAGAAATTGTTTTAAGAATATTAAAAATAATATCTGCTTTTTTCTGTCTTGAGACGTGCTTTAACCCATGTTCTTCTGCAATATTTAAAAGTTCTTTAGTTGTTTTTTGTTTTAGTTCTAATGCGTTCATATAATTAAATTAAATTGAGATGTTTGGCGGGAATGAATTATCCGAGTTCCAATGATAATGTATTTGTTTAGATTTTAGAAGTTTCTTGTCACTAAATCTTCAAGCTCCTCTAGACTCACAGCACCTATAAGACTGTCAACCATCTCCCCATTCTTAAAAACCAACAACGAAGGAATACTTCTTACATTGTATTGTAAAGCTAATTCTCTATTTGCATCGACATCAACTTTACATACAGAAAGATTTTCAGAATATTTTTCAGCCAATTCTTCAAGTGTTGGTGCAATTTGTTTGCATGGACCACACCACTCTGCCCAGAAGTCAACAAGAACAAGTTTTGTTTGTTCTAAAACTTCGTTTTTGAATGTATCGTTATTAACTGATGTTGTCATAATTTTTTGCCACCCATTTCGCGTAATAAGTAATAACCGAAGATGAGCCTGCTCTAAATAGACTTATTAATGTCTCAGGAATTACATTATGTTCAAATATTTTTTTGTCAATAGCTTGTTGCAACATTGCATACTCTCCGCTCACTTGATATGCAAATACAGGAGCATTTACATTAGAAGATAATTTATTTATCACATCTAGATAAGGCATACCAGGTTTAACCATCAAAATATCTGCACCCTCTTGCAAATCAAGTTCTGCTTCTTTAAGTGCTTCTTCGATGTTTCTTTTATCCATTTGGTAGCTGGCCTTTGAAATTCCTTCAGCTTTTTTAGATCCAATAGCTTCTCTGAATGGACCATAAAAATTTGAAGAGTACTTAGCTGAATAGCTCAAAATAATTGTGTCTTTATTACCAGAATGTTCTAATGATTCTCTAATTGCTCCGATTCTACCGTCCATCATATCAGATGGTGCAATAATATCAGATCCTGCCGCAGCTAAATTTATTGACATTAGCTTTAGTGCTTCAAGCGTTAAATCATTATCAACAACACCGTTTTTTATAATTCCATCGTGGCCTGAAGTTGTATAGGGATCTAGTGCAACATCTGTGATGAGTACTAACTCAGGATATCTTTTTTTAATATCTGATACTAATTTACACATAAAGTTTTTTTCATCTAAAGCATTAGTGCCGTTCTCGTCTTTTAAGCTTTCAGAAATATTGGGAAATAAGGCTAGAGTCTTAATTCCTAAATTGAGCAATTCATCTATCTCTTTAAAAGTCTCATCTTTAGAAAATAAAAATTGACCTTGCATGGATTCCAGAGGTTGCTTTTCAACAATAGATTCTGAAACAAAGAGTGGTTGTATTAGCTTCGACTTTAATAACTTAGTTTCAGAAACTAAATCTCTGATAATTTTATTTTTTCGTAGACGCCTTGGCCTGACATTTGGAAAAAGATTGTTTAACATAATTACAGTAGGGCAATAATTATAGCCTACTTAATTATTTTCAATTAATTTTTTTTATATATATAGCTCAATATGAGTCAGGTAAAATATTTTATTGTTACTAAAACGTAGCTAAAATCATTGAAAATATATCTAAATTCTTTTAAAGTACGATAAATGAAAATTTTAATTATAAACGGTGTAAACCTTAATATGCTCGGGAAAAGAGAGACAGATGTCTATGGAACTGAGTCATTATTAGACTTAGAAAGTAAATTAAATGCCTTAAATTATGACGCTGAACTTGAGTTTTTTCAGAGCAATTCAGAAGAAGAGATCATAAACAAGATACACTCGCAAAAAAATGAAAAGTATGACTTTGGAATATTTAATTTTGGGGCTCATACTCATACAAATATCTCTATAAGGGATGCAATACTTTCTGTAGGCTTCCCATTTTACGAAATTCATATTTCAAATGTTTTTGCAAGGGAAGAATTTAGACATACTTCTTTCTTTAGCGACATAGCTAAAGGATCTATAGTTGGTTTTGGTTTCGATGGTTATGAATTTGCATTAACAAAAATTATGAGAGGAGAGAATGGATCTTAGAAAAATAAAAAAATTAATAGAAATGCTTCAAGAATCTGATTTGAACGAGATAGAAGTCAAAGAAGGTGAAGAAAGTGTAAGAATAAATAGAAAAAAGGAGAACATAGTTCAAACTTCTCCTTCAATGCTTGCGACAAATCAATTAAATAAAAATGATAATCTTAATGAGACAGATAACTCCGTTAAATCTGATAATCATGAAAGTATAGTTTCTCCAATGGTTGGAACTTTTTATAGAAAACCAGCACCTGATAAAGAGCCTTTTATAGAAGTCGGGCAGATAATTAAAAAAGGTGAGACCGTATGCATCATTGAAGCTATGAAAATGATGAATCAAGTAAAATCTGAATTTGATGGAACAGTAGTATCAATCAATATTGGTGACGGAGAACCAGTAGAGTTTGGTCAAGAGTTAATATCAATTGAAAAATCCTAAGAAAATACTGATTGCAAACAGGGGGGTAATTGCAATTAGAGCCTTAAGAGCTGCAAAAGAACTTGGATACGAAGTAGCTTCAGTCTATTCAACAGTAGATAAAGATCAAAAACATTTGAAATTATCAGATGAAGCAATTTGTATTGGCCCAGCAACAGCCAAAGATAGTTATATGAATGAGGCGGCAATTATTGCTGCCGCAGAATTAGTTGGAGCTGACGCAATTTATCCTGGTTTTGGTTTCTTGGCTGAAAATGCATCATTTGCAGAGAAATGTAAAGTCAGTGGTTTTAATTTTGTTGGGCCTGATTCAAAAGTAATTGAAGTGATGGGAGATAAGATTAAGGCTAAAAAACTTATAGAATCTCTTGGAGTTCCAACTGTCCCCGGCTATGCAGGAAAAATTGAATCCCAGAATCAAATTGAGAATACAGTTGAAGAGATTGGATATCCTGTAATAGTAAAAGCTTCTGCAGGTGGTGGCGGCAGAGGAATGCGCGTAGTAAATAAAAGAGATGAACTTTGGGATTCAATAATTGGTGCTCAGAATGAAGCTAAGGTGGCGTTTGGTAACGATGAGGTATTTATCGAAAAGTATCTTAAGAAACCAAGACATATCGAGATACAAATATTTGGTGATGGGAAAGGGAAAGTAGTTCATTTGTATTCGAGAGACTGCTCTTTACAAAGAAAATATCAAAAAATTGTTGAGGAAGCACCTGCAAAAAATGTGAATCATGAGAAATTAAATGAAATTCAAAATATTTGTGTAAAGGCTTGCTCCGAACTGAAATATAAAGGTGCAGGAACACTAGAATTTCTGTATGAAGATAACGACTTTTATTTCATTGAGATGAATACAAGAATACAAGTTGAACATACAGTGACAGAAATGATCACTGGAGTTGATTTAGTTCAAGCTCAACTTTTATTAGCTTTAGAGGATAAATTTGAGTTAGATCAAGAGAAGTTAAAAATTAATGGTCACGCAATGCAATGTAGAATTAATGCAGAAGATCCAGAAACTTTTATACCCTCTCCAGGGAGGATTACCAGAGTACACAGGCCTGGTGGCTATCATGTTAGATTTGAATCACAGATATACAGCGGGTATGAAGTGCCAACTAATTATGATTCTCTGATTGCAGAAGTCATTGTAAAAGATGGAGATAGAAAAAATACAATTAATAAAATGAGAATGGCATTGACTGAATTAGTGATTGAGGGCATTAAGACAAATCAAGCACTTCACCTTAAAATTCTTGAAGACAAAGGATTTAAAAATATTGATTACTACATTAAATATCTTGAGGAAGAACTGATCAAATGAAAGAATTTTATGATTACAAAGAGATAGAAAAAGAAGTTCAAGATCTTTGGGATCAAAAAAAATCATATGAAGCAAACATAGATACAACTAAACCGAAATTTTACTGCCTATCAATGTTGCCATACCCTTCAGGTAACCTTCATATGGGTCATGTACGAAACTACTCTATTGGAGATGCCGTATCAAGATATAAAAAACTAAAAGGATTTAATGTTTTGCAACCTATGGGTTGGGATGCATTTGGCTTGCCTGCTGAGAACGCGGCTATCGATAAAAAAATTCACCCACAAGAATGGACTAGGCAAAATATTAAGCAGATGAAAGAACAATTAAATTCATTAGGTTTTGCTTATGACTGGACCAAAGAAATAAATACTTCTGATGAATCTTACTACAAGTTCGAGCAAGAATTATTTCTGGAGTTTTATAAAAAAGGGCTTGCATACAGAAAAAAATCTCTAGTAAATTGGGATCCTGTAGATATGACAGTGCTTGCTAATGAACAGGTAATTGAAGGTAAAGGCTGGCGAACTGGTGCAGAAGTTGAATTGAAAGAAATTGAGACTTGGTTTTTAAAAATTACTGCTTATGCAGATGAACTTGTTGAGGGACTTGAGAAGATTGATTGGCCAGAAAATGTTAAAAATATGCAAAAAAATTGGATTGGAAAATCTAGAGGTACAGAAATTTCCTTTGAAACAGATCAGGGTGATGTCTTAAAAGCCTTTACCACAAGACCTGATACTTTATTTGGCGTGACGTTTTTTGGAATATCTCCAAATCATCCTTTTGTTACTAAAATCAGTAATAGTGATGACGACATAAGTAAATTTCTTAAGGATGCTAGAAAAGTTTCCTCAGCAGAAGCAGATCAAGTCAAAGCAGAAAAGCTTGGTTATAAGACTAAAGTAAATATCATTCACCCACTTACGAAAGATTTAATACCTTTATGGATAATAAACTATGTTCTGATGGATTATGGCACTGGAGCCATTATGGGTGTTCCTGCACATGATGAAAGAGATTATGAATTTGCAGAAAAATATAATATTCCAATTTCACAAGTTATAGATACAGAAGAAAAAATTCCTTACTCTGGGACAGGTTCAGTAATAAACTCAGGCGATTTTAATGGACTTACTTCACAAGACGCTTTTAAAGAAATTTCTGAGAAATTAATTAAATTAAAGAAGGGTGAAATACTTTATCAATATAGATTAAGGGACTGGGGTATAAGTAGGCAAAGATATTGGGGCTGCCCTATTCCAATGGAATATAAAGATGGAAAAACTCTTCCAGCAAATGACTTGCCAGTTGTTTTACCAGTTAATAAGAATGGTTCTTACAAGCCACTCCATCAAAATGAAGACTTTCGATTTATATCTGATGGCCACGAACGAGAAACAGATACCTTTGATACTTTCATGGAATCATCATGGTACTTCGCTAGGTACACATCAGCACAAAATAAGAAAGAAATATTCGATAAAAATACAGAATATTGGCTCCCTGTCGATCTTTATATAGGGGGAGTTGAACATGCAATTTTACACCTCTTATATTCAAGGTTTTTTTATAAGGTTCTTCGTGACATGGGCATGGTCAAGCATGATGAACCGTTTAAAAAACTTTTAACTCAAGGAATGGTCCTGAAGGATGGTGCAAAAATGTCAAAATCTAAAGGGAATACAGTTGATCCCAGAGAATACATAGAAAACTATGGCGCTGACTCTATTAGAACATTTATGATCTTTGCTAGCCCTCCTGAACAATCACTTGAATGGTCTGATAATGGCCTTGAAGGATGTCATAAATTTCTAAAAAGATTATGGGCTTTATCTTTGAAAATAAACTCTTTGGGTGATGATGCATTCTGCAATTCTGAGAAAACTCTAAATGATGAATGCAAAGATTTATTTATAAAAATAAATGATGACTATGAAAAAAGATTAAATCTAAATACTGTAGTTTCATCTTGTATGGAAATACTCAATAACATCAACAAAAAATTTGATGGGAAAAAAGTTTTATGCACTAAAAGTGATTTATACACATGTTATGACTTTTTATTGTTAGCTTTATCTCCAATAGCTCCACACATCACTGAGAATTTATACAAAATTATTCTTAATAAGGATATCCAAGTTGCTACCTGGCCGGATACTAAGTTTTTTCAAAAAAATGAAATGGAGGTAAAGTATCTAGTTCAAGTTAACGGAAAAGTAAGAGCGACCATAATGATCGAGAGCAATAAATCAGAAAAAGAAGTTAAGGAAATAGCTAAAGAGCATGAAAATGTTTCAAGACATCTTGAAAACAAAGATATAATTAAGGTCATATTTATAAAAAATAGGCTAATTAACTTTGTTCACTCGTAATCTCACAGTTTTAATATTTTTAAGCTCATGTTCAATTACTAATATTGATACAAATAATCTTGATTTTGATGATTCATTTTCAAATTCAGATAAATTTCAATTTAATAAGTGCTTGAGTAATACAAATAATGAAATAAAGCTAAGCAATCTTCAATTTAATTATTTAGCAGAGAATATTAATAGCCAAGGTCTTGAATTTAATACTAGATATATACTAAGTCTTGTACTGAAAACACAGGATTCTGTTGATATAAGAATTGATTCAATGCGTTTAAATACAACTAATTATATCTCGAGCAATATGGCAGATTCAGAAAAAAAAGTAATCAAAAATTTACTAATTTCTGATATCTGCAAATCAATAGATAACTATGCCAAATAAACAAATCAAAGCAATAAACTTTTTAGATAGCACTAAACATGAATTAACTAAATTTTTTTTATATGGGGATGAACATGCGCTTTGTTATAAGTCAAAACATCACTGCCTTAAAGATCAAGATTTGCAATTATTAGAAAAGATATATCTAGATTTAAATGATGACAATTTTGATTCTTTATTAGATCAATCGCTAATGTCAAACAGTTTATTTAATGAGAAAAAGGCTGTTTTCATCTCTTTAAATAAAAATAGATTGAACAGAGAGCTAATTAAAAAGTTTCAAAAAATTCTTGAATATGACACTGAAAATATTCTAGTCGTTGAAATTTTAAGTCTTACTAAAAAAACTATTGAAAAAGATTTAATCAATAATATTGAAGGGGATGCAATTTTTATTGATTGCTTTCCTCCATTTGAATCAGAATTTAAAAATTTTTTAAAATCTAATCTACCAAGTTATCTTAATAAAACAAAACATATCCAGGTTTTTCTGGAAATGTATGAAGGCAATTTTTCAGCCTTGTTAAACGATTTGGAAATACTAAAAATTTTAGAGATTGATAATGAAGAGATGGCAATGAAAGTGTTCTCAAACAATGGGGACAAAAATAATTACAAATTGATTGAACATATTAGTAAGAGGGATACAAATTTAGCTTTATCTGTAATTGAATCAATGAAAAGAAATGACAGAAACTCTGTAGCATTACTAATTTGGATATTATCTCGCGACATCAATGCAATAAAACATGTTTCACAAGGGAAAAATATTAGATCTCTCGGAATTTGGGAAAATCAAGTGCAATGGTACAAAGAAATTTCTTCGAGGATTACTGCAAAGACTATTGATAAGCTAGTCAATGAAGTAAACATTGTTGACAGAAAATTCAAGGGTGTCTTAAATGGTGATCCATGGAATGGTATAAAAGATATTGTGTTAAGCCTCTCAGCTTAGGTAAATAATGATTTAATCCAATTCCATAGAATTGCAAACAATCTTTGAAAAAAACCTAATTCTTCAACTGTGTCTAAATAAACTAAATCTGATTCAGCGATAACATTATTTTGATCGTCAATGACCTTTAAGGTGCCTGCTTTATCCATAGCATTTACTGGTGCTAAAACTTGAGTGCTTAGAGATAACTCAAAACTAAGATCATCTCGCTTATTTTTTTGCAGGGTCAAGATTATGTCTTCAGCTAAGCCCACAGAAACATTCTCTTTAATACCAGCAATAACTTTTAATTCTTTGTATGTTTCAAGTTTTGAAAATAATTTTTCTGTTATGAAATGACGAAACCCATAATCCATTAGTGCTGAAACATCATTAAATCTCTTATCATCTTCACTGCCCAAAACAACTGCAACTAATCTCATATCCCCTCTAATTGCTGATCCAACAAGACAATAACCAGCCTGGGAGTGATAACCTGTTTTTGCACCATCAAAAATATCACTTCTCCATAAAAGTCTATTTCTGTTTGGCTGTTTAATACCTGCGTATGTATAAGATTTTTCTGAATAAAGTTTGTAATGTTCAGGAAAATTATTTATTAATGCACTTGTAAGCACAGCTAAATCATAAGCTGAAGTCACATTTAAAGGATCAGGGAGACCTGACGCATTATTAAATGAAGAATTTTGCATACCAAGTTGGGATGCATATTCATTCATTAAATATGCAAAATTATCTTCGCTTCCAGCAATATGTTCTGCAAGAGCAACACTTGCATCATTTCCAGATTGAATAATCATTCCCTGAATTAAATCTGAAACGGCTACTTTAGTTCCTTCACGTATGAACATTCTAGAACCCTCAGTTTTCCAGGCTTTTATAGATATTTTTGGCGTATCATCTAAGCTTATAAAATCTTCTTTAATATAATCAGCAACGACATAACTTGTCATTAATTTTGTTAGGCTAGCTGGTTGGACAGGTTCATCAGCATTAAAACTAACCAATACTTTTTTTGTGTTTGGTTCATATAATACGTAACTCCCTACTCCAAGATCTGGTGGATTAGGTATAGCTGCTGAAACAATAAAACTTAGCGCTAAAAGTAAGTTTAATTTAATTTTATTCATCAAATCTCTTTGAAATTTCCAATGCAAGTTGGTGAACTGCCAATGCATATTTGCTACTTCGATTATACTTAGTTATCACTCTAAAGTTATCAAATCCTAAATATAATTTTGTTTTTCCTTGCTCATAAACTAGTAATGGTGAAATTTTTTCAACGAATTTTTCATCAAATTTAAAACCTTCACTTAGCAATTCAGTAGTAGTTATTTTAGTTCTGAAATTATTCAAATTAAAAGGCAATTCCAATTCATCAATAGCATCATCTTGTAGTTTTTCATATTTTTTTCCAACACTTACTTCAGAAACAGCATCACTTCCTGTTTTCCAACCGTTTTGCTTTAGGTAGTTAGCAACACTGGCAATTCCATCTTTTTTTGAATTATACATATCCACCATGCCATCATTGTCATAATCAACACCATAAAAGTTATAACTAGAGGGTATAAATTGCCCTAACCCCAAAGCACCAGACCATGAGCTCTTTATTGCTTTTGGATCAAGATTATATTTTTTTGATAGGATGAATAATTGAATTAATTCTTTCTGCCAAAAATTACTTTTAGGCTCAAAAGCTCTTGTAAATATTGTATCTAAGGGATTATAAGTTCCTAAAAAACTTCCATAATTAGTTTCACAACCAATTATTGATGCTACGTAATATTTTGATACTCCGAAATCCTTTTCAACAGATTCTAATATCTCATAATTTTCTTTAATAAATTTAACACCATTATTTATCCTTGAAGATGTCACATATCTATTTCGATATTTAGTCCAAGTTGCTTTGACTTCGGGTTGATTTTGTCTTGCAGTTTTAGCCTTTTTAGAAGCTACTGCTTTAGTAAGATAGTTTTCAATTTCTTCTTTTGTAAGCTCTGAACTATCAACAGCAAGTTTGACAAAATTTTGAACATCCTCGCGTTCTAAAATATCTGCATGAGTGAAAGAGATTAATAAAAATACTATAAATACACGCATCATTTAAGGAATCCTCTGGAAGTAAAAATTAATCCTAGCATTATAGAAAAGCATAACAAAGAAGAGCCACCCTTAGTAAAAAAAGGCAATGGGAGCCCTACAACTGGAATCATACCACTTACCATTAATATATTTAGTAAAAAACTAAACCCAATTACCAAAGTACAATATGTTCCAATATAGTAAGGCGATAAATCACTAGTTAAGCGTTTTTCAGTCATTGTAAGTAATGTAGTCATGACTATAAAACAACCGAGCATTATTAGAATTAAAAATACGCCAATAAAACCGAATTGCTCTGCATAAATTGAAAAAATAAAATCGGTATCAGCTTCAGGCAGAAAATTAAATTCATTTTGCTTACTGTTTAGAAAGCCCTCTCCTGAAAAACCACCCGACCCAATACTTATTTCTGATTGAAGTATGTTCCATTTTTCTGATAATGTCTGGTCAGATGAAAACCAACTAATAATTCTTCCTTTTTGATAGCTTGTTAAGCCAAAACTATAAATTAAAGGAGAAAGTAATGCTCCAAAAATCCCAATTGCTGTGAAGTAAACCCTATGCATTCCACATATAAAAAGAAACATTAAACCCAGAAAAATATAAACTAATCCAGTGCCTAAATCTGGTTGGGCAATGATTGGTATAGCCGATAAAAATAAAACCAATAACAAGAAAATAGTTCTAAATTTTGAAAATTTAAAACTATAAAACCTAAGATATTGAATTGCGAAAAGGGCGAAGGTAATCTTCATAAATTCTGAAGGCTGTAAACTTAGAAAACCAAAATCTAACCATCGTTTAGATCCATTTATTTCTTTACCAAAAACTTCCACGCTTAAAACCAAAAGAATATTGAAAAGGAAAAGAAGCCAACCGAAAGAAAAAATTCTATTTAGATTAATCTGGTTAAACAGAAGAACAACTAAGAGTATGACAAAAATATTTATTAATAAAAAACGTAAAAAATAGTTTATATCGATAGAAGTAACAGAATAAATTGTTAAAGAACCCATCAAAATTATTGTCATTAGTGAAAATAAAATTATTGAATTTCTTAAATTAAAAATCATTCAATAATTCCTCCAGAACTTTCTTAGCAATTGGCCCAGCTACTCTTCCACCACTTTCACCATTTTCAACTATTACTGCTATAGAGTATCGAGGATCATCATATGGTGCATAACCGATAAAAATTGCATGATCTCGAAGCAATGGGTTAACTCTTACCTCATCATATTCTTCTCTTGAATTAATATCGACAACCTGAGCAGTTCCACTTTTCCCAGCAAGTTTTAGTTCGCCTGCATTTATTCTGTATCCAGTCCCATTTGGTGAATAAATTACATCAATAAGTGACGATTGAAGTTTGTTCCAATCCTCGTCAGTTATGTCTTCTATTACAGATAATTTATTTTGTTTTTTTGCGACTAAATATGGTAATTCATATTTTCCCTTTTTCGCTAATATTCCTGAAATTAATGATAAATGTAGTGGAGTTGTCAGCATATAACCTTGACCTACTCCTAAATTTATAAAATCGCCCTTATATAGTTCCTTTCCAAAATTTTTATACTTCCAATTGTCATCAATTAAAGGACTAAATTGATGTGGGTAGCAGTCTTCACAAAGCTTTGACCCAAAACTTGAAGATTTTAAAAATTCTACGAAAAGGTTTTTTTCATATCTAATAGATAAATTCATAAAAAAAGGGTTTGAACTCTCAACTAGTGCTTTTTCTAAATCGGTCAGGCCATGACCTCCCTCACGCCACGCATTAAATATTCTTTCTTCTTCTTCAAATCTAAAAAACCCATCATCAAAAATTGTTTCATCCCAATTTGTATATCCATTATTTAATGCAAATATAGTAAGTAAGGGTTTTATAGTTGATGCAGGTGGATATAAGCCCATGAATGCCCTATTGAATAGCGGTCTAGCTGGATCATTTAATAGATCTTGATATTGTGATGATGAAATATCTCTTAGGTCATTTGCACTTATGGATGGAGTGCTAATTGCAACAGGTATACTGAAATCTTGTAAATCAATCACTACTACAGAGCCTTTTCTTTCATCCATAAGCTCATACGCAAGTTTTTGTGCTTCAAAGTCAATTGAAATAGATAGATCTTCACCTTCTCTAAATGGTGATATATCTGTTACAACTCTTCTGTCTCCTCTTGCATTCCTTTGAAAAAATCTTTTGCCATGTTCACCTTGTAATTTTTGTTCATAGACTCTTTCAAGCCCAGATTTTCCAACCTTGCTCCAAAGTTTTGAGTTATATTCACTTATCCTTGGTGAAAAATATTTAACATCACTGTTATTTATATAGCCCATGTGACCAAGAACATGAAAAATTGACGGATGTGAATTGTATTGTCTTTCATAACCTTCAATTACTGAGAACCCGGTAATGTCAGCACCACTTACTAAATACTTTGCAAGATCTTCCTGAGTTAGTTTGTTAATAACAATTTCCGTTCTTCTAAACCTAATGGAGTTACCTACTTTTAACCTTAAATCTTCAACTATTATCTTCTCAGAAAATAAATCTGCTAATTTGTTTATAGATTGTTCGCTGGGTTTTTGTTCAATATCTATTGCTAGGGAAAATACTTTTCTATCTTCCGCTAATACAGTTCCATCACGAGAAATGATTCTTCCTCTCTTAGGGTAAATATATTCAAAAGCATTAATATTTTGCTCTCTTAATTCTCTAAGTTCATTGCCTTGGATAATCTGCAAATAAAAGAATCTAACAATTACTAATGTAAGAATACATACAAAAAAACTTAACAGGATTTTTGTTCGTGTTCTGTAAATATGTATTTTATTATCTTTCAATTTTGATGGTATGGGTGATTATTAAATATACAGTTAGCTCTGTAAACTTGTTCCAGAAGCATTACACGAAAAACTTCATGGGAAAATTCCATATCTGAAAAAGAAATTGTTTTTAATGCATTCTTTGTAACATCCTCTGATAAACCATATGTGCCGCCCACAATTAGATTAAGTTTATTATTTGATTTATAAATCATGTCAGCAAAAACTTCTGAACTTACTTTCTCACCTTCTTTATCAAAACAAATGTAATCTTCTTTCCCAATTTTATTCTTGATGAGTTCGCCCTCATGCTTTATTTGCTGCTCCTTAGAGCTAAATTTCTTTTTAATTGGAATACTTATAATTTGAAGACTCATATTTTTTTTTATTTTTTTTAAATAATGTTTTTCAAATTCATCTGCATTTTTTACTTTATTTTGCTGTACATAAAATAGTGATACTTTCATTTTGTTTTTCTATCCCATAGTGACTCAAGATCATAATGTTCTCTGGAGTCCTCTGACATAATGTTGATAATCACTTCGCCTGCATCTATAAGAATCCAGTCTTTTGCTTCCGTACCTTCAGTTCCTAAAATTTCAATTTTCTTATTTTTCAAATTTTCGATGACCTTATCAGCAATAGACTGTATATGTCGTCCAGAAGTTCCAGAAGCAATCATAATAAAGGAGGTAAACGATGATATTTCCTCTACTTCGAATGAACATATGTTTATAGCCTTAAGTTCATCTAAAGAACCTTTACAATTTTTTACAATATCTTTTGAAGACTGGAGTTTAGGTGACATCTATAGAAATTATAATCATTTAATTATCTCATCGAGAATATGCTTTTGAAAACCTTGAAAATTTCTGTTTCCACACATTAGAATAGTTTTCTTTTCTACATCAACTGAACAAATTTTAGTAACATCTTTTTCTGTTATCTCCTTTGCATGATTGGCAAAAATTTTTCTTTGTTCAGTCGAAGCATTAATTGTATAAGTATCTTGATTCTTAAAAATATTTATCAATCTTTTATCATGAATCCCTTTTTTCATTGAGTTTGAGCCTAATTCCACTATTAGAACTAAATTATTAGTTTGTTCTTTTATCATCTTAATAGTCTCTTCGATTGCTGTTGGGTGGTGGGCAAAATCATCAATTAATTTGAAATCTTTATCTTCAAAAATAGTTTCAAATCTTCTTTTGACACCTTCATAACTTTCTAAAGAGCTAATGACTCTATCTTTTGGAAGTAATTCTTCAATTGCATGAGCAGCTAACATTTTATTCTCCTCATGAATATTGTGAGCACCTAGAGAAAGAAATTGTAATTTTGTTTTGAACTCATGATTATTCAGATTATTTTTAAACGACTCACTAACTCTAGTGTCATTTATCAAAACTTTTGAATTTGACGGCATTGTTTTTATCAACTCAAAAAAATTATCTTCAATCATTTCAATGTTTTCATATATATCTGCGTGATCGAATTCAATATTGTTAATGAGTAATATGCTCGGATGATAATGTATAAATTTTGGTCGTTTATCAAAATAGCTTGTGTCATATTCATCTGCTTCGATAATAAATATGTCGTTATTACTTATGTTCCAAGACTTCTGTAATTTCTTTGGAATACCAGCTATCAAATAATTTGGGTCAAAATTATTATCCAAAAGTGAGTGAGCAATCATAGAAGTAACAGTTGTTTTGCCATGTGTGCCAGATACTGCTATCACTTTTTTATTAAATAACACATTTTTATATAGCCATTCAGGACCTGAAATAATCTTTTTTTCCAATCTTAGGATTTCTTTCAAAAGAACATTCTCCTTTGAAATGGCATTACCGATAACATAAATATCAGCATGAACAAAGTTATTTTCTTTATAACCTTCAAAGAAATTTATACCACTTGAATTTAATTCATCTGACATTGGAGGATAAACTTTAGCATCACAACCAGTAACCTCATGACCTAAAGCCCTAGCAATTTGTGCCAGGTTACCCATGAATGTACCAGAAATGCCAAGGAAATAAATCTTCATGCTTTTAGTTATATTAAATGGAGTATAAGATAACTGTGATGAAAAATGCATTCTATGCACAGTCTGGAGGTGTTACTTCTGTAATTAATTGCTCTGCCTATGGACTAATTTCAAAATTTAAAAAAGATTTTTCTGAAGCAAATATTTATGCATCAAAAAATGGCATAGTTGGTTTGTTAGAGGGTGAATTATATGATCTTAGTGAAACAAAAAAACCTTTAGAAAATCTTTTAGAAATGCCGGGCGGTATCTTTGGGTCTTGTAGGTATAAACTTCCAAGTCTAGAAGACGAAGTCTTTTATAAAAATTTATTCGATCAATTAGAAAAATTATTCATTGGCTATTTTTTTTATAATGGTGGCAATGATTCTGCAGATACTTGCCTTAAAGTAGCGAAAGCTGCTGAAAAATTTGGATATGATTTAAAAGCAATTGCTGTGCCAAAAACTATAGATAATGATTTAGCCGTCACAGACAATTGTCCTGGTTTTGGTTCAGTCGCCAAGTATATAGCTACATCTGCGAAAGAAGCTTCACTAGACATAAAATCAATGTGTAAAACCTCGACTAAGGTTTTTGTTTTAGAGGTAATGGGAAGACACGCAGGCTGGATTGCAGCAGCTGGTGAGCTGGCAAACAATACTGAAGAAACTTTTGTACATAAAATTTTATTACCGGAAGTTAATTTTGATGAGGGAAACTTCTTGAGTGGTGTAGAGGAAGATATAAATACAAATGGTTATTCTGTAATTATTGCATCAGAGGGATTAAAGAATAAAAATGGCGAGCTTTACGCATCCTCTGCTGAAATAGACTCATTTGGGCATAGTCAGCTTGGAGGTCTTGCACCAAAAATTGCATCGCTTATAACCGATAAACTTGGTTTAAAAAATCATTGGTCGGTTGCAGATTATTTGCAAAGAAGCGCAAGACATATATCTTCTTTAACAGACATTGAACAGGCTATAGCTGTTGGCAAGGCTGCAGTGAAGCTTGCAGCCGAAGGAAAATCTGGTGTCATGCCAATCATCAAAAGGGTAAGTGATGATCCTTATGATTGGGAAATCTCAGAGGGTGATCTGAATGAAATTGCAAATGAAGAAAAAACATTACCTAAAGAATTCATCTCAGAATGTGGTTTTAGAATAACTAAAGAAGGTGTCACTTATCTGCAACCATTAATTGAAGGGGAGAGTTTTCCTAAATTTAATAATGGTATCCCTGTTTATGAAGGATTAGATCTTCATTTACGAAAAATTTAAATCCTGAACTTTCTTTTTGAGCAAAGTTATTAACTCTTCAATTTCATCTTCATTGAGAAAAGAACCAATCTCAACCTTTTTCTTATCGCTTGTAATAAACACTCTTTTTTTAGTTTTATGGTCAACTACAGAGAACTTGCTTAAAAACCTATCAAAAGTTAACGCATTTTTACCTTTCTCTAGTTTAACGTAAAGCTTATCAAGGTGAATTTTTTCGGATTGATTTAGCCAATTTCTATTTGCTTTCAAGACAATAAAAAGAATAAATATTTCAAGGCCTGCAAAAGGAAGAATCATTGTTGCACCCAAAACAAAAAAACCTATAGCAAACGTAAGACATAACACAGATAAAAAACCAAAAAAAATTAAGTTTTGCTGAACCGTTGATGACTTGTTAGGAGTTAAAATTAATGACAAGGCATTTTTTGTTATTTTCTTTTTGATCATTAGTTATGAATATCTAATATCAAAATAGGTTAAAAAAAGATTTTCATTGTTTAAATTGCACTAATATTGCAGAATACTGTCTAATCTAAAAGAATGAGAAACATTTTAAAACTTATACTTGTCAGCCTCTCATTTGAAGTATTTTCAAATGATTTGCTATCTGTTTATAAGGAAGCACTTGATAAAGATCCGGAGTTTAATTCTAAAAAAGCTGACCTTGCTATTTCGGAAGAATTTTTAAATCAATCAAGATCTGGATTGTTGCCTCAAATGAGGATCACTGGTGGCACAAATTGGAATGAATACTATCAAGATAGGGCATTACAGAATGACTATAATACTTTTTCTTATGGGTTAAACATTAGTCAGCCTCTTTTTAGATTAGATTTATGGTTTTCAAATAAACAAGCTAAAGAAAATCTTGAAGCGGCAGAAGCTCAATTTGCATATCAACAACAAGAATTAATTATCAAGGTAACCAGAGCGTATTTCAAAGTACTATCAGCTAAAGCAAATCTTGAAGCAAAGATCGCTACGGAAAAAGCACTAAAAAATCAATACGATTCCGTTTTAGAGAGATTCAATACAGGCTCGGTATCTAGAATTGAATTGGCAGAGGCAAAGGCAGCACTCAATAGAGCTGAGTCTGATAGAGTTCAAGCAGAAGGCAATGTCGACATTAGTTTTGAAGAACTTAATTCTATTGTTGGAAGGCAAGTAAAATTAATCACACCTTTAAATACGTCTTTAGATTATAAAGCTCCTAGAACCGACGTTAAGAATGAAGTCTCTAAAGGTCTGCTAAATAACTATTTAATAATTGAAGCGAAAAATAGACTTGAGGCAGCAGATGCTAATACAAAATCAAAATCATCAAACTATTTGCCAAAGATAGATTTAAATGCAAATGCAAACAGAAGAACATCAAAACAATATACATTTGATGGTGTCGATTCCAGTATAGATCTTCCTTTTACAATACCTACAGAAACTGAAAATAGAATTTTTTCACTTCAATTTTCTATGCCGCTTTTCACTTCAGGGCTAAATAATTCACAAAGAAGACAAGCACTTCTGCAAGAGGTTAAATCTGAAGAACAGCTGATTCTTGTTGAAAGAGGGATAGTTCAACAAATTAGGACACTTTATACTGCACTCAGAACTTCGGAATTAAACATCGCATCATTAAAGGCAGCAGTTGAAAGCTCTAAGGACGCTCTTGAAGCTACAAGACTTGGATATGAGCTTAATTCCAGAAATCTTATTGACCTTCTACAGGCTGAAAAGAATTATTCAGAATCAATAAATAATCTTTCTCAAGCAACTTATAGTTTTATAGTTACATCACTTCAATACAAGCAGGCTTTAGGTAATTTAGTTCCTGGTGATGTTGTTGAACTTAATAAACAGTTTAAATAAGTGCCTGAACTTCCAGAAGTAGAAACAACAAAACGTGGAGTTGAGCCCTACGTTAAGAACGAAACCATAAAGAAAGTTTTAGTTAGAAACAATAAATTACGAATACCTTTCAATAAAAATCTAGCAAAAAAAATTATTAATGTTGGTATCAAAGAGATTAAAAGAAGGGCAAAGTATATTATTTTTGATTTTGTTAATGGTTATTCAG
Organism: Gammaproteobacteria bacterium; assembly: GCA_002692425.1. Classification (GTDB taxonomy): domain Bacteria; phylum Pseudomonadota; class Gammaproteobacteria; order Magnimaribacterales; family TMED112; genus TMED112. Next base: position 24,213 of record NZKB01000027.1, read on the forward strand.
TTGTCATTCATTTAGGCATGACAGGCAACTTGAGAGTTTCTAAAAAAATTAAATACCTTAAACATGATCATATAATTTTTTATTTAGGTTCAGGAAATGTCCTTATATACAATGATGTTAGGCGGTTTGGTCTTATTCAAATATATGAAACAAAGGAAAGTTATTTTCTCCTAGATAACAACGGTCCTGATCCTTTTGAGAAAGAAGCTAACGCAGATTACTTGTTTAGCAGAATAAACAATTCAACTGCTTCAATTAAGTCCATTTTGCTTAATCATAAAATTATTTCAGGAATTGGTAATATTTATGCTTCAGAAATACTTTTTGCTACCAATATTTCTCCAACAAGAATTGGTAAAAAAATTAGCTATGATGAATGCAAAAATATTCTAAAAGAGAGTAAAAAAATTCTTAGAAAGGCAATAAAAGCAGGCGGAACCACACTTAATGACTATTTTAACGCAGAATCAAAACCAGGTTATTTTAAAATTCAGCTTAAAGTATATGGAAGGGATGGGGAAAAGTGCAAAAGCTGTAAATCTAATATTTCAAAAATTACTCAAAGTAATAGAAGTACCTACTATTGTAAAGAAAGTCAAAATTAGTTTTTAAATTTGTTTATCAGTGCTTTCTTAATGTCAGCATGAACAAATTTTGAAATATCACCACCGTAACTTGCAAGTTCTTTGACCATACTGGAAGAAATAAACGTAAGTTTTTCATCTGGGGTAAAAAACACACTCTCTATTTCAGGGTTTTGTGATCTGTTGATGCTGGCAATTTGAAATTCATACTCAAAATCTGATACAGCTCTAAGGCCCCTTATTATAGCTTGTGCATTTAATTCTGATGCTAGATCAACTGTCAGTTTTGAATCAAGACCTATACAGCTAATGTTTTCCTGATCTTTAAATAATTGATTTACCATTTGAATTCGATCTTCTAGAGAAAATAAATAATTTTTTGCAGAGTTTTTTACTACGGCAATAATGACTTTATCAAAGATTTTCAATGATCTTGAAAGAATATCATTATGCCCATTCGTAAAAGGATCAAATGAGCCTGGATAGATTCCAATTTTCACATATTAAAGTTACACAATTTAACCAAGGAATAAAACTTAATTTTTGCAACATTTATGTGAAAAATCATTTAGATGTTATTGAAAATTCGCTGTTCGCATCTAAAATTAAGATATACATTAATAAAGGAAAGGTAATGATGAGCGACGAAACCAAATGCCCAGTTATTCATGGGTCAAATACTAAAACAGCCGGAAGCCATTCAAATGTCAATTGGTGGCCTCAGCAATTAAATTTAAACATTTTGCATCAGCATGATAAAAAAACTAACCCTATGGAAGAAAACTTTAACTATAAGGAAGAGTTTGAAAAGATTGATTACAAAGCATTAAAGCAAGATTTATATGATTTAATGACCGACTCACAAGAATGGTGGCCTGCAGATTACGGTCATTATGGTCCGTTTTTTGTCAGACTTACCTGGCACGCGGCAGGTACATACAGAATAGGCGATGGTAGAGGTGGTGCTGGCACAGGAGCACAAAGATTTTCTCCATTAAACTCCTGGCCTGACAATGGAAATCTTGATAAAGCAAGAAGACTCTTATGGCCAATCAAACAAAAATACGGCAAACAACTAAGTTGGGCAGACCTTCTAGTATTGGCAGGTAATGCGGCAATTGAGTCTATGGGCGGAAAAACATTTGGATTCGGTGGAGGTCGAGAAGATATTTGGCATCCTGAAGAAGATATTTATTGGGGTCCAGAAGAAGAAATGCTTGGTAACAACCGTTACGTTGGCGAGAGACTTCTCAACAATCCTTTAGCCGCTGTGCAAATGGGGTTAATATATGTCAATCCTCAAGGGCCAGACGGTAATCCAGACCCAAAGAAAAGTGCTCATGATATAAGAGAAACTTTTGGAAGAATGGCTATGAATGATTATGAAACTGTAGCATTAATAGCTGGTGGCCACACATTTGGAAAGTGTCATGGTGCAGGTGATGATGGTCTTGTCGGTGTTGGTCCAGAAGACGCACCAATGGAACAACAACAATTCGGTTGGAAAAGTGGTTTTGGAAAAGGAAAGGGAAGAGACGCAATAACTAGTGGACTTGAAGGGCCATGGACAAAGAATCCTGCGCAGTGGGATAACGGATATTTTGAGAATCTCTTCAAATATGAGTATGAACTTGTGAAAAGCCCAGCCGGTGCATATCAGTGGCATCCGATTGATTTAGAAAAAGAAAATCATGCCCCTGATGTAGAAGATCCAAATCTGAAAGTAACAACAATGATGCTCACTTCTGACTTGGCGCTTAGAGAAGATCCTGAATATAGAAAAGTTTCTCTTCATTTTAAAGATAATCCAGATGAGTTTGCTGATGCTTTTGCTAGAGCTTGGTTTAAATTACTTCATAGAGATATGGGCCCGAAAAATAGATATCTTGGACCTGAGGTACCTAAAGAAGATTTGATCTGGCAAGATCCAGTGCCTGCAGGTAATTCTGATTATGATGTTCTAAAAGCAAAAGAATTAATTAGTAAATGTGATCTTTCAATCCAAGAGATGATTGAGGTAGCATGGGCAAGTGCATCTACATTTAGAAACTCGGATCTCAGAGGTGGTGCTAACGGTGCGCGCATTAGATTTGAGCCGATGAAAAGTTGGCAGTCAAACGATGAAGCTACGTTAGACAAAGCATTAGATGTATATCAAGAGATTGCACAAGAAGTTAATGCTTCAGTTGCAGATGTAATTGTTCTCGCTGGTAATGTTGCGATTGAGAAAGCTTCAGGTGTTGAAGTGCCTTTCTTAGCCGGAAGAGGAGACGCAACGGAAGAACAAACTGATTCCGAATCCTTTAGAGTACTCGAGCCACTTGCTGATGGTTTCAGAAATTATCAAAAAACTGAATATTCTGTTAGTCCAGAAGAAATGTTGGTAGATAAATCACAACTTCTAGGATTAACTGCTCATGAAATGACTGTTCTAGTTGGTGGGATGAGATCACTTGGGATAACTAAAGATAACTTAGGAAATTTTTCTGAGGACAACAACAAATTAGATAACGAGTTTTTTAAAAAACTTCTTGATATGAATGTTTCTTGGAGACCAAATGGTAACAATGCCTATGAAGGAGTAGATAAAACTTCTGGAGAAGTAGTAAGAACTGCTTCACGTGTTGATTTAGTATTTGGATCAAATTCACAATTAAGATCACTTGCAGAAGTCTATGCTTCAGATGACGCAAATGACAAATTTGTTAATGACTTTATTGCTGCGTGGAATAAAGTTATGAACTCAGATAGATTTGATATCTAATTAAATAAAATTCAGCTTAAGAGGGCTCTATTAAGAGCCCTTTTTAATTATGGTGGGCCCGGGAGGACTCGAACCTCCGACCAATGGATTATGAGTCCACTGCTCTAACCAACTGAGCTACAGGCCCTATGTCTTTGAACTAAAGAGGTGTAATTATATAAGAATAAAAATTTTAAGGAATACTTCTTTATTTATATATTAATGTTTTAAGCTATGATTTTAAGATGATTGATTTAAATGGTGTAAAACCATTCGCAGAAGGTGGAAATAGAAAATGTTTTATAAATCCTCATGATCCTAATCAATGTTTAAAAGTTCTTCATCCCGGATTGCTAGAAAAAATAAATAAGAATAGGCCTTGGTATAAAAAAACAAGATCATTAGAAAGTTTTGATGACAATCTAAGAGAAAAAGAAGGCTATGAACAAAAAGCATTAAAATCAAAAAATCCTGATACTTGGAAGCATCTAGCTAAGTGGTATGGTCTTCAAGAAACTAGTTTAGGGTTAGCTTCAGTTACCGAGTTAATTCATAATAATGGTCAAATTGCAGAAACGCTTGAGAATTACCTTTTTGATAAAGGCCTAACTGAAGAAATAAGAACTGCTTTAAAAGTATTTGAAAAGTGGCTAAAAGAGCATTTAGTATTGACCAAAAATTTAATACCTCATAACTTGGTTCTTAAAAATGAGGCAGATGAAATCACGATCAAAATAATAGATGGCTTGGGTTGTCATGCTTTTATTCCTTTGCCGCAAAATACAAACTTTTTTGCCAAAATTTATGTAGAAAAGAGAATTGAATTAATGTGGAGCAGAATTAACTGGGATATTAGCGGCAGAAAAGGTAATTGGAAATGAGATTATTCGTGAAGGAAGCTTTTTAAGACCTCTGATCTAGTTGGGTGCCTTAATTTTCTTAGTGCTTTTGCTTCTATCTGTCTAATCCTTTCTCTAGTGACATCGAATTGCTTGCCGACTTCTTCTAATGTGTGATCATTATTCATGCCAATTCCAAATCTCATTCTTAAGACTTTTGCTTCTCTGGCAGTTAGCGAAGCTAATATTTCATCGGTAGCATCTTTAAGGCCTCTAATTGAAGCATCATCAATAGGTGAATTTATAGAAGAATCTTCAAGAAAATCGCCTAAGTTAGAATCTTCGTCATCACCTATAGGAGTTTCCATAGATATTGGCTCTTTCGCTATTTTCATAACCTTTCTCATTTTATCTTCTGGGATATCAAGTCTTTTTGACATTTCTTCAGGTGTTGGCTCCCTACCTATTTCTTGCATCATCTGTCTTGAAAGCCTGTTAAGTTTATTAATTGTTTCGATCATATGAACTGGAATTCTAATAGTTCTAGCTTGGTCAGCTATAGATCTAGTAATAGCTTGTCTAATCCACCAGGTAGCATAAGTAGAAAACTTGTAACCCCTTCTATACTCAAACTTATCGACAGCTTTCATTAAACCAATATTACCTTCTTGTATTAGATCTAGAAATTGTAAGCCTCTATTTGTGTATTTTTTTGCAATAGATATGACAAGACGCAAATTTGCTTCAATCATTTCTTTTTTGGCCCTAAGAAGGCCTCTGTATGCTTTATTAATTCTTTTATTTAAAGATATGATTTGTGTAACAGGCATAAGGTTGTTTTCGTCAATTTTTATAAGGTCTTTTTGTATTCTTACAAAAGTTGGCTTCACTTCATCAATCTTTTTCTTTTTAAATCTTTTGTCTTTTGCCAATTTGGTCAAAAGTCTGATATTGATTAAATTGTCTTCAATTAAATCTCTTGCTTCTTTGTTAGGCACGCCAATTTCTTTAACTAGCAATCTTTTTAACTCTCTTTCAAAACCACCTACAAGATGTTTCTTCTCTGCTGGTATTTGTACAAGAGTATCGAAGACTTTTGAGTTAAATTTAATTACTTGGAATTCTTCTTTTAGCTTATTAAGTGCTTTTTGCCCTTTTTCATCCAATTTTTCATTACTTAAAGACTTAAGGTATTTATTGTATTCTCGTTTAATTACCTTAATTTTCGCCTCACATTCTTCAAAAGATATTACATTTGCTTCTTCTTCATCTTCATCTTCAGTGTCTTCAGCAGGAACTTTTTCGGTATCTTCAAACTCTTGTTCAATTATTTCTTCTTCAGGCTCTTCTAACATAAAACCTGAGATTAGATCTTGCGTTTTCTTTTCACCAATCTTTATTCTGTTAAAGAAATCTAAAATATATTCAATGCAAAGTGGATATTCTGCACACAACGACAAAACCTCTTTCATTGCTGCTTCAATTCTTTTAGCTATGCCTATTTCACCAGTTTTTGTTAAAAGATCAACACTCCCCATTTCTCTCATGTACATGCGTACTGGATCTGTTGTTCTTCCTGATTCTATCTCTGTTTGTGATAATGCAGCAACGGCATCCTCAGCAGCTAGTTCATCTGTTTCTTCATCCTCGCCCAACATGAGCTCGTCTTGATCAGGTGTATCTTCAAATACCTTAATACCCATATCTCTGAGGACTTGGGTAATTTCCTCGAAATTGTCAGCATCAGTTGAACCGTCAGGCAAAGTATCTGTTATGTCAGCATGGGTAAGATAACCTTGTTCTCTTCCCAACTGAATTAGTTGAGCAATATCATTTTTTTGCGTAACTTGTTTATCTGACATGATTTCTTATATGTTTGTGATTATTCAAATTTCAACTATATGTATTCAAATTTTGAATAAGCTCCTCTTCCTGAATTGAGTTATTATCTCTCAAATTTAGAAGTTTTTGCAGATTTTCTTTTCTTTCTTGTGTTAATTCTTTCTTATTGGCAAGATTTATTAAATATTCAGCAAATAATTCATCAAATTCTAGCCTTATTACATCTGACGCTCTAATAAATTCACTAACTACTTCGTCTTCAGTTAAATTTAATTCAGACATCATAGCTTTAGCAAAAAGAGGCGATTCTTTTCTAACAAGATCACCTTCTTTTATTTGAGTTATAACTTCTTTAAAAGTTGCTATTTCTTCTCTTTTTGAGCTCTCAATAAATTTAAAAAATGCTTCGGTATTTAAATTGAGTATATTTTTGTAATTCTCTGTTAAAAATAAAAGAAGTAAAATTTCATTTTCAAAGACATCTTTTTTAGTTTTAAGAGCTTTTTTAACAAAAGTTTTCTTTTCAGGCTGATCTTTTTTTAACAAAATTTCTTTATTTATTTTAAGTTCAGAAGAAAATTTCGACATAAGAGTTTCTTTTAACATTTCTGAAGTTACCAAAGGCAATAATTTTTTAAGCTCAAAAATAATTTGTCTAATATCTTCTGGAGAGTCTAGTTTTTTTCCTCTCTTCAAATATTGGAAAGCAAAGCTTTCTAGAATCATCGCTCTATCTAATTTTTTATAAAATTCCTCTTTACCATGTTCTTTTACAAATGAATCAGGGTCGTAACCTTCTGGTAAAAATAAAAACCTAACTGTTTTATCATCTACAACATTTTTAAGAGAAATTTGTAGAGCTCGCCATGCTGCTTTGAGTCCAGCTTCATCAGAATCAAAGCAAAATATAATTTTTCTACGCAGTTTAAACATCGCATTCATATGGTTTTGTGAGAAAGCAGTTCCTAAAGATGCTACAGCGTTATTTATGCCATACTCACTTAACATAACAACATCCATATAGCCTTCAGTCACGATAAAATCTTCAGTTTTAAGATCTTTCTTTGCACCATTGAAACCATAAAGCTCTCTAGTTTTATTGAAGTATTTACTATCCTTAGAATTCAAATATTTTGGCATTGAATCATCGGTAACTCTGCCGCCAAAACCTACAGTTTTGCCTGAAGAATTAAGTATTGGGAAAGTAACTCTATTTCTTAGAAAGGGGTAAAAGCCCTTCTCATTTTTAAGAAAATTACCACTTTCTAAAATCTCTTTATCAGAGAATTTTTTTTGTAATATTTTTAAAAGTTCAATTTGATTAAAGTCAGCAAAACCTATTTTGAAATTTTTTGCTGTTTGACCACTAATACCTCTTTCTTTTAAATATTCAACAATAGATTTATTTTTTGGATCTTTGAGTGCTTCAAAGTAGTAATTAGCAATAAAATCATTTATTTCATAGATCTTAGAAAAATCATTATTACCAAATGTATTTTCTCTAGGTACAGTTACATTATTTAATTCAGCAAGTTTTTCAACAGCTTCAACGAAGCTTAAACCTTCATGATCTTTAATAAATGTAAGAACATTTCCACCAGCACCACAACCAAAACAATGGAAAATTGCTTTTTGTGGACTTACTACAAAAGATGGTGTTTTTTCTTCGTGGAAGGGGCAACAGCAAGTATAGTTATTACCTTTTTTTGATAGTNAAACGTAGTGATTTATCACTGAAACAATATCGGAATCATCAACTAATCTATCAATGAAATCTTTTGGAATNGATCTAGCCATCTTTATTATTAAACCAGTCTTGAAAAATTAATTCAGCTGAATATGAATCTTTCATATATTTTTTTTTATCTTTATCTAAACCTTGAGACGTGAAGTCTTCATTTATCTCAATTACTTTCATATTGAGTTCTTTGACAAAGTAATTTTTGGTTCTAATCAGCCCATCTCTAAAATCTTCTTTTATCTTTGGTGGTATGCCAATTAAAACTAGGCTCGGCTTCCAATCTTCAAGCAACTCGTTTAGTTTTCCAAAAAGAGCACTGTTGTTTTCAATGACGGGTAGTGGTTTAGTTTGTCCTGTATAAGTTTCAGCAACGCAAATCCCAATATTTTTTGTTCCATAGTCTAGGCTTAATACAACTTTAGCTTCCTTACCCAATACCTTTACCTGCTGTTGTCTAAACCATCCCAAAAGATTTTCGCAGGATTTAAGTCAGAGTTTTTATGTATTTCCTGTAAGCATGTGGGAGAAGTAATATTTATCTCAGACAGCCATCCTCCTAAAAGATCTACACCCGCAAAATAAATCTCATTTTCTTTAAGATAGGGAATAATTTGCTTAGCTATTTCTATGTCTTGTTCTGTAACCAGCTCAATTTTTGAAACTGCACCAGCAGCCAAATTCCCTCTAAAGTCTTTATCAGACGGAATGCGAACAACTTTTTTGCCCAAAAGATCATAATTTATAAAAACAAGCCTATGGTCTCCCAATTTTGCTTCTTCTACAAATTCCTGAACGATAAAATGTTTTTTTCCATTTTGGCTAACAGTCTCCCATATTACACTGAGATTTTTATCACCTTTTTCGATGGTAAAAATTGACTTTCCGCCCATACCATCCAAAGGTTTAATTACAATTTTTTCTATTTTTGGTTGTTCAAAGATGTTCTCTATTTCTTCTAATGAGTTTGTTACAACTGTTAATGGGATTATTGAAGGGAAATTTAAAATTATCAATTTTTCATTATTTTCTCTTAATGCTTTTGCAGGGTTAATACAATCAACTCCTGAAATTTCCAACATTTGTGTTAAGTATAAATATTCTTTATTGAATGGTGGGTTTAATCGGTTAATTACGAAATCAAAGTCCTTCACTTTAATTGAAGTAAAACTTTTAATAGTAAAATTGAGTTCACTTGGATTATGAAAATCTATTTCTTTACATTCTGCGTATAATGCAGTTTTTTTGTGGGTTACATCTTTTGAATCAAAGGCATAAACTTGATTTCCTCTGGCATGCGCCTCTTTCATCAAGTAGATCGAAGTATCTTTCTCAAGATTCATTGAGTCAAGGTCGTTTATGATAAATCCAATTTTCATACTTAATTATTTAATCTTGAAAGAGCTACTAAGGGAGCTGTTTCAGCTCTAAGTATATTTTCTCCTAAATTGAATGAACTTGCTCTATTTTTGCTAATAATTTTCATTTCTCTATCATCAAAACCATATTCTCCTCCAGAAACTATAAGGTCGCAGCTCACTTTTTTGTCAAGAAAATCATCTGAATATTGATCAAGGACAATGATTTTTCTAAACATATCAAAATTGAAATCCGTAATTGACCTCACAATATTTAAATCTGGTTTATAGAAATTTTCTGACTGAAGAAAAGCTGATGTAATAATATCATCATATCTTTTCATCTTGTTTTCTTCCTTTTCAAATTTAAAAGAATGTTTAGATTTTTTAGAAATATATAAATAAATATTTTTGACACCTATTTCAACTGATTTCTGTAGCATAAATTCTAACTGATTTTTTTTTAAAACTGGTGCTAGCAAAGTAATTGAAAATTTCCTCTGTTTAGTGATTGCATCATTTATTCTTACAGCATTTTTCCCGTCAAATGTACAAATAAACCTGCTTCCATCTCCATCATGAATAAAAAGAGGTTCACCCTCTTTAAGTTTTAGTACTTTTTTCAAGTAATGTATTTGACTATTGTCTAAAAAATGATCAGTATTTTTATCTAGTTTTTTTTTAATAAAAATTAATGCTGTTCTCATAAGAAAAGCAATTATATCATTTAGATGTCAACCAAGTTTAATACAAACAAAAGAAGCCTAAGAGGCGAAGTCAAAAGAGCAATAAAGCGTTACTATAGAAATTTAGATGGTGAGAGTCCAATTGAACTTTACAATTTAACCATCAGTCAAATTGAACCACCTTTACTTGAGGTAGTCCTAAAAAAATGTAAGGGAAACCAATCGCAAGCTAGCAAGATTTTAGGTCTCAATAGGGGGACATTAAGAAAAAAAATGTCTAAATATGGGCTTCTGTGATGATTGACATTAAGACCGCACTAATAAGTGTTTATGATAAAACAGGCGTACTAGACCTTTCACATAGACTCATTAAACATGGCGTCTTAATTCTTTCATCAGGTGGGACAGCTGCGTATTTAAAAGAAAATGGAATTAATGTAACTGAGGTATCTGAATACACTGGATTTAATGAAGTTTTTGACGGAAGAGTAAAAACTCTTCACCCAAAGATACACGCTGGGATTCTAGCTAGAGGGGAATCTGATAAAGAAGAACTGGAAAAGTTAGAAGCAAAAAAAATTGATCTTGTTGTTGTGAATCTATATCCATTTGCTAATGAGGTAGCGGATAAAAATTCAACAGAAATCTCAATAATTGAGAAGATTGATATAGGTGGTCCTGCTATGGTTCGAGCAGCTGCAAAAAACTATAAACACACAATTGTGTTAACTGATCCAAAACAATATGACCATTTAAGTTTTACAAATTTTACTGAAGAGCAGTCAAAAGAGTTTGCTGCTGAAGCTTTTAGCACTACAACTGATTATGATTTAGATGTATCAAACTGGTTTCTCGATAACCCCATTAAAGAAGAATCAAAAAAATTACGTTATGGGGAAAATCCTCATCAAGAGGGTTTTTTGCATGCAGGTCAAGATTCACCAATTGATTTTTTTAATCCTCTACAAGGAAAGGAGATATCTTTTAATAATGTCTCTGATGCACTAGCCGCTTGGGCATGCGTACAGGAATTTGATGAGCCAAGTGTTTGTATCGTAAAACACACAAATCCATGTGGCGTAGCGTCTTCTGAAAATATTCTCTCATCATATAAAAAGGCTTTTCAAACAGATCCAACTTCGGCGTTTGGTGGAGTAATCGCGTCTAATGATGAAATTGACGAAAACTGCGCAAAATGCATGACTGATAACCAATTCATTGAAGTTGTAATTGCACCAAGCTTCACATCTAAAGCACAAGAAGTTTTTAGTGCGAAACCTAATATTAGAGTTCTAAGAAGCAATGATGTGGCAACTGATATATATGAAAATAAAATGATTTATGGTGTTGGCCTAGTTCAGTCTACTGATATTGCAAATTTTGCAGAAATGAAACTTGAACATGTTACAAATAATCATCCATCACAAGAAGAAATAGAAGATTTAATCTTTGCTATGAAAGTGGCTAAACATGCTAAATCTAATGCAATTGTTTTAGCAAAAAATAAGATGACTCTGGGTATTGGTGCTGGCCAGATGAGTAGAGTTGTTAGTACAAAAATAGCTTTTATGAAAGCAGAGGAGGAAGGTCTAGATGTTGCTGATTGTGTGTTGGCATCTGATGCCTTTTTTCCTTTTAGAGATAATATTGATTATGCTGCAAGCAAAGGGGCACTCCATATCATCCAACCAGGTGGCTCAGTTAAAGACAATGAAGTCATTAAAGCTGCTGAAGAAAAAAATCTTACCATGACTTTTACTGGGGTGAGGCACTTCAAGCATTAATGAAAATTTTAGTTATTGGACAAGGTGGAAGAGAACATGCGTTAGCATGGAAATTATCTCAGTCAAAAAAAAGTAAAATTATTTTTGTGGCACCAGGAAATGGTGGTACAAGCACTGAAGAGAAATGTATTAATGTTGACATTAAGGCTGACGATTTTCCTGGCATAAAAAAATTTATAATTAAAAAACAAATAGATCTTGTTGTGATAGGACCAGAAGATCCACTTGTGAATGGTCTTGTAGATTATCTTGAAGATCTAAATATTTTAGTATTTGGTCCGTGTTCAAATGGTGCAAGACTTGAAGGTTCTAAAATATTTGCTAAAAAGTTTCTCTTTGAAAATGAGATTCCCACAGGTAAAGCTAGTTTTTTTTCTGATGCTGTAAGTGCATATTCTTTTTTAGATAATTGTGTTTATCCAATAGTTCTTAAGGCAGATGGTCTAGCAGCTGGAAAAGGAGTTTTAGTCTCTAAAAATATTCTAGAAGCAAAGGAATGGGTTGATTCAGTGATGAATAATTCATTATTTGGTGCTGCTGGAAAGAATATCTTAATTGAAGAATGCTTGTTTGGAACTGAACTTAGTTTTATGGGGATCATGACTCCGAGTGAATTTATTCCTTTTGAAACAAGCGTGGATTACAAGCCACTTTTAGATGGCAATAAGGGCGCTAATACAGGAGGAATGGGCTGTATTTCACCCTCTCCTTTTATGAATGATGCTTTAAGAGAACTAGTAATAAAAAAAGTAGTGCAGCCAACAATTGCTGGGCTAAATAAGATGGGTGTTTCCTATTATGGTTTTATGTATTTTGGGCTTATGGTCAAGGACAATAATCCACAAGTTTTAGAATTTAATTGTCGCTTAGGTGATCCGGAAACCCAATGTTTAATGATGCAGATGGATTCAGATCTTGTTGAATGCCTTGAAGATGCCCTAGATAATAAGCAAGTTTCGATATCTTGGAAAAAAGGTTCATCTATGGGTGTGGTTATTGCATCAAATGGCTATCCTGAAAAATATAAAACTAAAATACCAATAGAAATAGGAGATTTAAAAGAACTAAAGCTATTTCATGCAGGAACAAACATTGTCGAAAACGAACTGTCAACTTCTGGTGGGAGAGTCTTTTCTCTAAATTATCATGGATCAAGCCTGGAAGAATGTGTATCTCGTATTTATAACAAGATTGATGAAATCAAATTTGATGGCACTATATATAGGAGAGATATAGGAAAAATTTATGAGTCTTAACGATAAATTAGCCACAGAGCTTAGCCATTTTTTAAAAACAATAACATATAAGAATACTGGTGAACTTGATAATTCTTTGACTGATGAAGAAAGACAGAAATCCATATCACTTATGCGAGTGAATGCTTCTGGTGAAGTGTCAGCACAAGCACTTTATAGAGGACAAGCTTTTTTTACAAAAACACCAAAGGTTAGAAAACATTTAATCAAAGCGGGAGATGAAGAATTTGCACATCTAGAATGGTGTAGTAAAAGGCTTGATGAGCTTGGAGGAAAAAAATCTATTCTTGACCCACTTTATTATGCAGGATCGTTCACACTTGGATCTGTAGCTGCTTTGATAAGTGACGCCACAAGTTTAGGGTTTGTTGAAGAAACAGAAAAACAAGTAGTCGAACACCTTAAAAGACATTTAAAGGAAATGTCTCCAAAAGATGAAAAAAGCAGAAAAATTCTTGAAAAGATGTTGGAAGAAGAAGAAATTCATGGTCTAGAAGCAAAGGACCATGGTAGCGAGGAACTCCCACCACCTATAAGGGGCATGATGACTGCAACTTCAAAAATAATGACAACTTTAAGTAGATATTTTTAGGGCAGTAAAACCTTAACACCTAGCTCTATATTATTTTCTTTAAACCAACCTTTATTCATTTCTATTGCAGCTATGATATTTCCTCTGGATGAGCAAATTGACTCTAAGCTTTCTGACTGAAGTTCTTTAATTTCTGTAATTTTTCTATCTCTATCAATAAAAGCCACAGATAAATCTATGAGTGTATTTTTCATCCACATGCATTTTCTTGAAGCATTTGGCCAGATAAAAATCATACCTTGATTATATTCAAGAGCTTTTACACCCATTAAGCCGTCTGCACGCAAAGCTTGCGTATTTGCAACTTCGAGCAATATCTCATTTTCACCAATTTTTGCTGGTATTAAATTTTCATTAGAACTAAGAAATGCTGTTACGAAGCTTATTAATAGTATTCGAATAATCATCTGTATTAAAAATTGCTGAGCCTAAGACAAATGTGTCTGCCCCAGCATCACAAACTGTTCTTATGTTTTCGGTATTCAAACCGCCATCAACCTCTAACCTAACCTCTTTAGAAGAACTATCAATAATTTCTCTCATCTCAGAAATTTTTGGCAATACATTTTCAATAAATTTTTGACCTCCAAATCCTGGATTTACAGTCATTAATAAGGCTAAATCTAATTCTTCAATGTAACTTTTAACTACATCTAAATCTTCTGCAGGGTTTACTGCAAATCCTGCAGCACACCCAGAATCTTTAATTAAAGACAACGTTTTATCAATGTCAGTCGTTGCTTCAGGGTGGAATGAAATTAGATCCGCTCCAGCTTCTGCAAACATTTGCACTAGGGTATCTACAGGTTCTACCATCAAATGAACGTCAATATAATTATTTATGCCGTAATTTCTTAATGATTTACAAACCATTGGTCCAATGGTTAAGTTCGGGACATAATGATTGTCCATAACATCAAAGTGCACCCAATCTGCTCCTGCATTTATTACATTTTCAACCTCTTCACCTAATCTTGAAAAATCAGCAGAAAGAATTGAAGGAGCAATAATTTTTTTCACTTTAATTATTAAGTTTTTTTAATGTCTCAGCGTTACCGACATCATACCAATTTATATCCAAAATTTCTGCGTTAAGTTTTTTGTTATTGGCAAGCTTTTTTAAGCAGTCATGCCAATAATGAAAGCTTGAAGCTTCATTTTGATTTAAGGTTTCCTTCGCGATAATACTAAAACCTGTCCATGTGTAATTTTTTTTACCCTCAAGGCTTACAAGTTTTTCTTTTACAAAAAAATCTCCAGAACCTGTCTGATTTGCAGGAACTACAAATAAAGTATCAGAAGAGAAGTTTAAAAAATATCTATAGTCTAAATCAGAATAAATATCTGAATTAATTACAACTATATCTTCACCCCCAAAACTTGATATAGCTTTTTTTATTCCTCCCCCAGTGCCAAGGAGTTCATTTTCATGGCTAATGAGAATTTCAACCTTTTGTCCAAAAATATCAATTACATGATCAGAAATTTGACTACCAAGATAATGAGTATTGATAGCTATAGTTTCAAACCCAGCAGAAATCAACTTCTCAATATGGTAATCAATTAGCGGCTTTCCTTTAATTTTTAGTAAGGGCTTTGGTTTACTTTTTGTCAATTCTCCAAGCCTTTTACCGAAGCCTGCTGCCAATATCATTGCTTTCATAATAATTTTTTTACTATTTTTGCTTCAACTTTTTTTAATGAAGAAAGAGCTAAATATATTCTTTTTAGGAATTTATCTAAATCTGATTTTCTATTTAGAAGTTTACCTTCTTTAAAATATTTATTAAAAGTTCCTACGATTCGCATTGATCGATGTGCTAAAGCATGCATGATCATATCTTCTAATTCAGTACTAGATGCTTTTAAACCATTATCTTTAAGATGTGTCTCAAGCATTTCATTAATTAATGCCTTCGGATAATTAAAAGTATGCTCATACATAATTGAAGCTAGATCTATACCTATAGGCCCCATATTTAAGTCTTGGAAATCAATAACAAATAATTCCTCCTTAAACATCATCAAATTCCTTCTTTCGAAGTCATTATGAGAAGGCATAAACTGTTGATTCAATAAATTATGTACCAAATCATTTCTTAGAATTTCAAGAGCATTTATTTCGTCATTAGAGCATTTATTTTCTCTACAAAAATCTATGAAACTGTTTGTTTGCTCAAGTAAAGATTCTTTTGTAACACTTTTTAGAACATCTTGGTCCGAAAAATATATTCTTGAGAGCTGCTCTAATGCCATTTCTAAAATTTTTTCGTCTTTGTATTTATCAATGACGTCGAGGCTTTCGTCTCCAAGATCTTGCAATAAAACAAATCTTAAATCTTCTGAAAAAGCCAAAACTTCTGGTACATTCACTGAACTATTTCTTAAAATTTTTGAAGCGTATAGAAAATTTGCTGATTGATCTGTTTTTTCAAAATTATCAGTCAATACATATGAAGTATTATCGGCTTCTATCCTGTAGTACTTTCTGTGACTTGCTTCTTGACGTAATTCTTTAACATTAAACGAGCTATCACCAATGGTTTTACTTAACCAGTTAGTTATTTCTGTTAGTTCTGTTCTCAACTCTCTTTGACTACTTTGGGGACAGGGTAGCCGTCTGCAGGCACAAAGAAGTCGGGCATTAATTGATCAAAAGGATAGTCTGCATATTTACTAAAATCAGTTTCCCCATGCTCAGCAAGCAATGAATCGTCAATTAAAAAGTTACCACTAAACGTTTTGTGGTCCTTATTTAGTATGATATGTGCAGCATCAGACATTATCTCTGGTTTTCTAGATTTGTCGTACATTTCCTGACCACCTAAAACATTAGCAACAGCAGCAGTTCTAATGGCAGTTCTTGGCCAAAGTGCATTAACTCCGATTTTGCCTGAATACTCTGCAGCCATCCCTAGCACACACATGCTCATATTAAATTTAGCCATTGTATAAGCAAGGGAGCCTTGGAACCAAAGAGGATCCATATCAAGTGGTGGAGATAAATTTAAAATATGTGGATTTTCAGATTTAAGTAAATGAGGAATGCAAAGCTTGCTAGTTAAAAATGTACCTCTGCCATTAATATTATGCATAAGATCATATCTTTTCATATCTGTTTGAAGTGTGGGTGTAAGACTAATTGCTGAAGCGTTATTGACGCATATATCTATTCCACCAAATTCCTTGATAGCTTGATCTACTGCGTTTTGAATACTTTCCTCAAAGCGTATATCACATTGAACAGGCAATGCCTGACCAC
Source organism: Gammaproteobacteria bacterium (assembly GCA_002692425.1). Taxonomy (GTDB): domain Bacteria; phylum Pseudomonadota; class Gammaproteobacteria; order Magnimaribacterales; family TMED112; genus TMED112. The sequence continues at coordinate 40,897 of NZKB01000027.1, forward strand.
CAGCTTTTTTAATTTCTTCTGCTGCTGTAAATATCGTTCCTTCAAGTTTTGGATGAGGGTCTACAGTCTTGGCTGCGATAACAACTTTGGCTCCATCTTGAGCAGCTCGAAGAGCAATAGAAAGCCCTATGCCTCTGCTTCCTCCTGACATGAAAATTACTTTATCTTTAAGACTCATAAAACTTTTTCTAATAGTATAAGTCTTATAATACAGGCATATGAAAAAAGTTAATAATCTTGGAGTTCTCTTAATTTGGTTCAGCGTTTCCTTAAGCGCAGAAAATTGTGATGAATCAGATGAAGCAAATATTATTATTAAGGATGGAAATATCGATCTTTCGGAAAAAATAAATCTTTCTTTTGATTCGGCGGAAAGTAATGGTGAAGATTTAGAACTAAAAAATATTAAAGTAACTTCTTGTAAAAAAAGTTCTCTGTGGAGCCTAACTGCTGAAAATGCAGAAATAGAAGATGAAAATTTAACAATTCAGAATACAAGACTTAGAATTTTTAATGTGCCAATTTTTTGGTTAGGCGAAGTAAATCTCAATGAAGATGATAGCTTCAATATTCCAAATCTTGGCGTAACTGGATCCAATCTAGATATAAGCTATAAATTTAAAACTAAAGGTGAAAATTCTGAATTTGTATTAGAACCTATCTATTCAAACTCCTCATTTGGTCTTTCCATTGACTACAACTTTGACAATGGGATTAATAATTTTAATTTTAATAGCTTAGCTTTAGATGATCAAAATAGTTCCTGGGTGTATGAAATTGATTCAGTGATAAATTTAAATGATTTTATTTCGTTAACTTTAGATTATTCGGATTTTAGTGGTAATTCACTCATACAAGATTACGGATTTAAGTATTTAGATTTAAATAGAAGAAGTTTAGATCTGAAACAGTCAATTGGCATTTCATTTCTAAATAAAAATAGAAACATTTCTTTTTTTTCAGATAACTTCATAAATATAGGAGCATTAAGGCCAGTATCACACTCTAAAGATTACATTACATATGAAAGGTTCTTTATCATCAATGACTGGTTTATAGATTTAGATTCTGAATACGCAAAATTTTCTAATAACACACCTAATAGCCTAGAAATGCCTTACATACTTTACGATGAGGTAGAAAGAATTTCGAGAGATATAGAGGTAAAGAAAAACATTTCATTTACTGCCTTAAATTATGAATCAAAATTTTTACTATCTAGTCAAAATTATGAGATAAAAGACACAAGTGAAAATTTAACAAATAATAATTTCGCAACTTCTCAAATATTTTCACTACTTGAAGACAAAAGCCTGAAGTTTGGCTTTATATGGTCGACTTTTACAGAAGAATCATCATTGCCGATTTTAGATTCTTATCCTACTTTGCCTTCACCTGAATCTAATATTTCTTTGAGTTCTTGGGTCGGAAAAGATAGATCAAGCAATTCAAGAAAGTTCTTTATTTTTAAAAATTGGAGTAATTCTGCTTTTGATCTTTCAGTATCAACTAATCTTTACGAAAAACATAATTTTGAACAAGAAAATAATATCTTCAAAAAATTTTACGATAAAAAACCAATCTTTTTTTCAGCAAAAACTAAAAATGAAAACCTAAACTTTTTTGCTAAAGGAAACTATAGTTATGAAAAAAGTGATTTTATGGGACTAATGGCAGGTATAGAATACTTGGACAATAAAACATTCTTGTCACTACAAAAAAATAATATTGTTCCCTCAAGTTATCCTCTTTTGCCATTAGATAACTACGTACTAAAATTTAAAAGAGATTTTAGAGATTTTCAGATTTTTTCTAGGGCTCAATACTCTGAAGAAGAAGAGATTATCAATGAAAATATTTTGGGCCTTCAATGGGAATATGATTGCTTTAAAGTGAGATTGAGCATGGAAAGAGCAAGATTTTTTCCATTTGTTGATCCAGATTTCGCTGAAACTTCTTATTTTGACTTAATATATTTGACTAATCCCAAAGTAAAAAATAACCTAAGTTTTGAATTTGAGTTGGTAGGACTTACAAATATACTTACTCCAATAGATAATATTATTAATGATGGATTATTTAATTAGAATTTTAGCCCTTTTACTTTGTGCGAATACTCTAATATCGCAAGAGTTAGATAGAGTTGCTGTAATAGTAAATGACGGTGTTGTGTTGGAATCAGATATCCAACAGAGAATTGCTGATTTTAAAAAAAATGCCACTCTTAACGGTGAGAAAATTCCTTCTGATGATGTGCTTAGAGAAGAAATACAAGAACAACTTATAACTGCTGAAATTCAACTTCAGATAGCCGACCGGGTAGGAATCAAGATTAGTGATGAAGAATTAAATCTTACTCTTAAAAGGCTTGCCCAACAAAATAATTTAGGAATTGAAGATTTTATAAAAGTAGTGGAAGAAAGAGGTGATTCATATTCAGATTTAAGAGAAGAGGTGCGAAAGAATCTAAAAATAAATAGGGTTCAACAAGGTCGAATCCAAAACAAAATACAAATAAGTAAAGACGAATTAAATAATTTCCTTGAAACTGAAGAGGCACAAAATCAGCTTGGGCCTGAATTAAGAGTTAAACAAATACTTATAAGAAATAACTCTTCGCAAAACGTTGGTGAAACATACAAAGAAGCGTTGTCTAGTTTAGAAAATGGAATAAATATAGAGAGCCTAATTAGTAGCTTTTCTGAGGATGATGATTCTGGAGATTTGGGTTGGCGGAAGCTTCCTGCGTTTCCAGAACTTTTTTCAAATTATCTAAAAGACATGGAGATAGGGGACCTCTCAGAGCCCATAAAGAGTGGTGCTGGCAACCATATGCTTTATTTAGAAGATAAACGTGGTCCAACTGTAAAGTTTGAGAAGCAGTGGGATGTAAGGCACATTCTGCTTATTCCTAATAGAATTAGACCTGATGAAGCTAGTGAAAAACTAATAAAAGAAATCAAAAATAGAATTGATTCTGGGGAAAGCTTTAGTGAGCTTGCATCAGAATATTCTGATGATCCTGGTTCAAAACAAGAAGGTGGAAATCTAGGATGGGCTGGCGAAGGAGTTTATGATGATGAATTTGAGCGACAGATGATTAAAGCAAATTTTAATGAAATTACTGATCCATTTTTGAGTCAGTTTGGCTGGCATGTTTTAGAAGTTCTTGGTAGCAGAGTGGAAGATAAAACTAATGAAAATGTTGAGGATAGAGCTTTTTCTTATCTGTTTAATAGAAAGTTTGAAGAAGAATTAGAAACAGACCTTCAGGAATTGAGAGCAGATGCTTTCGTTGAGATCAAGGAGCTTGATTAACAAACCTACTATTGTTTCTTTGGGCGACCCTTCCGGCATCGGTCCTGAAGTTTTTCTTAAAGCTATACAAGATCCAAAACTTAAACAACACCTTTCTAAAATTATCTTAGTTTCTTCACCAAGAGTAATTGAAAGTTCAATGTTAGCTTTAAGTGTCAAGCAAAAGATTAACCTTATTTCTGATATAAAAAATGCTCAACCAGATTCAATTAATCTTATAAATGTGGATGGTTGCAATGATTTTGTTTTAGGAAAGCCAACAATAAATAATTCAAAGTTTATCGTTGAGTGTTTATCAACAGGTGCTAATCTGGCATTTACAAATTCTTCATGTTTAGTAACTGGCCCATTGAATAAAAGTATTATTCAGAAACATTTACGAAATTTTACGGGGCATACGGAATTTTTAAAAGAAAGGTTTAAAGCTAGTGAAGTTTTAATGTATATGACTAATGGAGATTTGCATCTAGGTATTACAACAACGCATATTCCACTAAAAGAGGTATCGAATAGTATTTCGAAAGATCTTATCAAAAATAAATATAAGCTTTTACATAACGGGCTTATAGATATATTTAAACTAGTAAGCCCAAAAATTGCTGTTCTTGGAATCAACCCACATGCTGGAGAATCTGGCACAATTGGAGATGAAGAACAAAACATTATTGTGCCTGCCATAGATGAATTACGACATGAAGGATATGATGCAAATGGTCCTATATCAGCTGATACAGTGTTCACGAACACTAAATATGACGCAGTATTATCAATGTATCATGATCAAGTATTGCCAGTTCTTAAAACTGTCGATTTTTATAAAACAATAAACATAACATTGGGTTTGCCTTTTTTACGTATATCTGTTGATCATGGTACTGCTGAAGACATCGCAAAAAATTATTCAGCAAATCATGAGAGCATGATGGAAGCATTATTAATCTCAATAGCCAGAAATGAAACTTAAAAAATCGCTAGGACAAAACTTTTTAACAGATAGTTTTTTTCTTGAAAAAATAATTCAAAGCTCTCAAATTCAAAAATTAGATGACGTAATAGAGATAGGTCCTGGAGATGGGGCGCTTACTGAACTTATACTCAAAAATTCAAAAAATCTCGTAGCAATTGAAATTGATCAAAGATTTAGTGAAAAATTAAAAAAAAGGCATGTGAATGCTAATTTTAAAATATACAATACAGACTTTCTAAAGACGAATCTAAGTGAAATTAAACTTGAGAATAAAATTATTTTGGGAAATCTGCCTTACAATGTTTCATCTCAAATAATTTTTAGAATTATTGAATCGGGCTCTAAATTTAAACATTGTATCTTTCTAATTCAAAAAGAATTAGCAAATAGATTTCTCACAAATCAAAAGGCATCTAAAATCTCAATTCAATGCCAGCTATTTTGTGATATTGAGCCATTATTTGACATACCACCAGATGCTTTTGAGCCAAAACCTAAAGTTAATTCAACCTTAATTAAAATAACTCCTCATGATAGACACAAGATGTTCCATAAGAAATATGCATTATTTCAGAAAGTCTTATCTATTTGTTTTGCAAGTCCAAGAAAGAAAATTTTAAGTGCTTTAAAAAAGATTGATCTTGCAAGTGAAAAATTCGACTTTGACTTGAATAAAAGAGCTGAGGAGCTTGAGATAAATAATTTTTTTGAAATACTAAATCTTTATGAAAGCAAACTCTAAATTTGTTATAGGCGATATCCAAGGTTGCTATAAGGAATTTATAAACCTTGTAAGGCTGATTGATCCAAATAGAGAAAATAAATTTATATGTGTTGGTGACTTAGTAAACAGAGGTCCTGAATCAGAAAAAGTAGTTGAATATGTAATCAATAATAACGTAAAGAGTGTGTTTGGAAATCACGATTTACATCTAATGGCGATCCTTATCGGAGCAAGGAAATACAACAAAAAAAAGGATACTATGCAAAAGCTAATAAATAAGAATAAAGCTATTGAAATAATTGATTATTTTTCACAATTTTCATTTGCTAAAGTCGTTACAAGCAATGCGAAGAAATCTTTAATTGTTCATGCTGGAGTTTTACCAACCTGGTCTCTTGATAATGTTTTAAGTGCAAATGAGGAATTACAAGAAGACTTGAAAAAAGACCCAGAAGAATTTTTTTTAACAATGTATAGTGATAGGAGCAAAGCAATATCAAAATCTACCAACAAAAAAAATAGAAGAAGGTATCTAATAAATGTTTTTACGAGAATGAGGTTTATCTCTGAAAAAAATAAACTCGACCTTCAAACAAAATTAAAAAGATCTGGATCAAATAAATTTAACCCAT
>NZKB01000028.1 GCA_002692425.1 Gammaproteobacteria bacterium
GATTTGTCCAGCTAAAAAAAGGTTTTTAAGGTTTTTTAGTCTGAGAGTTTTTTCAAGGCTCCTTGGGTCTATATAGTCGTACTCAACAGCATATCCTTGNTGTAATATNANGGCGCTTTCAAACCCTTCAATAGATCTAATNTATTCTTCNTGCACATCAGCCGGCAGGCTTGTTGAAACACCGTTCGGGTAGANCCAGTTGCTTTTAAGCCCTTCTGGTTCTACAAAAATTTGGTGGCTTTCTTTTGAGGCGAANCTCATTATCTTGTCCTCAATTGATGGACAATATCTGGGTCCGACNCCACTTATGAGGCCAGAATACATGGCTGATTTATGGATGTTTTTTTTAATTATNTTGTGNGTTCTGNTGTTTGTTTTTGTAATAAAACAAGAAACCTGTTTTGGGTGAGNGTTTTTGTTTTCCAGAAAAGACATGTNCTGANCTTCCTTGTCTCCTGGTTGCTCTTCCATTATTTCAAAATTTATACTTTCTTTAGCAAGNCTTGGNGGTGTNCCTGTTTTGAGGCGTCCTAGCATTANGTTTTGTTTTTCAAAAAATTTTTCCAAGCCAGATGNTTTTTTTTCATCTATTCTGCCGCCTTCTCTTTTGTTNTCCCCTATTAAAATAGACCCGTTTAAGAANGTNCCTGTTGTTANCACAAAAGCTCTAGCTTTGAATTTTTTCTTTTTACCAACAGCAAAAACAACCTCACCTCTCTTTTCTTCAAAATCTATAATTTCATCTTCGAATGNCTCTATTCCCTCTTTTTCAAGTTTTGNTTGAATNGTTTTTTCATATAACTCTTTNTCNGCCTGAGCCCTTNTTGCNTGGACCGCTGGCCCCTTCTTTTTATTAAGAGTCCTAAACTGAATNCCTGANAAATCAGTTGCTTCTGCCATGTAGCCACCAAGCGCATCTATTTCCTTNGCCAAGTGTGNCTTNCCGATGCCNCCTATNGCCGGGTTACAAGACATNCGCCCAGTTTTANTTTTGTCTAANGTAATCAGAGCAACATGAAGNCCCATTCTTTTGCCAGCGAGAACTGCTTCTACACCTGCGTGNCCTCCTCCTATTACTATTAAATCAAATATATTATTCATCTANTGTTTNTTGTTATTATTAAAGCAGNCNTTTTCTGTTNATAACTNCGAATTATACCTTCTTATAAGGCTTTTATAAAAAATGAAGGGNATGTTTTTTCTGTGTTTAANCTCTTTATTTAGGGNTNTTTGGNTGTTGACAATATGTGGTTAAAAAATTATCCACAAAACCTTAACAAGAAAACTATTTGCCTATACAGAAGTTNTTAAAAATCTGATCAAGGATTTTTTCATTATCGAACTCACCATATATTTCTTTGAGNTCTTGGTTAGCGTCTCTTATNTTTTGGGCAGTTACTTCAAAAAAATCAGCACCACCAGCTTNTTTCGATAATACACNCATGGCATCTTCAAGTTTTTTGTGAGTTCTCTCTGAAACTAGTTTTTGCCCNGAGCTGCTTGTNGCTAGGTCTCGCATTTTTTCNAGCAAAAGANCTATGCCCTCACCAGTTTTTGCAGAGACCTTAANCCCTGGAAAAGCAGAAGAAGGANGCCCNAAGTCACANTTGTTTAAAACAACNAAAGAACANTCTTTGAATTCTTTNGGGACATNATCTTCTGGCCTATCTACNACNTATAACAATAANTCTGCAGATGCAGCNGCCTTAAATGTTAAACCCATACCAGTTTTTTCAATTTCATCNTTTGTTNCAGAACGAAGNCCNGCAGTNTCTTCNACCTCNACNTCAAANCCNGACAGCGGCAAAACNTTTCTTACCACATCTCTNGTTGTGCCAGCTTCTTTTGACACAATCGCAACNTCTTCATTTAACAANGCGTTAAAAATAGANGACTTNCCCACGTTGGGACGGCCCACTAAAACNACNTTTTTCTTCAATGANNTTTTTTCATAAGGNCCNTANTTTTTTAATAAATNNCTTAAACCAACAAGCACAACATCAAGGGATCTCTGTATGGCGCTAGCCTTTGTTTCTACAACACCNTCTTCGTCAGAAAAATCTAATTGCGCCTCAAGTTCGACCAACACAGAATTAAGTTGAAAAATAAGGTTTTCAATTTTTTTTGACAACANACCAGACCTAAAAGAGTCTAAAGCAATAAGCTGGTCTTTCGTCTCGGCCTCTATGCCAAGAGAAACCCCCTCAGCCTGAACAAGGCTTATCTTGTTGTTCAGAAACGCTCTCTTGCTAAACTCGCCAGCCTCTGCTTCTCTTAGACCCTTTTCTTCAAGCCAACGAAAGAGTTCGGAGACAATAAGCTGATTCCCGTGAGAGTGGATCTCAAGCATGCTTTCTCCTGTGTAAGAGTTGGGCGCAGGAAAATTTATAACAAGACAGCTGTCAGTAAAACCACCAAGATCAAGCTCCCTTAAAAAAAAGGAGCGCTCATCTTTTTTTATTTTTAATTCATTATAGAGAGAGCCTGGTAACTTCCCAGATAACCTAACAACAGCTATGGCCGATCGCCCGGGCGCTGACCCTTGTGCAAATATTGGCTCAAGCCCTTTACCCCCCATCAGGGTCTACGCTTCTTAAAACTATTGCCTGAGGGATAATCGACAATGCCATGTTGATTACAGAATATATAACAACCCCTGCTGGCATAAACAGAAATATCAGAGTTAACATCGGAGGAAACACAACCATCATTTGGCGTGAGATTTGGGCTTGCATTCCTTGGGTTTGAGGAGGTTTTGGCATCATAAGCTGAGACAAATACATCATTCCACCCATAAGAATTGGAGCAATCATGAAGGGGTCTGATTCAGCTAGATCAGGTATCCACAAGAATGCCTCACCCCTAAACTCAAACGCCTCTCTGGTTACCCAAAACATAGCTAAAAATATAGGCAACTGAGGTATCATAGGAAAACACCCAGCCAGCGGGTTGAACTTTTCTTTTTTGTAAAGCTGCATCATTTCCATGCCAAGTTTTTGTTGATCGTTTTTATGCAGATTTTGAATATCTTGGATTTTTGGTTGAAGCTGTCTCATTTTTACCATGGAGTTAATTTGCATTATCTGAAGTGGCGACAACAAAACCTTGAAAGCAAGGGTTAGCAGAACTATTGCAAAACCCCAGTTTCCTACCAAAGAGTAAAAGAAGTTAAGCACCACAATAAGAAACTCACCTATCCCATAAACAAAACCAAGGTCGAGGTTATATTTAAAGTGTGGAGCAATAGGCTCTAAAACGGTTTTCTGTTTGGGGCCTAAAAAAAGACTCGTTGTAGACACATAGCCCCCAGAAGTTGGCACCGCCTCTTCTGAAAAACCAAATCTATAAACACCATTTTCGTCTTGAGGGTATAGTGATATTTTTTGTTGTTTGCTTTTATCAAAAACCGCAACAACAAAATGTTTTTGAGAATAACCAACCCAGTTTCCCATGTAGTCTTCTCTGCTTCTCACAGATGTAATTTGCTCATCATTAAAAACATCATCACTTGTGCTGTATGCTAAATGATCTCTTGAAAAAGAAACCCCATAATCAATGGACTTGTTCTTGTTTCGGTAGAAGGTTTTAAAAGCAGAAATGTTGCCAAACGAAGACGAAACCAGCTTTAAACTGTCATCAATCCTTACGGTATTTGGGCCTTCAAAATAAAAAACTTTTTCTAAAACGTTCCCGTTTGGGTCCTTCCCCTCAAGAACAAGAGAGTCGTTAGTTTTGCTTGTTACTTTAAAAGGAGCATTGTTTCGGAAGCCCGATATAGACGTTTTAAAATAAAACTTTAACAGATCGTCGTCCGACATGAGTCTTGTTTTGACGAGACCATCACCACGCTCTTTTTCATAAAGATATGCCTCTTTTATCGAGCCATCAGCTGAGTCGATGTATAAATCAAGACCATCATTACTAATCTTTTCATACCCCGAAAGGCCCGCAGAATTTTGTACCAAAACCGAAAGCTCAAGTTTTGTTGATTTGCTGCCTGAGTTCCACTCATAGATTAACCCCAAAACCAGAATGAGGGACAGAGACGCGAATATTGTTCTTGGGTTAAACATTTTTAAAAAAATCCTCAAGGCTGCCTTCAAAACCTTCAGCAAACTTATTAAATCTTACCAAATAATCTATGGTCTTTTCTCTCTTTGCGTTCAATCTAAATACTTCTTTGGTTTTCCTTCTTAAGAGGTTTCTCTTGTGGGCTTCTTTGACCGCTTTTTTTGGAATCGATACTAAAATAGAGTTTTTGTTGTCGTTGTTGGTGTTAAAAAAAACAGAAACCTCGCTTGTGACACTGAAAACACTCCACCCAAACATCTCTTTCGTAAGTTTTTTTCTTCTCAGGTTTTTTGAGAGGGTAAGCTCTTTGCCCATTAAGGTTATACAGCTAGAGACTTTCTGCCTTTCGACCTTCTGTTTGAAAGCACAGACCTGCCAGCCTTGGTTGACATTCTTTCCCTGAACCCGTGGGTTCTTTTTCTCTTAGTATTTGTTACTTTTAGTGTTCTTTTCATAGTTATCCACAGTTTTTTAACAAAAAAACAACGTATTTATTACATGTTTTAAAAAGCTTAAGTATTATAAACTTATCGACATGTCTAACAAGGTTTCAACAATAAATATTTTTAATCAGTGCGTTAAGGAGCTGGAGAAAGATTTAAACAACACAGAGATTAATTCTTGGATAAAACCACTTCAGTTTGATTTAAAAGAAAACAACTTTAACATCTACGCGCCCAACAATTTTGTGGGAGACTTGTTTAAGGAAAAATATTTGCCCCAAATAACCACACTGTTAGAAAACAACATAGGACGAAACAAATTTATTTTGAATGTTTCCGTAAAACCGTCTACACAAACACAACCCCAAACTACAGGCCTTAATAAAAACTACACATTCAATACATTTGTAACAGGAAAATCTAATCAAATAGCCTTGGCTGCCGCCCAACAAGTCGCCGAGCAAGCTTCTCAAACCGAATATAACCCACTATTTGTTTATGGTGGTGTTGGGTTGGGTAAAACACACCTAATGCACGCAATAGGAAACAAGCTTTTAGAGGAAAGGCCCAATGCAAAAATATGTTATGTGCATTCGGAACGGTTTGTAAGCGACATGGTTAAAGCATTACAGCTTGGTGCAATAAACGAATTTAAAAAATTTTATAGGGGTCTTAACGCACTATTAATAGATGACATTCAGTTTTTTGCCGGAAAAGAACAATCCCAGGATGAGCTCTTCCACACCTTCAACAGCCTCATTGAAAGTGGAAATATTATGATATTTTCTTGTGATAGATATCCCAAAGAAATTGAGGGGCTTGAGGATAGGCTTAAATCAAGGTTCGGGTGGGGTTTATCTGTAGTAATTGATCCACCAGCCCTTGAAACAAGAACAGCCATTCTTCTTAAAAAGGCAGAGGAAATGAGTTTAGAGCTGCCAGAAGAATGCGCATTTTTTATAGCACAGCAAGTAAAGTCGAATGTTAGGGAATTAGAAGGGGCTTTGAAAAGGGTTGCTGCAAACGCTAAGTTTGCTAAATCAGACATAAGTATTGAGCTAATTAAAGAGTCTTTAAGGGATGTTTTGGCCATTCAGGCAAAAATGGTAACAATTAGCAATATACAAAGAGTGGTAGCAGATTACTACAACATAAAAATGAGTGATTTACTCTCTAAAAGGAGAAACAGATCCATTGCAAGGCCAAGGCAGGTTGCAATGGCGCTCTCTAAAGAGCTTACAAATCATAGCCTACCAGAAATTGGAGAGGCTTTTGGCGGCAGAGACCACACAACAGTTATACATGCTTGTGAAAAAACCAAAGAACTCAAGAAAGACAACCTTGAGATTGATGAAGATTATAAAAAATTAAGAAGAAGTCTTTCAACTTAGAATGAAATTTAAAATAGACAAAGCAGAAATAATAAATGAGTTTCAATCTTTAGCGGCAGTTGCTGATAAAAAACAAACACTACCCATATTAAGCAATATATTGATTAGGTGTGAAGCAGACTCTATTAAGCTTCTAAGCACAGACCTAGAGGTTGAGTTGGAAGTTTTATTGGATGGGCCTAACATTGAACAACCTGGTGAAACAACAATCCCTGCAAAAAAAGCAGCTGATATAATCAGAGAGCTTCCAGAGGGTCAGGTTTCTTTTGAATTAAATGAGGAAACCTCAAAACTAACTGTAAAATCATCTTCTGGAAAATATAATCTTTCAACAATCTCTGGTTCAGACTTTCCTGATTTTGATGTGGTAAAAAGTGATAATACACATAAAATTTCATCAGCTAAACTTTATGAGCTTTTTCAAAAAACTTCTTTCGCAATGGCCAACCAAGACTGGAGACATTACCTAAATGGTTGTTTGTTTGAAAAGACTGAAAGCTCAGTAAATATGGTTGCTACAGACGCTCATAGGCTTTCTATTTATAAATCAAACCTCGAGAGTGATGGGGATTTTACAGGCATTATTCCTCGAAAAACTGTTGTTGAGTTGATGAAAATTCTTCCAAAACATGATGGCGATATTGAGTTTTATATAAATACTAACAATATCGTATTTATGTCTAAAAAATTTACATTTAAATCTAAGCTCATAGACGGAAACTACCCAAACTATAACCAAGTTGTTCCACAAGGCGAAGGTTCAAAAATAACATTTAATAGAAAAAATATGCTGGACTCTTTGTCTAGGGTATCTGTTTTAACCAGCGAAAAGTTTAAAGGAGTAAAACTTAAAGTAGAGTCTGGTGTTCTAGATATATCAGCTCATAACCCAGACCAAGAATCTGCTGAAGAGAAACTTGATATCTCAGGAGGCGTCAGCGGCTTTGATATAGCTTTTAACGTAAATTACCTCAAGGAAGTACTCGGCACCATTGATGAAGAAGAGATATCTCTTGTAAGTTTTGGAAGTGATAAAAGTGCACTTGTGGAAAGTGGTGATTCAAACCAGGTTCTTGTACTTATGCCCCTTCTTTTATAATAGAAAGAGTGATAATAAAAGAAATAAAACTTGACAGTTTTAGAAGTTATGAATTTCTTGAAATCCCTATAAATAAAGGGATAACATTATTTTATGGAGACAACGGTTCTGGAAAAAGCTCCATTATTGAATCTATATATTTTTCATTGACCGGCAAATCATTTAGAACTAACGACACAAATCAATTAATACAAAACACAAAAAATCAAGCACAATCTCTATTAGTGTTTGAAGATGGAAAAACTATCAAAATTACCAAGAAAAAGGATAATAAAGCGCATATTTTGCAAAATAGGGGTGAAAAAACAGATAATTTTACAAAATTAGTTAAAAAACACCCTAACTGCTTAATTGAAAATAAAGAGTTTTTCTTCACAACCGCCAATCCTGAGCAAAAAAGAAATTTCTTAAACAAAATATTGTTCTACGTGGAACAACCTAACGCTATATTGTTAAATGAAGTTAAGAAAATAATCCTACAGAGAGCTGGATGCCTCAAAAACAATGATTTTAATCAAATAAAGTATTGGGATGAACAATTGATTGATATTGAGCCAAAAGTTACAAAACTAAATGAATCTTTGTGTGAGAAAATTAATAATTACTTAAAAAATAGTTCCTTAACCACAGTTTTTGAAGAGAAAAACCCATGGATAAAAGATTTAAACATAAAATATGACCCGGGTTATGACAAATCTTTTAATTTCTCTGATATTTTGGCAAAAAACTTTGATAAAGATCGTATTATGAAAAGAACTTCAGAAGGGCCTCATAAACGATCATTTAATATTTTTTTAAAAAATACAAGTGCATCAGAAGTTTTATCAAGGGGACAACAGAAAATAATTTCTATTATTTTTCATCTTATACAAAGAGAAATTATCATAGAGCACACTAATTTAACCCCCATCTTATTAATGGATGATATTTCTTCTGAATTAGATAAAGAAAATGCCAATTTAATGTTAAAATATCTTATAAATAACAGTGTTCAGACAATCATGACGTCAATTAGTTTTTCTCATTTTATAGAGCATAATGAGGTCTTTTTGTTCCACGTAGAACACAATGGAGAACACTCTAATGTCAAATGATTATGATTCAGATAGTATAAAAGTCCTAAAAGGTCTTGAGGCCGTTAAAAAGCGTCCTGGTATGTATATTGGTGATACAGATGATGGTACCGGTCTGCACCATATGGTGTTTGAGGTTTTAGACAACTCTATTGATGAGGGATTAGCCGGTTTTTGTAATCAAATAGATGTAGTTGTAGGCAAAGATGGCTCTGTATCTGTTGCAGATAACGGTAGAGGTATACCGGTTGACAAACATGAAGAGGGTGCTTCTGCTGCTGAAGTTATAATGACTGTTTTACATGCAGGTGGGAAATTTGATGAAAACAGCTACAAAGTGTCCGGCGGTCTTCATGGTGTTGGTGTCTCAGTTGTAAATGCACTAAGCAGTAAGCTTATATTAGAGATAGAAAGACAAGGCTCTAAATACAGACAAGAGTATGCCGATGGTTTTCCACAAACAAAACTTGAAATAGTTGAAAAAAGTGACAAAACCGGAACAAAAGTTACTTTTATTCCTTCAAATAAGATATTTTCACACACCAAGTTTGATGTGGATATATTAATTAAGAGAATAAGAGAGCTGTCATTTTTAAATCAGGGTATTGGTATTAGTGTTTTAGATGAAAGAACAGGAAAATCTCAAGATTTTAAATCAGAAGGTGGTCTTAATGAGTTTGTTAAGTACCTTACTGGAAAAAAAGAAACAGTTGGCACACCGTTTTACGCACAAGCTAATATGAAAGGGATTGGCGTAGAAGTGGCTGTGCAGTGGACTAGCACTTATCGAGAAAATGTTCAGTGTTTTACCAACAACATACCTCAAGCTGATGGCGGGACACATTTAGCTGGGTTTAGAGGGGGTCTTACAAGGGTAATTAAAAACTTTATTAAAAAAGAAGACTTAATGCGAAAGAAAGAGGTCGAAATAACAGGTGAAGATGTAAGGGAGGGGATGGTAGCAATTATCTCTTTAAAAATGCCTGATCCAAAATTTTCTTCACAAACCAAGGATAAACTTGTTTCATCAGAAGCAAGGCCTGCAGTAGAAGGCCTGCTAAATGATTATTTTATGGACTTTCTTTTAGCTAATAAGCCACAAGCTAAAGAAATACTAGGAAAGGTACTTGAGGCTGCATATGCAAGAGAAGCAGCAAGGAAAGCCAAAGAAATGACCAGGAGAAAAGGGTTGTTAGATATAGGTGGGCTGCCTGGTAAGTTGGCTGATTGCCAAGAAAAAGACCCGTCTTTGTCAGAAATATTTTTAGTTGAGGGTGATTCAGCTGGAGGTTCTGCAAAACAAGGAAGAGACAGAAGCTTTCAAGCAATACTTCCTCTTAAAGGAAAAATTATCAATGTTCAAAAAGCCCGACTTGATAAAGTTTTATCATCAAACGAAATAGGAACACTTATTACAGCGCTTGGAACAGGAATTGGTGTTGATGAGTTTAATGTAGAGAAACTAAGATACCACAGAGTAATAATAATGACCGATGCTGACGTGGATGGCTCACACATAAGAACATTACTATTAACTTTCTTCTACAATCAAATGTACGATCTTCTAGAAAAAGGGCATATTTACCTAGCTCTTCCACCTTTATTTAAAATAAAAAAAGGAAGCAAAGTTCACTATGCAAAAGATGAAGAAGAAAAAGATGAAATTTTAAAAGCTCTCAGGGAAGAAAGCTCAGAGGGTGCAAGATCTCCTGAAATACAGAGATATAAAGGTTTAGGGGAGATGAACCCTGAGCAACTATGGGAAACAACTTTTGATCCAAACAATAGAAGGCTTGTTCAAATTACACTAGATGATGCCCGAGAAATGGTTGATGATATTTTTGAAACCTTAATGGGCGATCAAGTTCAACCAAGAAGACAATTTATAGATGAGAATGCGCTTAGAGCAGAGAACGTTGATATCTAAAAAAGTTTTTTAAACTCTTTTTCAAGATCAGCTACAGAAACCCTTTTTTGTGTCATTGTGTCTCGGTCCCTAACCGTGACGGTATTTTCATCAAGCGTTTCAAAATCAATCGTTATACAAATAGGTGTGCCAACTTCATCATGTCTTCTGTAATTTTTTCCAATATTGCCGCTATTCTCAAAAAGAACTCTTCCCATGCCTAGTTTTTGAAGTTTAGTTTTAATTTCTTTTGCTTTAGCAACGATTTTTGCATCATTCTTTTTTAATGGAATAACAGCAGCCTTTATTGGTGATAAATGCGGCTTAAGTTTGAGAACAACTCTTTCTTTGCCATCCACTGTTTCTAAACAATATGCTTCATTTAGAATCGCCAAAACCGCTCTATCGACACCAGCTGATGGCTCAATAACAAAAGGGACCATCCATTCATTGTCTTCATCCTTTAAAGCCAATTTTGCATTAGATTCTTTGTTTTCTATAACACTTGATTTTAAATTTAATTCTTTCTGATCTTTTGAGTGAGATCCCAAGTCAAAGTCTGTTCGATTTGCAATGCCTTCTAACTCCTCTACTCCGTGAGGAAATTTGTACATTATATCAACCGTTGCTTTCGAATAATGTGCTAGCTCTTCTTTAGGCACATTATAAAGCTCTAAATTTTCTTTAGAGACCCCTTGTTGTCCCCACCAGTTTAATCTTAGATCCACCCATTTTTTATGCCATTCTTCATCTGTACCAGGAACTACAAAAAACTCCAATTCCATTTGTTCAAATTCCCTAACCCTAAAAATAAAACTTTTCAATGTAATTTCATTCCTGAAAGCTTTGCCTGTTTGAGCAATACCAAACGGAACATTTCTTGATGTTGAGTCAACTACGTTCTTAAAATTAGTAAAAATTTGTTGAGCTGTTTCTGGCCTCAGATATGCAAAGGTTTTACCATCATCAATGGGGCCCACATTGGTTTTAAACATTAAATTAAACTGGCGTGGTTCTGTTAAATCTTCTTTTTTACAGTAATCAGGGACCTGATCAGCCCTGAATCTCTCACCACA
>NZKB01000029.1 GCA_002692425.1 Gammaproteobacteria bacterium
CCAAATGAAGGAGATTTAGATATAACTTTTACACTTATCAAGAAAGCAGAAAAAATTTTTTTAGAAGCCGGTGCAGAAATTGTTCCAATTTCGCTTAAACCTTTACCAGATAATTTTTGGCCCTCTGCCCTTTTTATTCTAGAACATGAATTTTTTGCGGGGTTAAATGAATACCTAAAGAAATCTAAATCTTCTATGAAAAATATGCGATCGATAGTGGAATTTAATAATGCCAATAAAAAAGAGACAATGAGTTTTTATGGTCAGGAATATTTTCTAAGTAGTATTGCAGCAGGTCCTGGGAAAAAAGTTGAAGGAAAAATTACAGATGACATTTACCAAGAAGCATTAACAATAGTCGATTTCTCTAGAAACTATTTAGATACGGTCTTAGAAGAAAATAAATTGAGTGCCATAGTTGGCTTAACTAGAAATACTGCATGGAAAATTGATTATCGCACTGGTGATAATTTCGAAAATGGTTGGGGAAATGGTGCTTTATCTGCTATTTCAGGTTATCCACATATTACCATCCCTTTATCAATGGTTGATGGATTCCCTACAGGACTTTCTTTTATGGGTACTGCTTGGGATGAGGTCAATCTGATAAATCTTGCGTACTCCTTTGAGCAAAAGAACAATTTTTTTCCCGAACCAACTATAAGCAAGAATTAATTCTTAATTTAATAACGTCTAAACTAAGGTTATTTCGAAGGCTTATTGATTTCTTTACATCCATTAATTCACTTAAAATTTTGAGAGAAACTCTCGCTTCGGAGTGAATTTTCAACTTTTGCAGATAAATTAAATAATCCGTAAATTCAGAAATTTCCTCTCGATCTTTAGACTGAATATCTCCACCATTCAAATATGCATCATATTTTTCCATTTTTTTCATAACATCAGCTAAAGAGCAGTCAAGCTCTTTTGGATTCTCAGATAAAAAACCTATGGCGTTTGCAGAAAGGTTCTGATTGCTTGTCGACAGAAAATCTGTAACTTCTTCAACAGATGGTTTTGGAATCCTCGATATGTGAAATCTACTTTTTATAGTAGGAGGTATTAATGAAAGATTACTAGTTGAAATAATTATAAAAGTTTCATCACCTGAGTCTTCAGCAACCTTCAATAAAGAATTATAGCCATCAATTCTTATATCTTCTCCACCTTGAATGAAAAGCAATTTTTTACCAGTTGAACTCAAAGATAAAAAATCTTTGGGTTCACGTAATTCTGCTATTGGAATATTATTTTTTTCAGGATCTTTCTTTAAAAAATAAAAATTGTGGGATGCAATATTTTCTAATTCAATATTTTTATAATCTTTTTGATCGATGGAAGCTATAAAGCTTTTTGCAATTTCTCGAGCAACTTTCTTAATATCCTGACCATCTGAACCGCATAAAATAGTTTTTGGTTTTATGTTATCTTGACGTTCTAAGAATTTTTTATCCCAAGGTAGCATTTATTTTTTCTAGTGTTTTCTCAATTATTTGTGTTTTTAGTTCCTCAATACTTTCATTAGCATTTAGACATACGACTCTATCTGGATTTTTTGTTGCAATTTCTAAGTATCCTTCTCGTACTCTCTCAAAAAATTCTTGAGGCTCGCTCTCCATTCTATCCATCTTTCTCTGAGAAATTCTTTCCTTGGATTTTTCTGCAGAAATATCCATATAAAATGTTAAGTCAGGTGTGAGGAGCTCAGAATTTGCGTGAATGTAATTTATGAAATCAATACTCAGCCCTTTTCCAAAGCATTGATAAGCTAGAGTTGCGTCAGCATACCTATCTGCTATTACGATACAACCTTTTTCTAGGTTTGTTCTGAGTATATTTTGATCTAAATGTTTTCTGGATGCATAAAGCAAAAACGCTTCCGTAATAGGATCAACAATTTCATTGGTTTCTTCCAGAAATATTTCCCTTATTTTTTCACCAAGCATTGTTGTCCCTGGTTCTCTGAGTTTTTTTACATCATGACCTAAGTTTATTAGTGCTGATTCTAATAGCTCAATTTGTGTGGATTTTCCTGATCCTTCTATGCCTTCAAATGATATAAACACAATCTATATTATTTACTGTAAATATATTTTTTTACAGCTTTATTATGTTCTTCATATGTTTTTGAAAAAATATGTGAACCATCTCCTTTTGCAACGAAATAAAAAAACTCTCCAGGAGATGATTTTATAGCAGCTTCAATTGCCCCTTTTGATGGATAACAAATTGGACCAGGGGGTAATCCTTTGTTTTGATAGGTGTTATATGGATTTTTATCGTCTAATACTGCTCTACCAATTTTTTTCCCGTAATCTCCGTAAAAACCATATGATGATGTTGGATCAGCTTGTAATCTCATATTAATCTCTAGCCTTGCAAGAAATACAGAGGCTATTTTTTCTTGCTCAGAAGGTAATACAGCCTCTCTTTCAATTATTGATGCAAGAATCAAGGCCTCATAAGGTGTTTGTAACGGATTGTCTTTTGATTTTTCACTCCATGTATTGTTCAGATATTCATCTAGATATAATTTTGAATTACTTAAAACTTTGATTAAATCCTGTTGATCGCTAAAAAAATAGGTATCTGGCATTAAAAGAGCTTCTTCAGAAAACATATCTTTTATATTATTGGACACATCAAAATTAAGTTTTTGATCCTTAATAAAATTTTCTAAATTTATTAAATTATTTTTAGCAACGGTCCCTTCTATTATTGCAAGTTTAAAAAGTTGTACGTCACCTTCTTCAAAACGCTCTATAAGCTCAGAAATTGAAGTATTAGGGAATATGTTATATCTTCCAGCCTTAATTACTGGATCCTCTTTAAAAATATATTTGAACTTAATCCACCATGTGCTTGATAAATTATATTTCTTCTCTAGGTCTAAAAGTATTCCATAAAGGCTGTCCCCTTTTTTAACAATAAAGGTTTGGTTTGCATCTTGGACAGGAATTTTTTGCAGTAAGGTGAATTGAAGCTTAAAAGAGACGAATATTAAGCCTAAGAATAGGATAAGAAAGAAAAATTTCTTAGCTATTCTTTTCGATCCAATCGACGGCACTCTTAATTGTTGTGATGTTTTCTGCCTCGTCATCAGGAATTTCAAGACCGAATTCCTCTTCAAATGCCATTACCAACTCTACTGTGTCTAGAGAATCTGCACCAAGGTCTTCAACAAACGAGGAATCAGGTGTGACATCTTCTTTATTGACAGATAACTGGTTACATACAATTTCAACAACTTTATCTAAAACTTCGCTCATTATTACTCCTAGTAAATCCGTAAAACATACATTACTTCATAAATAGCCCACCATCAACTACTAATGTTTGACCGGTAATATAATTAGACTCTTCTGATACCAAAAAGTTTACAAGTGAAGCAACATCTTCAACATTTCCAACTCTTTGCAATGGGATTTTTTTGGTTATATCTTCATCAATTAGGCCATCGGTCATATCAGTTTGAATAAATCCAGGCGCAATTGAATTTACTGTAATATTTCTCGATCCCAGTTCTTTTGCAAGTGATCGTGAAAAAGCATCAACACCTGCTTTAGATGCAGAATAATTTGTTTGACCAGGATTTCCCATGGAACCAGATATTGAGCTTATACTGATAATTCTTCCCCATTTTTTCTTTAACATGCCTTTAACAACTAATTTAGTCATTCTAAATACGCTATTTAAATTAGTATTGATAACTTCATCCCAGTCATCCTCAGTCATTCTTAAAAAAAGACTATCTTTAGTGACGCCTGCATTATTTATCAAAATATCTGGATCGTAATCACTTACAATTTTTTGAAAAGCAGCAACTGAAGCATGATCACAAACATCTAAATTCGCTAATTTTAAATTTGGGTGAGACATATCAAAATTTGTAGAATCTCTCGATGTAGCTAGCACGAAATATCCTTGCTCCAAAAGAGATAGAACAATCCCTTTACCAATTCCTCTGTTGCCTCCTGTGACTAATGCTTTTTTATTTTTCATATCTGCTCAGTAATTCTTTGAATGTATCAATATTATCAAAAGATGAAAATGATCCTCTTATTCTATTCTGCTTAGCTAGACCTGAAAGAACTTTGCTAGGTCCAATTTCGTAATGCTCTTCAAGACCATATTTTTTTAATCTGTTCATTGATGAAACCCATTGAACTGGATTTGATATTTGCTCAGCAAGATTATTACATATTTCTTTTGCTGTAAGAGGAATTTTTGCGTGTAAATTTTGTATTACAGGGAACTCTGGCTTGCCAAGCTTGATTTCATCAAGCACCAATTTTAATTTTGTTGTAGCTATTCCCATTAAGCTAGAGTGAGAAGGCACTGATACTGATAGATCTACTACTTTTTTTGCACCTTTTTCTTTTAATTCATTTTTTACAGCCTCTATTTCATCTGTGTTTCCAGCAATTACAGTTTGTAATGGAGAATTCATATTCACTGCTTCAAGAAATTTAGCTTTTTTGTCTATAAGAATTTTTTTGATACTTTCTCCATCAAGGCCTAAAACCGCAGACATCTTAGTTTTTGTATCACCCTTACTTTCAACCATGAAAGTTGCTCTAAATTTTATAAACCTTAAAGCATCTTTTAAATTCAGGCCTCCTGCACATAAAAAAGCCGAAACTTCACCAAGACTGTGTCCAGCTGCAACTTTTGGAAGTGGGCAATTATGCTTTTTCCAGACCTGAAAAAGCGAATAGCTCATTAACATTAAAAGTGGTTGTGTGTAATAGGTATCGTTTAATCTTGGGTCTTCTTGAAAAATGATATTTTTTAAGTCTTCTTTATAAAATTCTTCAGCTAATGATAGATTATCTTGGAATTCGTCAAATTCTTCAAAATGCTCTTTGAACATTCCAGTATATTGTGACCCTTGACCAGGAAATAAGAATGAAAAAGCCATTTAAATTATTGTTGGGTTTCTTCTTCTGGTTCTTTTGATTTCTTTTTAAGATCTTTGACTAATCTGCCTTTGTAGAAACCATCAGCAGACATGTTATGTCTTAAATGTCTTTCACCTGAAACTGGATCAGTCGACAATGAGTTAGAACTCAATGCGTCATGAGAACGTCTCATTCCAACTCTACTTCTTGTTTTTTTACTTTTTTGTACAGCCATGAAGAAAGCATTTTAAATCTTTTAATACTTCTTGTGAAGCATAATAATCAATTGAAATATTTTGTTAGAATTAAATTATGTTGATAACAACTTCAGAAAATATCCCTGGAAAAAATATTGTCAGTACAATTGGCTACGTCAAAGGTAGCTCTGCAAGAGCTAGGCATGCGGTTGCAGATGTTTTTGCAAGTTTAAAAAATATTGTTGGCGGAGAGGTAGAAGAGTATTCAAGACTTCTTCAACAAACTCGTGATCAAGCTGTAGAAAGAATGATAGCAGACGCAGAGAAAAAGGGAGCTAACGCAATAATATGCTTTAGAATTCAAAGCAGCACTATTGCACAAGGAGCTTCAGAAGTTGTTGCGTATGGAACTGCTGTAATCTTCGAAGATTAGCTTAATAAGTATCCTCTTCTTCAAGAGGATTAGGGCCAAACCTGTTATCTTCATAACCACCCTTTCTCAAAAAAGCTAAACAATAAAGTATCGTGATTAAGTTTCCAGCTGCACCCAATCTGACTGCTGCAGGTTCAACAGAAGGAAAAATTGCAAACCATATGCTTACAAGACTCACAATAAAGTATGGTACCGCCCAATAATAGCTTGCATCAAGGTCTTGTAATCTTCTGATTGTGACAGCCAGAGACGGTAAAAAAAATATTAGAGTTAGTGCAACAGATGATATTCTTGTACCTGTTCCGAAGCTGCTATCCAGTATAAATTCGGTTGCTTGGTTTTCATTCAATGTTGCTACATATTCCCAATCTACACTACCGAATGTTGCAAATGCCACAACAGCACTAACTACTATTGAAATAATTATGGTAAATAAGACAAAATACCACCATTCTGCCCTGCATGCTCTACCTTTGAAAGTAGAATAATTATCGATTAATGCTGACTTTACTGCTTGACTAAAATTCATTTTTCTCCTTTTGAATATATGTCATATCTTACTGATGAACCTTTAAATGATAAAGCAGAGCAATCTTTTATACTAGATTTTGCTCTCAATTCTTTCTTAATGACCAGTCTTTTAAAATTAGATTCGTAGAATTCAGCTGAAGGATCGTCATACTCTTTTAGATAACTAACTAAAAATTCCATTTGTTTAGTTCTTTTTAATTTTTTCTTGGAGTTAAACATTGGATCAATATAAATAACATCGAAGTTTTCTGCAGATGACAAAAAAGCACGCGAATCATTGTTAATGATTGATATGTTGTTTTTAGCATCGTTGAAATATGGCAAATTAGGCAAATTATGTAATGCCTCCTCAATCAGAATACATAACCCTATATTCTTTTCCAATACAGTAATTTTTTGTCCTAGTAATGCAAGGATAAAAGAATCGTGCCCTAAGCCACCTGTAGCATCTAAGATATGCTTTTGTACTGTTGATTGCCAACCAATTGCTTTTTTTAAAAGGGTTTCACCCTGATACTGCGTGATCCTCGCGCTAAATTTACCTTCACCAAACGAATTTTCTAATTTGTTTTTACCAAAATGCAGAATTGACTGATCATCAATAGATATATATATTTCTGCAGATTCAGAGTTTAGTAATGAAACATTATATTTTTTTGATAGCTCTATAGCTCTTTCTTTAAAGTCAAGATTTAATACTTTTATTCCTTCTATATCAACCATAGCAATATTATTCCTAGAACCAATCTATAAACGATAAAAGGCATATAACCAAGCTTCTTTACGAGACCAAGAAATAAAGATATTGATAAATAAGATACTGTAAAAGTGGTTAAAAATGCTATAAAAGTGGTTAAAATGTTAATATCTTCTTGTAAAGTTTTAAATTCTAAAAAGCTAAAAACAAGAGCTCCAAGTATGGTTGGTATTGATAGCATTAGAGAGTATTTTGCTGCTTCAGACTTTTTGAAACCTAAAAATAATGAAGCAGTGATAGCAGTTCCAGACCTAGATGCGCCTGATATCAAACTAAATGTTTGGAATAAACCAATTACAATTGCATGTTTTGCTGTCATGTCTGAATTTAAGTACTTTTTTTGGCTAGTTTTTTCGGATATATAAAGCAAAAAAGCAAAAAAAATATTTGCATAGGCTATTGATGTTAAAGACCACCTATAATCGCCTATACCTTCAACAAATAAAGCTATCAAGACAATAGGTAAGGTACTTATGACCAAAAATATGAATGTTTTAGAAACATAGAAGCTAAATCTTAAAAATTGATCGTTAAAATAAATAATAACAGCCATTAAGGTTGCAAAATGCACCGTTATATCAAAGATAATACCTTGATCTGGCCATCCAAGTACTTTGCTTGGAAGCAAAAGGTGAGCAGAGCTTGATATGGGTAAAAATTCAGTTATAGCTTGAATGATGCTTAGTACGATTATTTGCAGTATAGATAGTTCCATATTACCTACTTTTTACGTAGTTTAATTCTTTTATATAGTTAGGGTAATTTGAAGAAAGCGCTTCATTGTCTGATTCCATAACTAAATCAAGAATATTTTTAGGAATTTCTTCAAATTTCAACTCAACCTTATTTTCTAGCTGTAATTGATCATTTTCTAAGACCACGTAAGCTTCGCTTTTTGGAATTTGGTCTAAGCTCTCACAATAATTATCACACCCTTGGTATCTATAAAAAAAATCGTTCTTGCTGCCTTTGATGATGGCTATCCTATCAGGGAATTTATGTTGTAAAGCTCTTAAATTTGAAAATGCGTAAAATTTCTTATTGAGAATCAGGCTCAAAGTATCTAAAAATGTGAAGGCTAATCTAGCACCTGTATATGATCCTGGCCCTGCAGCGTAGGCCATTTTTTCAATCTTATTAAATGCAAATTCAGGGATATTTTCTTTTAACGTCGAGATCTTGTATTCCCAATCATTTCTTTTCTNCAAAGATTCTTCTTTAAAGTCAAAAAAATATCTCTTTTGAGCATAATCCAAAGCAATAAAATGCTTGTTTGAAGTAAGGTCTATGACAATGCTGTTCAACTTAAAATGCTTTTGCGAATTGAATCGGTTACGACATCAACTGGTTTAGATGCATCTATTTCAATAAATTTTAAATTTTTGTTTTTGTAAAATTCAAGCAATGGTTCTGTTTCATTATAATAAACCGACAATCTCTTTTTAATTACTTCAGGATTATCGTCTTCTCTTTGTATTAATGCTTCGCCTGTAATATCGTCAAAGCCAGCTTTTTTAGGAGGGTTATGTACTATGTGATAGGACCTACCAGATGCTAAATGAACTCTTCTTCCAGACATTCTCGAAATAATTTCCTCCTCTTTGATATTTAGATATAAGACCAAATCTATAGAAATGTTGGCATTATCTAAAGCCTTTCCTTGATCAAAGTTTCTAGGGAATCCATCTAATAAAAAACCATTTGAACAGTCATCTTGTCGTATTCTCTCAACGAGCATTTCTACGATTATCTCATTGGGAACAAGAGTTCCTGATGAAAGATAGAATTGAACTTTTGATGCTAGTTCACTCTCAGATCTGCTTACCTCTCTCATCATTGCGCCAGTCGAAATATTTGCTAGCCCAAAGTCCTTTTGAATAAATTCTGCTTGGGTTCCTTTACCTGCACCTGGCATACCTAAAAGTATTAAATTCATTTTTCTAAAACTACAAATGACAAAGTATAACTATCAGTATTAGTGATTGATAGATGATGTTTAACATTATCTAATTTAGCGTTGATCAATTCTGGTTTGCCAAGCTCATTTTTTTGCATTGAGATATCAGTTGGATAGATACCACGAAATCCAAGCCCAAAAGCCTTAACAAGCGCTTCCTTGGCGGCAAATGATGAACACAAGAAACTAGATTTTTTTGAACTTTTTAAATTGTAGAACTCTGTTTTTTCATCGGCTGAGAGGATTTTGTCTACAAATCTGTCCCCGTACTTTGCATAAAGTTTTTTTACTCTACTGTTGATAATTAAATCAGTTCCAACGCCTAAGATCATTTAAAAAATACCCTACTTTTAATGTTTAATTCTTCAAAATAATAATTTATTGTTGTCCTATTAATTTCTTTGCATGCTTGCAAAGAGTCTTTTGAGAACTTTCTTTCATTTATTTCATTTATTATTTTACCATCATATCCTTTGTCACTTTTTGAAAATCCTGACTGGGGTGAATATTTATAAATTACACCATTAATTATTGGCTGATTAGCAACGTAATCACTTTGAAAATTTATTTCATAGCCCAAAATACTTAAAATATTTAATTCAAAATTCCTTAAAATTTCCTCAATTGCATTATTTTTTTTTAAATTCGAAATGCAATTTTTATAGATATCAAATATTTCAATGGATTCATCAGCTTGGGCAATAAGATAATTGATTAATTCATTTACATAGAAAGCTGAATATAAATTTTCACTACCAAAAAAATCTTCAAAAACTTCACAAGGCTCAGCAAGAATAAGTGACTTCAAATCGGATTTTCCTCGATAGTCAATACTTAAACATTGAAATGGCTCTAGATTTCCGGAAAGTCTGGAGTTTTTGCGTTTTGCACCTTTTGCAACAGCCGTAATTTTACCTTTATTTTCTGTCAGAAATGTAACAATAAGACTTGTTTCTTTGTAAGGCCGTGAATGGATAACATATGCTTTTTGTAAATTAGAAATCATTAACTCTTGATACCAAAACTTTCTAGGCTGATAGGGTTATTTACCCAATTTTTTTGGACTTTACACCATAACTTGAGGAATACTTTTTTATTCAATTTTTTTTCAAGATCAACTCTTGCTGCAGTACCAATAGACTTGATTTTGTCTCCATTTCTACCTATTACGATGCTTTTTTGACTTTGTTTTGATACATATATGTTGGCATCTATTTCAAACTTTTCTTTTTTTTCGTTTAACAGTTCAATTACAACTGCAGTCTCATAAGGGAGCTCATCTCCTAATAAACGAATAACTTTTTCTCTAATAATTTCACTAATTTCAAACATATTGCTTTGAAAATCTATTTCTTTGGGATAAAAAAACTCATTTTCAGGTAAAGCCTTCTCAAGCTCCTGCTGTACAAGATCTATACCATCGTTATTTTTTGCTGAAATAGGGACAATTGAATAAAAATCGTCTGTGTTAAATGTATTCTTCACAAAAGAAAAAAGATCATTTTTGTTTTTTACAAGATCAATTTTATTAATTACAAGAATTTTTTTTGCTTGTGATTCGTTTGCCAACTTTAAGCTTTCTTTATCAATATCATCAAATTTTGTACCGGAAACCATAAAAATAATCACATCTACATCATGAATGACTTCAGCCGGTTTTTTTCTTAGGACTTTATTAATAGTTTTTTCACTTTTTTTATGAATGCCTGGTGTATCAATAAATATTATCTGTGTAGTTTTTAAGCTTTTAATGGCATAGATATTGGATCTGGTTGTTTGTGACTTATTTGCAGTAATTGAAACCTTTTTTTCTAAAAATTTATTTAAAAAAGTAGACTTACCAACATTAGTTTTACCAATTATGGTTACATAACCACACTTACTCATTAATTAATTTCTCCAGCTCTATCAAAGCTTGGCCACTCTCCTGATTTCCATGACATCCATATAAAATCTGCCCTACCCCAAATTACATCCTCACTTATATATCCCCATGCACGACTATCATTTGAATTGTCTCTATTGTCTCCGCTCACAAAGTACATACCTTCTGGTATTACCCAGTTTCCATTTTGCCCTCTCCTTGTCATGTGTCGGATTAAATAATCTTTTTCACCATTAGATTCTATTAGTAAATCACTATTTATATTTTGGTCAAACTCCTCTTGAGAGAGCATAACGCCATTTACAAAGTATTTTTTATTAACATATGTAACCGTATCTCCACCTTTAGCAATTACCCTTTTTACAAATGGGATTGTGGGTTTATGAGGCGGGAAAAATACAACAATCTCACCAATTTCTGGACCCTTTGATAATAGTTTTTCTCTTCCAGTAAATGGAATTTCTAGACCATAGGCATTTCTGTTAACTAGTACAAAATCACCTATCTCAAGATTGGGTCGCATTGACTCGGATGGTATTTGCCATGGCTCATAGACGTATCCTCTCAAGAAGAAAACTAAAAAAATGTTTATAAACCATCCCCTGCTTTCTTTAATAATTTCTAATTTATTATTAATTAAAGCGACTATCAAAATTATAAAAGAAAATACTGAGTAGAAAGCTAGTAAATCTCCAATATTCCATTGTTTCACGAAAAGGATTCCAATTATTAATATTGATATGAATAGAGCTATTCTTTGTAAATTTCTGTGTAATTTTTCACTAAAGTTTTTTGTAGACTTCATCCAATACCAGTGGATAGCAATTAGACAAATACTTAAATTCAAAAAAATAAAAACTGGTAAATTGGAAATTGGTTGAATTAGATTAAAGAAAGTATTCATTTTTTATCCGCTGATAGAAAGCTTAAAAAAGCTTCTTGAGGTAATGCAACTTTACCTATTTGTTTCATTTTCTTTTTTCCAGCTTTCTGCTTTTCTAATAGTTTTTTCTTCCTTGTAACATCACCTCCATAAAGCTTAGCAGTAACATTCTTTCTGAATGCTTTTACACTTTCTCGAGCTATTATTTTACTTCCGAGCATTATCTGAATTGGTATTTCAAACATCTGTCTAGGGATTACTTCACGTAAACGTTTTGCAATATCTCTTCCCTTTCTTGCAGCTTCAGACTTATGCATAATTGATGATAAAGAATCTACAACTAAACCATTTATTGCAACATCTACCTTCACTAGCTCTGCTGCTTGAAACCTATCAAAAACAAAATCTACTGAGGCGTACCCCTGACTTTTTGATTTCAAGGTGTCAAAAAAGTCCATAACAATTTCTGAAAGAGGCATTTCAAAAATTATTGATACTTGTCCTCCCAAGTATTGTAGATCTTTCTGCACCCCCCTTTTTGACATTGCAAGCTCAATCACATCCCCAACGTATTTATCTGGGCACAGTATCGTAGATTTGATTATTGGCTCTCTAATTTCGGCAATTTCGTTAACAGTTGGTAATTCAGCTGGTGAACTGATTGTGGCCTCTTCTCCATTTGTTCTAAGAATCTTATAAGCAACACTTGGTGCTGTAGTTATTAGATCAAGATCATACTCTCTTTCTAATCTTTCTTTGACTACCTCCATATGCAGTGTACCTAGAAAGCCACATCTGAAACCACTACCTAATATATCTGAATTTTCTGGTTCAAAAATTAGTGAGGCATCATTCAAATTTAATTTTTGAAGTGCTTCTCTGAAAGCTTGATAATCATTTGAATCAATTGGGAAGAAGGATGCAAACACTTGAGGTTTAACATCTTCAAATCCTTCTAATTCTTCTGTTTCCGGATGTTTCAAAGAAATTAAGGTATCCCCAACCGGCACGGATTTTAGATCTTTTACACTTGCAACTAAATAACCAACTTCTCCTTCTGATAATTCACCACAAGGAATTTTTTTTGGGGTGAATTTCCCGATGGTATCTGCTGTATATGTTTGGCCTGTTGATTTAACAATAAATTTTTCTCCTTTTTTTAAAGATCCACTGAAAATTCTTATTAAAGATATAACGCCCAGAAAATTGTCATACCAAGAATCGATGATTAATGCTTGTAAATTTGCTTCTAAACTCTTTTTTGGTGAAGGGATTTTTTGTGCAATTTGTTTCATCAATTCATTTAAGTTAGTGCCGTCCTTAGCGCTTACAGATAATGCCTCTGAGGCATCTATACCTATGATTTCTTCTATCTCTTTTTTTACTCGTTCCGGTTCAGCTTGAGGTAGATCAATTTTATTTATTACTGGTATTACTTCTAATCCAAGATCTAACGCTTTATAGCAAGTGGATAGTGTTTGTGCTTCAACGCCTTGAGAACCATCAACAACTAAAAGAGCACCCTCACAGGCTGCTAGAGATCTAGAAACTTCGTAGGAAAAATCAACATGGCCTGGTGTATCGATCAAATTAAATTGGTATTCTTCGTCATCAACATAATTTAAAGCAACAGATTGAGCTTTGATCGTAATGCCTCTTTCTCTTTCAAGCTCAAGTGTATCTAAAACTTGAGATTTCATCTCTCTTTTTGATAATCCTCCACAGAATTCTATGATTCTATCGGACAGCGTTGATTTCCCATGATCAATATGGGCAATAATTGAGAAATTTCTAATCTTATTCAACTGTTACTGCAACAAAAAAGTTGGAACCCTCTCTAGTTCCAAATATCGCTATTTTGTCACCTACAGCAAATGAATCAAGTGCATTAACAAATTCTTTAACATTTGAAATGTTGTAAGTCATGCTGCCAGACTTGATCTTGGTAATTATATCTCCTCTAAGTATTTCACCAAAGGCAGGAGAATTTGATGTTACTTGAATTACCCTAACTCCTAATTTTTCTTCATTTGAATCTTCATCAGCAAGATTTTCTAATTGTAATCCGAGAGGATAATCCGGCACTTCAGGTTCTTTAGTCTCTGGTTCTGTTTGACTTAGGGAAGGTAGCTCTCCAACTTTTACGTAGAGATTTTTATAGTCTCCGTCTCTAAAAAGTCGAAGTTTTAAGTTTGTGTTTGGTTTAGTCATTCCAACTGTATGTTGCAAATCCTTAAAGTAAATTACATCCTTTGTGCCTACTTGAACTATGACATCTCCCGGCTTAACGCCCCCGTTATCAGCTGCACTATCCTTCACAACTGCTCTAACTAGCGCACCTATTGGTTTATTCATTCCAAGTGCTTCTGCTAAGTCACTTGAAACTTCGCCGCCTTGCACACCCAAATAACCTCTCGAGAATTTTCCATTCTCTTTGAGTTGTTCAACAACTTCTAAGGCGATATTTATTGGAATAGCAAAAGCTAAGCCTTCATTTCCACCTGATCTTGAAAAGATTTGCGAATTAATGCCAATTACCTCGCCGTCCGTATTAAATAATGGTCCACCTGAATTTCCTCTATTTACAGCTGCATCTGTTTGTAAGTATGGAACATAGTCTCCAATGCCCTGACCCGATGTTATTCCTCTTCCGGTAGCACTTATAATTCCAAACGTTACTGAAAAGTCATAGTTGTAAGGTGAGCCTATTGCGATAACCCCGTCTCCTTGCTCTACCTCATCTGAATTACCTATTTTAACTGGATCTAAATCTTTTGATTCAATTTTTAATAGAGCTAGGTCACTAAGCTCATCCATACCGACAATTTCTGCTCTAAATTCCCTTCTATCCAAAAATTTAATGAGAACTTCATCAGCCCCTTGCACAACATGATAGTTTGTGATCACGTAACCATTTTTATCTATTACAAACCCTGAACCTGTGCTTATTGATTCTCTTTCTTGTTGTCTTGGTGTATCCATTTCCGGAAAAGGAAATCCAAACTCTCTGAACAATTCTTCTGGAAAAGAGTTTAAGGATCTTTGAGACAGTTTTACCTTTCTCACAGATTGAATATTGACGACAGATTCAGATTGATCTTTTACAAGTTCAGAGAAGTCAAATTCGTGAGCTTGAATTGTGAAGAGAGTCAATAGCAATGCAAAAAGGAATCGTTTCATAAATTGTTTTAGTTAGTAGCTTTAATAGAATTAAGGATTTTTTTCCCTGATTCAACATCAATATCACCAAATATAGTGATTGTTAGAGGTTGATCGCCATGTAAGTGTGTCTTTCTGATGAGTATGAAGTTTTCTTTTTGATAGACACCGTCGGGCAGATTGAAATTTTTTGGTTTATCAATAAAGATTGAAAACTGTTTTTTGTCGACTTTATTAATGAATTTATTTTGTATTTTTCTATCAGAATTAAAGCCACGAGGAAGCCAGTTTGGTTGATAAGCCACTGGTACAATATTTCTTGAATTATCTGGTACGAAATGTCTAGATGCAAACTGTAATATTTCGTCAGATTTGATGTTTTCTAAAATCTGTTTTGCTTCTGAGGATGCAATTGTTTGATTTAAAAGTATGCTAGCTCTATTTTCGTTATCGTTTATATAAAAAGCGTTATTCAAAATCGAGTAACTTAATAAAGCACCAACGGAGAATATTGTCATTGGCATAACAACTTTCTGAGTGAATGCAGACAGTAAATCTTGTAAAGAAAGTTTGGACAATCTTTCTTTGAAACCCAAGGGTTTAAGATTTACGGAAACTTCACTAAGTTCAAGAAGCTTGAAGTAAAATTCTTTTAATTCTGGTTTCATTTGCATGTCTACAATAAGGCAATTAACCTCATCGACATCTAATTCTCCATCTGCAAAAGCAGAGATTCTGCTGAAATCGTAATCTGATATATTTTTCATAACCTACCTTTTAAATTCTCCATTAAATATTGTCTTGCCCTGAATATTCTTGATCTGACAGTTCCTACAGGCACTCCAGTGATGTTTGCAATCTCGTCGTAATTTTTGGTGTCTACTTCGCAAAGAATATAAGCAGTCCTTTGTTCCTCAGGTAGCTCATTTAGCAATAGTTGTACTGATTTATAAAGTTCAGTGCTTTCGATTGCATCCTCTACATTATTTGGAGCTGCTAATGTGCTTTCAAAACCTTCATCGATTTGGCTTTCTCTAGAAGAATTTATTTTTGTAATGGCTAAATTGAAACCAATTCTGTATAACCATGTGTAAAAACTAGAATTCCCTTTGAAAGTTCCAATTTTTTCCCAGGCTCTAAGGAAAGCTTGCTGAACGATATCTTCAGTTTCATGATAATTCCTTAAAATTTTGAATAAAGAATGATGCAGCCTTGTTTTAAATGATGAAAAAAGTAACTCAAAAGCATTTGAGTCACCATTTTGCGCGAGTTCCACTAATTGAGGAATACTATTTTTTTTCATTACTCTTTTTGATATCTAATTCTTTAATAAGTTCATTTAATAAGCAAATTTTTTCAAATTTGGGAACTTTGAGACAAACTCTTCTTTTTGTTTAAAGATTAAGTCAAATAAATCTTGATCGTTCATCTCTAACAGTTCAATTAGTTCTGACTTTTCATATGAATTCATGTCATTAAAATTTTTTAAGAATTTTTTTACAATAAAGGTTGTTTCCTTCATCCCCCTTCTTGATTTAAAATTTAACTTTTTAATTAATAGCTCATCATTCATGATAAAAATATTTTCTTTACCAAATTATACTTCGATAAGTGTTAAAGGATCGGATTCTGAAGAATTTCTTCAAGGTCAAATATCTTGTGATCTTACACAACAAAAAAACTACTTTGATGGCTTATTTTGTAATGAGAAAGGTTATGTAATAACAAACTCTGTTGTCATTAAAAATGATGGCTTCATTATTCTAGTAAGAAAAGACGTTGCATCATTGCTTGTTAGTGAGCTTGAAAAATTTTCTAAATTTTATGATTGCACCATCAAAATAGAGCACCGAGAGATATACGGAAAACAAACAAACAACACTTTCACTAAAGGGATTGGACAGTTAGCCCCTAATCACAATGAACTTGATTGGGAAATAGAAACAATGAAAAACTTTTGTTTCGACATAGGTGGCGCTTATTCTGGTAAATATCGCTTAAACGAAATTGGCTACAAATCTGCAAAGTATGTTTCATATGAAAAGGGTTGTTACAGAGGCCAAGAAATAATTGCTCGTCTGAAATATTTAGGCAAAACCACCAAAAGGGCCGTTGTTTTTCCTGGGTCCATAAATTCTATTTTTAATGGATCTGGAAGAAAGATCGGGAAAAAAATTTTTCTTACTAGTAATGAGGACGATCAACAAACGCATTTTTTTGTTGAAAAATCTGAATACTACTTTAATGATATGAGGATTACTCCAATTGCCAATCAATGGGATCTGATCCAAGACTAGTCAAAAAGTTATTTGTCTTAGAAAAATGGCCACAACCAAAAAAACCATTATTAGCAGATAATGGTGAAGGGTGTGCAGCTTCTAAAATAAAATTACTATTCTCAATTAAATCCCCTTTTTTCTGTGCATGTTTTCCCCAAAGTAGAAAAACTATGTTTTTCTTTTGCTGAATTACGTTAATTACAGTATTTGTGAAAAGTTCCCAACCAATTTTAGAATGAGATGCGGGTAGTCCTGCACAAACAGACAATGAAGTATTCAATAATAAAACACCCTGTTTTGACCATGATGTCAAATCTCCGGTAGAATTTTTTATTCCTAGATCAGCCTCCAATTCTTTGAAAATATTCACAAGGGATGGAGGTAATTTTGAGTTTCTATTTACAGAAAATGCTAGTCCATTTGGAACACCTAGTGTGTGGTAGGGATCTTGTCCAATAATAACAACTTTTACTTTTTGCATTTCGCATAAATCGAATGCTTTAAAAAAGTTTTTTGGTTCAGGCAAAATTATTTTACCGCAAGCATTGTCTGATAATAATCGATCTTTGATCTCTCTAAAGTAAGGTTTTTTTGTTTCATAATCTATGAAACTTTTCCATGTTTTATGCTCAATCATTTAGATAAAAATAACACATTTTTTTTATCCACAGAAACTGTGGATAACTTTGGGGAAAACTACCACAAAATTTAATAAAAACCATATACATGAAAGCTTTCGTACAATTGTACAAAAAATAATCAATATATTAATGACCAGTTAAAATCGGGCTTTCAGGCGATCTTCAATTTAACTTATGCATTACAGTGTTTCAAAAGCTTTATTTCCCGTCAATGCTTATTCTTGTGTAAAAATCAATAGTTTGGGTAAAATAAAATTGGCTTTTTTTAATAGCAAAGTCTTGCATTTGAAACACCGCTGATTTTCTCTAGCTCTGAGACCACGCCAACTGTAATTTCATCATCAGTATCTATAATATTACAAGCTAAATCGCCTCTACTTTTATTTACAAATTCTGAGATATTAATTTTGTTACTAGCTAAGCACTCTGCTATTTTGCTGATGATACCTGGCTCATTATTATTAGTTATAAAGAGTCGGTGTGTACCATATTTTTCCGAATTTATGTTTGGGAAGTTAACGCTATTAACAATTTTTCCATCCTTCAAAAAATTGCTTAACTGACTACAAGCCATTACAGCACAATTGACTTCACTTTCTTTTGTACTTGCTCCAAGATGGGGAAATATCATCACATCTCTTTTTACATTTATTCTCTTTAATAGGTTTTTTGTTGGGAAGTCTGTAACGTACTTATGCAAATGATTTTTTTCCAAAAATTCAAGTAAATCATGTTCGCTAACTATGCCGCCTCTTGAAAAGTTAATTAGCACTGAGCCTTGCTTCATCAGTTTTAAATTTTCAGAATTGATCAAGTTTTCTGTACTTTGATTTAGTGGCAAGTGTAATGAAACATAATCTGACTCACTTAAAACATCCTCAATCTTGTTGTATCTTTTAAGGTTGCTTGGCAATCGAAGTGCATTATCAACAGTAAGACCTGGATCAAAAGCAACAACTTTCATTCCAAGAGCCATAGATTGTTCGGCAACCATTGAACCAATTGCACCAAGCCCAACGATTCCCAAAGTTTTTTCGTTAACCTCCTCACCAACATATCGCTTTTTCATGCCCTCAATCTCTTTGCTAATCTCTTCATCATTTTTTGATTCAATATCTATAGAATCTAAATTCTTATTACCGGAAACTAAATCTCTTTTTGAAAGAATTAAAGAGCATAAAACCATCTCTTTTACTGCATTAGCATTAGCTCCAGGTGTGTTAAATACAACAACGCCATTCTTCGAGCAATTCTTAATATCAATGTTATTAGTGCCAGCTCCGGCTCTTGCTATTGCTAAAAGATTATTTGGAAGTACAAGTTCTGTTAAATTATGACTCCTTAATACAATTCCACTCACATCTGAATCGTTATCAGACAATATAAAATCATTTTTTTGCAACACATCTAAGCCTTGCCGAGCGATGTTATTTAAGATCTGTATTTTCATTTTAGAATTTAAAAGAATACACATTAAAATCTACTTATCAAACGAATCTCATGAATTTAAGAACATTTTATCCATAAGTTATCAACAAGAAAATTACAGCATATTGTGGATAAAATTAAAATAAACACAAGATATTGTGTTGAAATGCTTGAATGTCGTCTCTACATGTAGAAAAATACGTAAGGTAATGGAACAACAAGTAATACAAAACCAAGCAGAAGAAGAAGGAGATATTTCTCCTAACCTTGTTATGGCTCCGGGAAAAATGAGAGTCATTAAAAGAAATGGAAAAGTAGTTTCTTTTGAAGAAGAAAAAATCAAGGTAGCAATTATGAAAGCATTCCTTGCTGTAGAGGGAGGCTCTGCTGCTGGCTCATCTAGGATTCATGAAGAAGTTGATCAAATGGCACAAGAAATTATTAAAGTTTTTGAGAGAAGAATGCCGTCCGGAGGAACTATACATATAGAGGAAATTCAAGACCAAGTAGAGTTGCAGCTTATGAGAAATGAACATCACAAAGTTGCTAGAACTTATGTTCTATACAGAGAGGCTAGAAAAAATGAAAGAGTTGAGGAGAAAGAAGACAAGGGAATAGAAAAGAATGTACAAGTAGTTATTGAGTCAGCTGTCAAAAAAGCTTGTATCGGATTAGATAACGTTGATGAGAAACTACTAGCATCAGAAATTAAAAATGCCACCTATGAAGGAATCTCCGAAAAAGACCTAGCTGAAAGCATGCTAATGACTGCAAGAACAATGGTTGAAAAAGAGCCAAACTATTCTTACGTCACAGCAAGGCTGTTGCTGAATAATATGGAAAATGAGGTCGGTGCTTTCTTAGATATTAAAGAGAGAAAGGATCGAAGCATAATGTACATTGAAGCACTTACAAAGACAATTGATAAAGGGATTGAATTAGATTTTTTAAAAGAGGAACTTAAATCATATGATTTAACAAAACTTGGTAAAGCTATTCTCCAAGAAAGAGACTATCAGTTCACGTACCTGGGTTTGCAAACTTTATATGATAGATACTTCATCACTTGTGATGAAATAAGATATGAACTGCCACAGGTCTTTTTCATGCGTGTTGCGATGGGCCTTGCGTTAGACGAAGAAAATAAGAATGAGAGAGCAATTGAATTCTATAAACTTTTGTCAAGCTTCGATTATATGAGCTCAACCCCAACATTATTTAATTCGGGAACAAAAAGACCACAACTTTCCTCTTGCTACTTAACAACTGTTCCTGACGACTTGTCGGGGATATATGGAGCAATCAGAGACAATGCCCTATTATCAAAATGGGCTGGCGGCTTAGGCAATGATTGGACAAACGTAAGAGCTCTAGGCTCAAAGATTAAAGGAACAAATGGAAAA
Organism: Gammaproteobacteria bacterium; assembly: GCA_002692425.1. Lineage (GTDB taxonomy): Bacteria > Pseudomonadota > Gammaproteobacteria > Magnimaribacterales > TMED112 > TMED112. The sequence continues at coordinate 20,455 of NZKB01000029.1, forward strand.
AGCCAAGGAATTGTTCCTTTCTTAAAAGTCTCTAATGATACTGCAGTTGCTGTAAATCAAGGCGGCAAAAGAAAAGGTGCATTTTGCGCTTATTTAGAATGCTGGCATCTTGATGTGGAGGAGTTCTTAGATCTGAGAAAAAATACCGGTGATGATAGAAGAAGAACACATGATATGAACACAGCGAACTGGATTCCAGATCTCTTCATGAAAAGATTAGAAAAAGGTGAAAAATGGACTCTTTTTACTCCTTCTGATGTTCCAGACTTACACGATATCTACGGAAAAGAGTTTGAGTCTAAATATACTGAATATGAGAAGAAAGCCGAAGCTGGGGAAATAAAACATTTCAAAACTTTGGAAGCGAAGGACCTATGGAGAAAAATCCTTTCAATGTTGTTTGAAACAGGCCATCCCTGGGTAACGTTCAAGGACCCATGTAACATTAGATCTCCTCAAGGCCATGTAGGTACTGTACATTCATCAAACCTATGCACAGAAATAACACTTAATACAAACGAAGATGAAATTGCGGTCTGTAATCTAGGGAGTATAAATCTTCCACAACATGTCCATGACGGAAAAATTAATGTCGAACAACTTAAGAATTCAGTAACAACAGCTATAAGAATGTTAGATAACGTAATTGATATAAATTACTACCCTGTTCCGCAAGCAGAAAATTCTAACAAAAAGCATAGACCAATTGGGTTGGGTCTGATGGGTTTTCAAGATGCTTTATACAAGCTGGGAATTTCCTATGATTCAGAGGAAGCAGTAGAGTTTGCTGATAGATCAATGGAGCTAATTAGCTATTTTGCTATTGATGCTTCATGTGAACTTGCAAAAGAAAGAGGAACTTACGAAACATACAAAGGTTCGTTGTGGGATAATGGAATTTTTCCTCTTGACTCCATAAACCTTCTTGCCGAACAAAGAGGTAGTGATTTTATTGATCAGAATAGAGATAAAACATTAGATTGGGATAAATTGAAAGATAAGATGGCTAAACAGGGCATTAGAAATTCAAATGTTATGGCAATCGCTCCCACAGCAACAATAGCCAACATTACTGGTGTTTCTCAATCAATAGAACCTACTTACCAAAATCTCTTTGTTAAATCGAATTTGTCTGGTGAATTTACTGTCGTAAATCCTTATTTAATCGAAGAGTTAAAAAAAGAGGGACTATGGGACGAGGTAATGCTCAGTGATTTAAAATATTTTGAGGGATCTCTAAAACAAATTAATAGAGTGCCAGAGCACATAAAAAATAAGTTTAAAACGGCGTTTGAAGTAGAACCAAGGTTTATTGTTGAAGCAGCAAGCAGGAGACAAAAATGGATTGACCAAGCTCAATCACTAAATTTATATATTGCAAATGTAGATGGGAAAAAATTAGACATAACATACAGAATGGCGTGGTATAAAGGCCTAAAAACCACTTATTACTTAAGATCTATGGGCGCCACAGCTACAGAAAAATCAACGGTGGAGAGGAGCAGCTTAAATGCTGTGCAAACAAATCAAGAGGTGCAAGCTGCATCACAAGCACCAAGTGCTTGTAGCGTTCTTGATCCAGATTGTGAGGCATGCCAATAACGGAGGAAAATTATGTTAAGTTGGGAAGATTATTATAAAGACGAGGCCCCGGTTAAAAAGGAAGAAACAAAACAACCTGAACCGAGGGTAGCAGAAGTAAGTGAGACTGAACCAGTACAAGAACAAGTAGTTCATACTGAGAAAGTATCAGCGCCTGTAGAAGAAGCAATTGTTACTGAAGACATGAGTTCGGAAGCAATGCAGAACATAGAAAACTATACAACCATGAAAGAGCCAACGGAGGCAGAACTGGAAAAAGTTCGGACCAGAATGGCAAATGTACAAGAAGGCAGAGTTCAGGTTGGTCAAAAAGCTATGATCAATTCAAAAGCAGATCTGAACCAACTTGTTCCCTTCAAGTATAAATGGGCTTGGGAAAAATATCTTGATGGCACAGCCAACCACTGGATGCCTCAAGAAATAAATATGACAGCTGATATAGCCTTATGGAAGTCCGAAGATGGTTTAACAGAAGATGAAAGAACGATAATTAAAAGAAGCTTAGGTTTCTTTTCTACTGCTGACTCTTTGGTTGCAAATAACGTTGTGCTGGCTGTTTATAAACATATAACTAATCCTGAGTGCAGACAGTATCTTTTAAGACAAGCATTTGAAGAAGCGATTCATACACATGCATACCAATATTGTGTGGAATCACTTGGAATGGATGAAGGTGAAATATTCAATATGTATAGAGAAGTTCCATGCGTTGAAGCTAAAGCAGCATGGGGCCTTAAATATACACAAGCGCTGGAGGATCCAAATTTTGAAACTGGGACACCAGAAAAAGATAAACTCTTCTTATCAAATCTAATCGCTTTCTACTGTGTTTTAGAAGGAATGTTTTTTTACTGCGGGTTTTCACAAATTTTATCAATGGGCAGAAGGAACAAAATGACCGGAGTATCTGAACAATTTCAATACATCATGCGCGATGAATCGATGCACGTAAATTTTGGTATTGATGTCATCAATTCAATAATCAATGAAAATCCTAATCTTTGGGACGAAGAAATGCGAAAAAAAGCATCAGACATGATTGTAGAGGGAACTCAATTGGAAATTGATTATGCCAGGGACACAATGCCAAGAGGTGTTTTGGGTATGAACGCAAAAACAATGGAAGAATACCTAAAATACGTTTGTAATAGACGCTTAACTCAAATCAATTTGCCTGAAGCATACCCTGGTGCTGAAAACCCATTTCCGTGGATGTCAGAAATCATGGACCTCAGAAAAGAGAAGAATTTCTTTGAAACTCGGGTAATTGAGTATCAGGTCGGCGGTTCCTTGAAATTCGACGACTAACGTTTGCACTGCCTTTAATCTGCAGTTATTGGCGGTGCTCAATAAAAAAAGGCTCCTAATGGAGCCTTTTGCATTTTGAAAGCAATAAATTAACTTTCAGATTTACTAATAGTTTCTAGATGTTTTAAAGCTACATCTCCGCCTTGAAATGGTCTCTTAGCATCTGTTGTATCAGTGACCTCTGACCAAGCATCGGCAACTGCCTCAGCTGTAAATTTTTCATCAGTACCGAAGTACTTACCCATTGTCTCCATCACATATGTATTTGCGACAACGCCACCACCTACTTCAAGAATCTCACCATTTGGAGCTTTTTCACTTGCAAGAAAAATTACACCTGGAATGATCAGCTTGGGATCAAGTTTCTCAGCAAACTCAGGTGGGAATAAGTGCTCTGTCATTCTTGTTGTTGCAGTAGGAGCGACTGAATTTGTATGAATATTATATTTTGCCCCTTCTAATTTAAGAGTATTCATCAGACCTACAACTCCCATCTTCGCTGCTCCATAATTTGTTTGTCCAAAATTTCCAAATAAACCAGAAGATGAACTTGTCATAATGATTCTTCCATACTCTTGCTCTTTCATAATGGGAAAAACAGAATGAGCACAGAGTGCTGAACCCATTAAGTGGACATTCACAACTGTTACGAAGTCACTCCAATCCATTTTTGCAAATGATTTATCTCTAAGAATGCCTGCATTATTTATCAGAATGTCTACTCTGCCCCATTTTTCCATGGTTGCTTGCACCATATTTTTTACATCTTCTTCTGAACAAACATTTGCCCCGTTAGCCATCGCTTCTCCACCAGCAGACTCAATTTCTTGAACAACTGCTTCTGCTGCTGACAGGGATCCGCCTGATCCGTCTACAGCACCGCCTAAATCATTGACAACTACTTTTGCTCCTCTTTTGGCTAATTCAAGAGCATAACCTTTCCCAATACCTCCACCTGATCCGGTGACAATAGCGACTTTTCCTTCAAAATCTAGCGACATTCTCTGACTCCTATTAAATAAACTGTTAGAGTGTAAATTCTAATGGAAATCAGACACAAGTAAACATAGAATAAAGATTATTTTTTGAAGGAATGAAGGTAGTAATAACAGGAGCAGCCGGCCAAATAGCATATTCGCTTGTCCCCTTTTTATGTGAGGAAGGAATTTTTAATTCCCTTGAAAAAATTGATTTAAATCTAGTTGAAATCCCTCAAGCTATGGAAAGACTTGATGGTTTTGTAAAAGAACTTGAAGACTCAGCATATTCAACTGTTAACTCAATATCTACATTCGACAATATTCAAGATGCAGTAATTGATGCGGATTGGTGTTTATTAGTGGGTTCAATCCCTAGAGGAATAGTTCTGAATGGTAAAGAAATAAAGGAACGCTCTGATCTCCTAAAAATTAATGGAGGAATATTTACTGAACAGGGTTCTGCAATTGGCAAAAATGCAAAACCTTCTTGTAAGATTCTTGTTGTAGGAAATCCTGCTAATACAAATGCACTTATTGGAAAAATAAACTCAAAAATTAATAGTCAATTATGGATGGCAATGACGATGCTTGATGCTTTAAGAGCTAAAGCACAGCTTGCACAGAAACTTAATTGTCATGTGGATGAAATTTATCGATTAGCAGTATTTGGAAATCATAGTCCAACTATGTTTCCAGATTTAGAAAATACTATTGTTGGTGGAAAAAATGCTTATGAATCTATAAATAATCACGGATGGGTAGAAAATGAATTTCTACCACGAGTCCAACAAAGAGGGGCTGAAATTATCCAAGCTAGAGGAGCCTCTTCTGCTTCCTCTGCTGCAAGAGCAGCTTGCGAGACTGTAAAAGCAGTTGAACACCCGACAAGATCAGGTGATGTATTTAATGCAGCTCTAATGAGTGATGGTGCTTATGGTATGCCTGAGGGCGTATTTTCTGGTTTTCCACTAATCTCAGATGGTAAAGGCTCTATTGAAATAGTTCGGGATTATAATCTTAGTGATTTTGCTAAAACAGGTTTGAAAAAAACTGCAGATGAATTGGTGGCGGAAAGAAATCTAGTCAAAGACTTAATTTAAACACCAGCTGGATAAATCAATATTATTATTTTTATTTGGTCTATTTTCAACATAGACCTGCCAACTTAAATTCCCTTTATTATCATAATACTTTGCAGTTCCTTCTAATTTGCCGTTAGAAATAGGATATGTTCCCTTAACCACACCATTTGGATACCATGTAGTTAACTTTCCATCTAGAACTCCGTTTTTATAAAATGATTGTTTGCCAATCTGGCCATTTAAGTACCATTTCTGATACAAGCCTTCTCTTACTCCATCTTTGATTTCAAATCTTTCTTTTAATTCACCAGTTTGATAAAAGGTTTCAAAGCTTTCTGCGTTCAAAAATGCTGTTACAAATATCATAAGGGAGAATCTATTCATTATTACCACCCTGACCTCCTCCACCTATACCTATAGGTTCTCCTTTGATACATCCATAAATATAAGGAAAATTTTCTGTCGAATGATAGTGGTATTCATAGCCATGTGGATTTTCATGACTATGTCCATTGCATTCATCTAAATAAATCTCAAGATTATCTTTTTCAATATATTCATAAGCATCAAAAACATATCTTTGCGGATTTTGACCATCTATTAGTTCGTAACTACTTTGAGGTGTCACAAGATTTACATCATCATTATTGGCATACTCATTTTCATTTAAAATTGGAAAGCCATCTGGGCCAAAACCCAAAATTAGAGATATATGCAAAATTTCTGGTTGAGGATCTGTTCCTGGGTTAGCCGTCAGACCATTTGGATTGAAGCACCTGCTATTAAGTGCATGATTATGGTAAGCAAAGGCAGTGTGCCCTCCACAATCATCAAGAATATTATTATATACAGGATCGCCATATGCTTGATTTGCAGGCTGCCCACCTTCAGTGGGACCAAAGATATTTAAACCAGTATTTGTAAAACCCATATAACCAAGAACAACTGGGCCATTAGCACCGATATTTGTAGGCTCTCTAGATGGATCAAAAGAAGGCTCAAGAGGCACTATCCATTGTTCATCTCTCTCAATTAAGTCGTTTGGGGTCATCGGTATGAAGTTATAGTGTGGTACAGAATTTGAATTTATTACTAAGTTTCCATTTGCACATGTTACCTGCAATCTTGGCATCATATTATATTGCTCTCCTGGTCCAGGAGCCTGACTTACATCTAAGAATGCTTCTTTGATGTGAGTGGGGCAATTTTCATCCATTTCATAAATGCCTGTTGGGGCTGGAGTCGGTACTGGAGTTGGTTCTGGTGTTGGGGCTGGCGTTGGAGCTGGTGTTGGGGCTGGCGTTGGTATTGGTTCAGGCGCTGAAGATCCTCCACCACCTCCGCCACAAGCAGTCAAAACTAGTATAGAAAAAATTGTAATGAGATTTTTTAACGACATTACTTTAATGTAGGGAAAAGAACTACATCTCTAATAGAATTTTTATTTGTAGCTAACATTACTAGCCTATCAATTCCTAAACCTACGCCCATTGCTGGCGGCATTCCGTGTTTTAAAGCATTGATATAATCATCGTCATATAACATAGCTTCTTCATCACCAGAATCTTTTTGCTTAACTTGCTGTATGAACCTTTCTTCTTGATCGTTTGGGTCATTTAATTCACAGAAAAAATTTGCGAATTCTCTTCCAGCAATAAATAGTTCAATTCTATCTGTATAGTTTTTATCATCATCTTTTCTTCTAGAAAGAGGAGAAACTTCATAGGGATAATCTTTAACAAATGTTGGTTTCCAAAGCTTCTTTTCAACATGCTCTTCAAACAACTCAAGAAGCACCTTGCCCCAACCCCAATCTTTTTTAATTTTTAAGCCAGTATTCTTAGCAGCGTTAAATATTTGTTCTTCTGTATCAAGATCGACTTTTAATTCATCTTTAACTAAACCTTTCAAAGATTTAACATCAAAATCATTTTTTAAATTTAACTCTTTTTCTTCATATATGATCATTAGCGAATCATTAACGGCCATTATGCTGTCTTGTACTAATTTTTGTACGAATAAAGTTGTTTTCTTGAGTGTTCCATATGCTTCATAGAACTCTAGCATTGTAAATTCAGGATTATGTATTGTAGATAATCCTTCATTCCTAAAATTGCGGTTAATTTCAAAAACTTTTTCAAAACCTCCAACTAACAGTCTCTTTAAATATAGCTCTGGAGCGATTCTAAGAAATAATTCTTTATCCAAAGCATTGTGATGTGTTTTGAATGGTTTAGCATTTGCACCTCCAGGTATAGGATGCATCATAGGTGTCTCAACCTCTAGATATCCAGCTTCTTCTAAATTCTTCCGTATTGATTGGATTATTTTATTCCTTTTAACGAATACTTCTCTAGAGTCCTTATTGCTCATCAAGTCTACATATCTTTGTCTATAGATTGTTTCAATGTCAGTTAGGCCTGCATGTTTTTCTGGCATTGGGTTTAAGGATTTGGTTATGAGCTTAAAATCCTTAACTTCAATTGTTAGTTCATCAGTTTTTGTTCTGAATACAACTCCTTCGATGCCAATTATATCTCCAAGGTCAAAATCTTTTATTTCCTCTAATCTTTCTTCTAAATTATTTTTTGAGAAATAAGCTTGTATACGACCAGAAAAATCTTCAATTGTCATGAAGACAACTTTTCCCATTTCTCTTTTAAGAACAACCCTGCCTGCATTACATGCATTTACATTTTTCTTTTCAAGATCTTCTTTAGATAAATTGCCAAATTTATTATTTAAATGAGATATTTCATATTTTTTTTCAAAATCATTTGGATAATTAAAGCCGCCAGTACGAAGTTTCTCTAATTTAGCTTCTCTGTCCTTCTGAACTTTTGATAAATCTTTAGTATCCATTTTTTAAACTTTCTTTTATGAAGTTGTTAATTTTACCATCTAAAACTGATTGAGTATTTGTTTCCTCATGCTTTGTTCTGATGTCTTTTATTCTAGATTGGTCTAAAACATATGATCTTATTTGGTTACCCCAACCAATATCTGTTTTTGAATCTTCTATTTTTTTTATTTCTTCTTCTTTTTTTTGCATTTCCATCTCATACAGTCTAGATTTTAGCTGCTTAATAGCTCTGTCTTTGTTTTGATGTTGTGATCTTTGAGATTGGCATTGAACTACAAGCCCACTTGGAATATGGGTAAGCCTCACAGCAGAATCAGTTTTGTTTACATGCTGCCCTCCTGCTCCAGATGCTCTATATGTATCAATACGCACTTGGGACATATCAAGATCAATTTCAATATCATCATCTATTTCAGGCGAAACAAAAACCGCAGCAAACGAAGTATGTCTTCTGTTACCTGAGTCAAATGGGGATTTTCTAACAAGTCTATGAATACCTGTTTCTGTCCTAAGCCAGCCATATGCATACTGACCACTTATATGAATACTTGCGCTTTTAATTCCTGCAACGTCACCAACAGAATATTCTTCTATCTTAACCTTAAAGCCCATATCTTCTGCCCATCGCATATACATCCTATACAACATTTCTGCCCAATCTTGTGCTTCTGTACCACCTGAACCAGACTGAATATCCAAAAAGGCATTGTTCGTATCATTCTTTTTTGAAAAATATTTTTTGGTTTCAAGTGAATCTATTTCTGAATTTAATTCATTCAGAGCAGTGCCTTGATTCTTTAATTCGTCGCTATCGTTTAATTCAATTGATATTGAAACCAGATCATCAATATCTGCTATTTTTGTTTCAATATCATTAAATTCATTTACCTTTGTTTCTAATACTGTCTTTTGCTTATTAAATTCGTTTAGTTTTTTATGGTCTTTCCAAACCTCAGGGTCTTGGAGCTTATTTTCAATGGCTAATAAATTATTAGATAATTTATCTGGGTCAAAGGAACCCCCTGAGATCATTTACCCTATCTTTTGTTTTCTGCAGAAATAAATTTAGTTCAGCTTTATCCATTTTTGATAATTATATATCTCATTAGCCTCGAGGGTGATGTTTCTTATGTAAATTTTTTACCTCTGCTTGTGCCACATGAGTATAAATTTGTGTTGTGGCTAAATCTGAATGTCCCAATAATAGCTGCACTGACCTTAAGTCAGCACCGTTATTTAGCATATGTGTTGCAAAAGCATGCCTTAAAGTATGCGGATGAACTTCTTTTTTTACATCTACTTTCTTTAAATATGCTTTGATCCTATGCCAAAAGCTATGTCTGCTAATTTGTTTGCCATGTGTAGAAACAAATATATTATTATGATCTTTTCCTTTTGAAAGTTTTTCTCGCGCTTCAGTTAAATATTTCCTTATCATGTTAATAGCATCATTAGTTAAGGGAATTAATCTTTCTTTTCCACCTTTGCCAATTACTTGAACAGAACCTCTAGTTAAATCAACATTATGCATATTCAGACTTATTAGTTCACTAATTCTCATACCTGTTGCATATAAGGTATACAACATTGCTTTATCCCTCATTTCGATGGCTCTTAATTCATTTGGAGCATCCAAGATCTGTTGAGTCTCCTCAACAGTTAGAGTTGTTGGTAAAAATAAGCCTGATTTTGGTGCGTCAATGTTCAACATTGGATTAATCTTTATATGTTCAACTGTTATAAGATATTTAAAGAAGCTTTTTAGCGAAGAAATATTTCTTGATACCGTTTTAGATGAAAATCCCTTATCTAGAAGAAAACTTAAAAATGAAAGTATTAAGAAATGATCAGCCTTTAGTACTGACTTATTATTTTTTTCCAAAAAATTTCTGAATTTGTTTAGATCATTCTTATAAGATTCAAGTGTATTTTGAGAGAGGTTCTTTTCTAACCATAGTGAATCTAAGAATGTTTCTATAAGTAATTTTGACTCAGACTGCACTAACTAATTTTTTCTTTGATCCTGGCAGATTTTCCTGATCTTTCACGAATGTAATAGAGTTTTGACTGTCTTACTAAACCTTTTCTTTTGACAGTAATCGAATCTATCAGTGTGCTATGTGTTTGAAAGGTTCTTTCAACACCAACTCCATTTGATATTTTTCGCACGATGAAAGACGAGTTTATTCCTCTATTCTTTTTACCAATGACTAATCCTTCGAATGCTTGAAGTCTTGTTCTTTGACCTTCGGTTACTTTTACTTTGACAACAACTGTATCACCTGTTCTAAACTCTGGATGGTCTTTTAGTTGTTCTTCTTCTATTTTCTTAATAGTTTGTTTACTCATGTTTTTTTGTAAGATAGTCCCCGTAATGTCGTAATAATATCATTTCTTTTTCTGAAAGTTGCAATTGTTCAAATAAATCAGGTCGTTTTTCTCTTGTAACCCATAAACTATTGGCTAATTTCCACTCATTAACTTTTTTGTGGTCACCGGATAACAAAATTTCAGGCACTTTTTTTCCTTTATAATCACTAGGACGTGTATATACATGTCCTTTTAGTTTACCCTCACTATGACTGTCTTTATTTACAGAGTCTTGGTTGCCTATCACATCTTCGAGGTTTCTTAAAATTGCATCTATGACTACTGAAGCAGCAATCTCACCTCCACTCAAGACATAATCACCTATTGATATTTCCTCATCAACATAGTTATCTATAAACCTTTGATCAATTCCTTCATACCTGCCACATACAAAGGTTATATCTTTAAATTTTGAAAGATCGACTGCTTTACTTTGGTTAAAAACTTTACCTTGTGGAGTTAAACATATTACATGACCAGGCTTTTTGATGTTTTTTAGACTTTTTTCTAACGGTTCGACCCCTATAACCATGCCTTCTCCCCCTCCATATGGTGCATCATCAATACTGCCATAGTCATTATTAGAAAATTCTTTTAAATCAATGAGTTTTAACTTTGCAATATTTTTTTCTATGGCTTTTCCTGTAAGCCCCTTAAAAGATGCCTCCAATATTTCAGGAAAAATGGAAATTACATTTATATTCATATGCTCTAATCTATGCTTTTTTTGTATGCTCTATCAAGAGAGTTGGCACATTATTAGTATGGGACTTTATAGTTGCGACTAGTGTATCTTTTTTAACACCAGGTTTTACATTTGAAACAACGACATTATTTTTTAACAATCTTTCTCTTGCAGAGTAAATATTTTCAACTCCCCATGCTAACCCCCATAATGAATCAGTAGGTAAAACTTTATGATTTTTTTCTTCAATAACTTCGATTGTTGTTTTATTAAGTCTGAAAAATAACATCCTTTTTTTCCAAGCCTCAACAAAACTATCCAAAGCCAACCTTATTCCAAAGAGATCTCTATATACCTCAATAAATCCATCACAATCGTTAGTTTTAACAACAACTTGTTCTAATTTCTTTACAGTACTTTTACCATGTTTAATACAAGGCAACCCATCTGATTTATGTTCTATGATAAAAGAGAATATTCCTCTTGTTATTTCTGGCGGCAAAAATTGATATAACCACTTTCTTTTCTTATTTTCCGCACTTTTTCCTTCTCCACTAGTAACTTCTGACAAAAGATGCCCAGACTCAGTAGCTTTTTTATTAAATGCGTTTACGTTTTTAGTTCCTAAAACTAAACCCAATAAACCATCACCATTTTTCTTAATAGCATTATTTACTAAGTCAGCACCAATACCAGATCCAGTTGGAGTGAGAAGTTCGAAGTAAGTATTTTCAAAGTTAAAAAGCACATTTGAAGTCCCAAGTTCATTATGAACCCCTCTCCAAACAGGGTTAATACCAAATATCTTTTTATAATTATCTTCTGCTGATTCCAAGTCCTCAACAGCAAGAATTATGTGGTCGATATTCTCAATCATATAGATTCAGTTACTTAGTTATTCCCAATTTACATTTAGAGTATTTTTTTCTAATTCGAAATTAACAAGAAATTGATCCTCAAGTGGTATAATAATATCTTCATAATCTGTTTTGATAAATATTAAATCAGATGCACCATGATTCTCTAACTTATATATTTTTCCAAGTAGTTTGGAGTTTTGATCTATTACATTGCACCCAATTAAATCATTCCAGTAAACTGCATCATTGTCTTGGCGCATTTCGTTTAAAGAAATAAATATTTCTTTGTTTACAAGATCTTTTACATCATTGATTGAATTAATATTTTCGATCTTTGCTATTAAAGATGTATTTGAACTTATAAATCTAAGATTTATAGAAGTTTTGTCTTCTAGAAAGAAATTTGAATAGGTAAGAATGTTTTCTAAAGGGTCGCAATAAGAAATTACTTTGATCTCACCTTTTAAGCCGTGAGTTTTTCCAAATTTCGCAATAGGGATAATATCGATATTACTTATCTTTTTTATTTTCTGATTCTTTTTCTTCAGCAGGAGCTTCTTCAGCAGGAGCTTCCTCCGGTGGTGCTTCTTCAGCAGGAGCTTCCTCGGCTGGTGCTTCTTCAGCAGGAGCTTCCTCGGCTGGTGCTTCTTCAG
>NZKB01000001.1 GCA_002692425.1 Gammaproteobacteria bacterium
AAGAAACGATTGAACTGTCTCTATTGTTTCCCTTTGTTTGGGGAAAACGGAATAATTATAAAAGCCTAATAGATTCAGATTATTTAAAATTACAGTCATTAGACAATAACAGACCAAAGCTCTTTTTTACTTTGCATATGGGTTGTGTGGATATCTTAGTACTCGTTTTGTCAGAGCTTTTGCCCCAAATTGATGTCTTATACACGCCAGCAAAAAATCATGCACTCGAAAAAGAACTATTAAAAATAAGACAAAGACAAGGGGCTAGAATGTTTCCATCAACCACAAATGGCGTTACTGGTTTATTTAAAAGTTTTTTAGATAAGAACAATGTATTAGTTGCTTCAGATCTTGTGCCTCATGAAAAGGGAATATATGAACAATTTTTTGACAAGGAGTGCTTCTGTTTAGATTTAATTGAAAAACTGTCAAAAAAAGGAACACATGACCTCCATTTAATCTACTTAACAAAAGGAAACCAGAAGAAATATAAAGTTGTTTGTAAAAAAATAAAAAAACAAATTAATACCGCAGAAATGAATAAATTTTTTGAAGAAGCAGTTTTAACTGCACCAGAACTTTATGGTTGGGAGTATAAAAAATTCAGAAAACTACGACCAAATAAGTCAAATATTTATTAGCTTCGCCAAAAAGATGGGACAAGAAGTATCAAAACACCAAATAGTTCTAATCTACCAACTATCATAGCTGTTGTTAGTGTTAACTTGCCGATGTTTGAAAGGGAAGAATAATCTTCAGAGAAATTCCCTAAACCTGGCCCTAGGTTATTTATTGCCGCTGCCGTTCCAGAAAACGCAGAAAAGAAATCAACATTCTGAAAAATTAAAATGAACATAAATAATAGGAAAAAAGATACATAAATAGCTATAAATGAAAACACAGCTTCAATTTGTGATGAAACAACCTTTTCTCCGTTGAGCTTAACACTACTGACAGCACTAGGATGCATAATTTTTGTAATGCTTGATGCTCCAACTTTAAACATTAATAAAATTCGCCATACCTTCATCCCACCACCAACAGACCCAGAGCATGCACCCATAAAAGCAACGATAAAAATTAAAAACCCAACGGAACCTCCAAGTGCAGACAGAGGCTCAAGAGTAAACCCAGTGGTTGTAAGGATTGAAATTGTTTGAAAGAAACCATATCTCATTGAATCATTCATACTAAAACCTTCTTTTATGAATAAAGTGAGCGTGGACACCAAAACAACTGCAACTATTGTGGTTAAGAAAAGTTTAAGCTCGTCATTCAGTAAATAATATCTAATACTTTTTTTCGTAAACGACAAAAAATGTAAGCCAAAGTTTGTGGCAGAAATGAGCATAAAAAAGACGGCAACAAATTCTATTGTTGCATTATCAAAGTAGCCAAAGTTTTCGTTGTAAATAGAAAAACCACCAATTGAAACTGTACTGAAAGAGTGAGAAAAAGCTTCAAACCAAGTCATGCCAGCTGCCCAATACGACAAAACACAAGCTCCAGTTATAAGAATGTAAAACTTTAGAAGAGATCTTGCTGTTTCCCTTAGTCTTGGTGAGAAACTTTTGTCTGCAAAGCCTGAAGTTTCTGCCTGAAGGACTCTCATGCCTCCAGATACTGCTGGTATTATGGCCAAGACCACAATAACTAAACCCACCCCACCTGACCATTGCAATAACTGTCTGTATAAAAGGATGTGGTCTGATAATTTAGAAAGGTCATTAATAACAGTTGAGCCTGTAGTTGTTAAGCCTGAAACTGCCTCAAATAAAGCATCAAAAAAATCTATATTGGAGTTTAGAAAAGGCAGAGATGCCAGTACAGAAATTATCACCCATGTTAAAAAGGTTATTACAAACCCATCTTTTGGGGTGTAAGAAAACTTTCTTTGTCGGAGAGTAAAAAGAATAATTAATGAATACACCATACATGCCAAATAAATATTTAACATTTGGCTATCTAGTACATTATTAAAATAACTCAAAATCAGCGGAGGCAGCACCACAAATGTTCCAAAGAACAGTAAGGTTGGTCCAAGGAATCTAAATAATTTGAGCACAACCATCATCTAAAAGTGTTATAGAAATTATCTATTACATCCTTATCTTTATAAAAAACTATTAAATGGTCTTCATCATGGATTTCTGTATCACCATGTGCCATTAGCACGGTTTCGCCTCTCTTTAAAGCAGGAATATTTATGTTTTCATCCAGTCTTAAATCAGATATTAGTTTGCCTTTAAGTTTTTGATAAGATGAATCTACGACTATCTCAATAGCTTCAGCCATGCCTTTTTTTACTTTATGTACATTTGAAACAGATCCTTTTCTAATATATTTGAGAACATGAGATACTGTTATTTGGACTGGTGAAATAATTATATCTAGCTCGTTTTTACCAACTAGATCAAAATAGGCCTCTTTATTGATAATGGTAATGGTTTTTTTCGAGCCTAGTTTTTTAGACATTAATGAGCAAAGCACATTTGACTCGTCGTCTTGGGTAACTGCAACGAATACATCACAATCTTCAATCCCTTCCGATGCCAAAAAGTCCTTATCAGCTGCATCAGCATTAAGCACTAATACTCCATCTAATTCCTCAGAGGCCTGCTCACAATGTTCAGTGTTTTTCTCAATTAGTTTTGTGTTGAACTCGGCATTTATTTTTTTAGCTAAAGATTTTCCTATATTACCAGCTCCAGCTATGTAAATATTTTTATACTGACTCTCAAGTTTTTGAAGTTCTTTTGTTACATCTTCAATATGCTTTTCATCTGCTATAAAAAAAACTTCATCCCCTTCATTTATTATGGTCTCACCGGTTGGAATTAATAGCTCCTCATCTCTATATAAAGCTGGTATTCTCGTTTCATATTCGGGCAAGTCTTCTCTCAATTCTTTAATTTGCCTTCCAACTAACACCCCAGAATCTTTTGCATAAACACTAACTAATTTAATTTTACCATCAGCAAAATCTAATATTTCAAGCGCACCAGGGTGGTGTAATAAACTTTTAATTTCCTCTGTTATAAGGTCTTCAGGATTTATAAAAAAATCTACAAAAGGGGTTATTTCTTTTGCAATTTTTTCATACTCAGAGCCTTTAAGCCTACAAACTATTCGTCCAGCATTAAATTTTTCTTTTCCTATTAATGAAGCTAAAAGGTTTGTTTCCTCAGAATCTGTTAGACATAACAATAAGCTGGTTTCATCGAGCCCTGCTTTTGCAAGCATTTTTGGAGATGAGCCATTACCATATAGTGTTTGAATTCCTTCAACACTTTTGATTGGCTCAAGGTTTTCATCATTGTTATCAATTACAACGACATCATTTTCTTCTGAGGAAAGTTCTTTAGCAACGCTGCCTCCAATTGAGCCACCCCCCAATATGACTATTTTCAAATCAGTAAATCTCCTTTAGAAATTATATCTCTTTTTGAGTTAAAGAAATCTTTTGGCCCTATAACTTTTTTCCCTGGAAATTTTACAGACGTAATCGCTACTATGCCATCTCCACAATAAATCTTTAATGACTCGTGATCAAAATTATGCACCTCGCCTGGTGTCCCAGTTTCATTTGAATGTATTTGAAGTTCTACTGCCTCAACACTGACCCCGCCACATTTAAAAAAAACATTTGGCCACTTTTTGAATGCTAGAAATTTATTCTTAATTTCTGATCCTTTGTTTGCCCAGTTTATTTCGCCTTCGTTTTTATGAATTTTATTAGCAATAGATGCTTTTGAGTGGTCTTGTTCTTTAGGTTTTAAGCCATTTGTTATAGCCTTAATAACATTTCTAATATTATTTAAAGATTCTTTTAACAACAGTGACTCAACTTCAAAATAATCTTTATTTTCTATATTCATCACTATTTTCTTATAAACTGGCCCTTCATCTAAACCCTCAGTTAATCTCATAAAACTTATTCCAGTTTCCTTCTCTCCATTCTCTATTGCTCTTTGTATGGGTGCAGCACCCCTATATTTAGGAAGATTTGAAAAATGTATATTTAAACAACCAAATCTGGGTGCAGTGAGCAACCAGGCAGGCAATATTTTCCCATATGCAACCACCACTAATAAATCGATATTAAAATCTTTAATTTTTTTTATAAAATTCTGTTCATTTAGATCATCAGGTTGCAGAACTGTTAAATTATCTGAGTTTTCAAACAACGATTTTGACGTAGTTAAGCCTCTGCCAGACAATTTGTCAGGTTGAGTAAGCACAAACTCCGTAGAGATTTCTTCTGATAATAGAATTTCTCTGAATATATCAAAGGCGACTTTAGGCGTGCCTGCAAAACCAATTTTAATTTTTGTTTTTGACATCCTTAGACTTCATTAGCCTCTCTTTTATACGACTTCTTTTCAGTGATGACGCATAATCTACTAACAATTTTCCGTTGAGATGGTCAATTTCATGTTGTATGCAATAACCTAACAGACCATCGGCAATAAGTTTTTGTTGTTCGCCGGTTAGATCTTGATAGCTAAGTTCTATTTCTTTTGCCCTTGGCACTTCTTGCTGAAATGTTGGAATTGAAAGACAGCCTTCCTTTGAAACTTCAAGAGTATTATCAAGAACCTTATATGTTGGATTAATAATTATTAATGGATCTGACTTATCTTCTGACAGGTCTATTACTATTAAGCGCTCATGTATGTCTACTTGAGTTGCGGCAAGACCGATGCCCCTGTCCTCATACATGGTAAAAAGCATATCTTCAGCTTTATTTTGAAGATCTTTATCAAAAGTAGTTATTGGCATTGCTTTTTTTCTTAACCTTGGGTCAGGAAATGTTAATATATTTAGCCTATTCATAGATTAATTATTATAGTTTTATATATATGGACAATATACAAGTTTCTGTAATTCTCGGTTCAGATTCAGACATAGATTTGGGTAAGGCCGCCATAAAATCACTTCGAACTTTCGATATCGATTGCGAACTAAAAGTTATATCAGCTCACAGATCACCTGATGTGCTAGTTGATTACTTAAAAAGCTCAAAAGAAAGGGGGTGCAAAGCCTATATAGCTATAGCAGGCATGGCAGCTCATCTAGCTGGTGCTGTTGCAGCACACTCATCAAGCCCAGTTTTAGGGGTGCCAACAGCACATAGTTTAAACGGACTTGATGCAATATTATCAACACTTCAAATGCCAGCAGGTGTACCTGTAGCAACTTTTGCAGCTGGAACTGCAGGAGCAACCAACGCTGGAATTTTTGCAGCCCAAATGTTGGGTGTAGGTGATGCTTCAATGGCGGAGAAAATGGTTGAATTTAAAAAAGAGCTTAGAGAAAAAACCATTCAGAAAGACAAAAATCTTGATAGAGATTGAACGTAACGAAAGAAGTTAATCTAGCTGCCAAGTGGATTCTTGATGGAAAAGTTATTGCCTATCCAACAGAGGGTGTGTGGGGAATTGGTGGGTTAGATCTAGCTCAGAATATAAAAGTTATAAATTCAGCAAAAGAGAGAACAAAAAACAAAAAATACATTCTTTTGTTCCACTCTTTTCAACAATTAGTAAAACATTTTGATATCGAAGATAAGTATTATCCCTTAATAAAGACCATGGAAAATACGTTTACTACTATTCTTATTCCGACAACACAAAAAAAAATAGCCATAAGAATACCTAGAGACAAAAATCTTTTATATTTATTGAAACTGATAGATAAACCGATAATATCAACATCTGCGAATCTTTCCGGCGAAATGACATGCAGAAATATTGAGGAAATTAAGAACGTATTTGATGGAAAGATCTTCGGTGCCTTCGACGGACATTTAGGAGGCGAAAAAAAACCATCTAAAATACTAGACTTAGAAAATAATGAAATTATTAGATAGACAAAATAGGATTTCTAACGCATTTAAAAAAATCCATGAAACAATTTTTTATAAAATAAAAGGCTTTGAGAAGAGTTCAGAAATTTTGGATGATGTTTGGGAAAAAAGGGATCTTGGTCAAGGCAATTCAATTGTTATAGACGATGGAAACTTTTTTGATAAAGCAGGCATTAATTTTTCTTGTATTTCAGGAAAGTCCTTACCTGAGTCTTCAATTGGAAATAAAAGTGAATCTATGGGTTTACCTTTTTTTGCAACTGGTGTTTCGGTAGTCTTCCATCCAAAAAACCCTTACATACCGACTTCTCACCTTAACGTTAGATATTTCTGCACCTATAAAGAAAACCAGGTTTTTGAAGAATGGTTCGGTGGTGGATTTGACCTTACGCCATATATTTTAAATGAAGCAGATTGTAAAAAATGGCATCAGGGTGCTAAAGATGCTTGCAAATTGATTAGCCCTGATTTTTACCAAAAAGCAAAGAAAAATTGTGACGAGTACTTTTTTATTCCTCACAGAAAGGAGCATAGAGGTGTTGGGGGAATTTTTTATGAAAAGCAAAAATTTGATCAGATTGAAGAGGGCCTGCATTTTTCAGATGAAGTAAGTAAAAAATTTATTGATAATTACGTAGAAATTATCAATGAACACATGAACACAAAATTTACGGAGGAAGAAGAAAAATTCCAGAGATTCAGAAGGGGCAGATACGTAGAGTTCAATCTTATATATGATAGAGGAACTCTTTTTGGCCTTCAGTCAGGAGGTAGAATTGAATCAATTTTAATGTCTTTACCAAATAAAGTTGAATGGCATTACAAGTTCGATGAAAAACTCTCGACAGAACAACAAAAACTTTATGGTGTTTTAAGAAAACCTAAGGATTGGCTTGATGTTATATAGATTAGGTGTCTTAGGCAAAGATATTGGATATTCTCTATCTCCAAAAATTCATCAAGAGTTTGCGAAGCAATTTAATTATTCAGTTGAATACTCCATTTATGATATAGATAAAGACCCTTTACTCTTTATTCGTGATTTTTTTGCAAAAGATGGCTTTGGATTAAATATTACAAAACCATATAAACATAATGTAGCTATTGAATTCAGTTCTGATCTTGAGTCTGTTAACTGCATTTATGAAAAAGGTCTAAAAGTTTGCTCAACTGACGGTGTTGGTTTGCTAAATGATATGCAATCAAAAAAAATTGATTATGAGAACATGGATATTCTTGTTTATGGTCTAGGTGGTGCAGCACACTCAATACTAGAGACTATAAAAACAAGAAAAAAAATATACGTAAAAAACAGAACAGAAAAAAAATCTGAAGACACCATCAATAAAAACAATATTTTGCATAAATATAAAGGTGAAAAAGTAGACTTAATAATAAATTGTGCTTCTTCGTTAGATTTGAACACTATGAAAAAATTTGAACACTTTTTAATAACTGAAGATGGTTTTATTTATGATATTAATTATAAAAACAAGACAAATTCATCATTAGAAACACTTTCATACTCAAAAAAAACAAATTTTTATAATGGAATAGGCATGCTTGTAGAACAGGCAGCAGAGTGTTTTCGTCTATGGTTTGATGAAAAACCAAATGTTGAAGAGGTCAAAAAGCTGTTAAATGAAAGGGTTTAAATTTATTGCAGGTGCTATATGCCCATCTTGTGGAGATATAGATTCAATAATGCTCAAAAATGATGATTCAGAGATCAGGTGTGTGTCCTGTAATTACCTTAAAATGAAAGATCAAGAATTTGATAAAAAAGACATTAATATCATAGAATCTATTAAAATTATAGACGACTAAAAAATCATACATTAGTGTCGTTTATTACTCGACATTAACAGTATTTATAGTAGTATATTGCGTACATGAAGAACAAGCTTTGGGCACTTATTCTCTACCCTTTATCTTTTTTTATGTCTGCCGATTGGTTAGATATAAATATGCCTGTTGGTGTAACTGATATAAGTAGAGAAGTTTTTGGACTACACATGACAATATTTTTTGTCGTTGTTGCTATTGGAGTTGTTGTTTTTGGTGTTCTTTTTTGGTCCATGTGGAAATACAGAAGGTCAAATAATAAAAAACCTGCTACCTTTACGGAAAACCATACGGTTGAAATACTCTGGACGATTGTTCCTACCCTTATTTTAATCGCGATGGCTGTTCCTGCATCAATTACCCTAAAAAAAATATACGATCACGAAGCCGAAGAAGGTGGTATTGATATTCAGGTTGTAGGGTGGCAATGGAAATGGCAATACAAATATCTTGATGAGCAGGTTGGAAACAAACCATTAAGTTTTTTCTCAAACTTAACAACACCTCCTGATCAGTACGAGTTTAACAGGGTTGAAAAAAATGAAAATTACCTGCTAGAGGTTGACGAGCCAGTAGTTATTCCCGTTGATACTCCTGTTCGTTTCTTAATTACTAGTAATGATGTTATTCACTCTTGGTATATGAGTGACTTTGCAGTAAAACAGGACGCCATACCAGGATTTATTAATGTTGCTAAAACGAAGGTTAATGTTCCGGGCATATACAGAGGCAACTGCACTGAACTGTGCGGAGAACGACATGCGTACATGCCAATAGTAGTAAAAGCTGTTACACAAGAAGAGTATCAAGAATGGCTTCAATCAAAACGAGATCTGGCTGAACAAATTGCATATTTGACAGAAAAAGAATGGACATCAGATGAATTGTTAGCAACAGGCGAAGAAATCTATGAAACAAGATGTGCAGCATGCCATCAAACAAATGGAGCTGGAATTGCCGGATTTTATCCAGCCCTTGCAGGCAGCGATGTAGTTATGAACGACAAAGCTAAACAAATTGAAATTTTAATGGAAGGTATTAGAGGAAGCCAAATGCAATCGTTTGCCGAACAGTTGAATGAGGTAGAGATGGCTTCAGTTATTACTTTTACAAGATTGGCTTGGGGAAATGAGAAATCAGGAGATGGAGAGATTGTTATACCAAAAGATATTGTTGATTATAAGGAAACAAATTTATAGGAGTAGGATATGAGTGCAGTAGTTGAAAATCACGATCATCATGATGATCATCATCATGGGCCAAAAAAAGGAATAATGAGATGGCTCAAAACGACAAATCATAAAGACATAGGAACTTTATATCTGTGGTTTGCTTTTGCAGCTTTTTTATTAGGAGGTGCTTTTGCAATGGGTATAAGAGCAGAGTTATTTGAGCCTGGTCTACAACTCATGGATCCTATAAGATACAACCAGCTTGTAACAATGCATGGCCTAATCATGATTTTTGGTGGTGTGATGCCAGCCTTTGTTGGTTTGGCTAACTGGTTAATACCTCTCCAAATTGGGGCACCAGACATGGCCATGCCAAGAATGAACAATTTAAGTTTTTGGTTGCTGCCAGTCGCTTTTGCTATCTTACTTTCAACAGCATTCATGGAGGGAGGCTTGCCTGGTTTTGGTTGGACTTTCTATGCTCCTTTATCTACGAATTATCCAAATGTAGCTTATTTTGTTTTTGCCATCCATATCATGGGAGCCTCATCAATAATGGGTTCCATCAATGTGATTGTAACTATTATGAATATGAGGGCACCCGGAATGACGTTGATGAAGATGCCACTTTTTGTTTGGTCTTGGTTAATTACTGCTTATCTATTAATTGCAGTAATGCCTGTTTTGGCTGGTGCAGTAACTATGCTATTAATGGATGCATATTTTGGCACGTCATTTTTTGATGCAGCAGGTGGTGGTGACCCTGTTCTCTTCCAGCATGTCTTTTGGTTTTTTGGCCATCCAGAGGTATATATTATGATATTGCCTGCGTTCGGTATTACCTCACATATAATTTCAACATTTTCAAGAAAACCACTATTCGGTCATTCTTCAATGGTTTATGCAATGGTATCCATCGCAGTTTTGTCTTTTGTTGTTTGGGCGCACCATATGTTTACCGTAGGTATGCCTTTAGTAGCAGAGCTCTTTTTTATGTGGGCTACGATGCTTATTGCAATTCCCACGGGTGTCAAAGTTTTTAATTGGTGTGCAACCATATTTAAGGGATCAATTACCTATGAGACACCAATGTTATTTGCTATTGCATTTGTAGTTCTATTTACTATAGGGGGCTTTTCAGGCCTTATGCTTGCAATAACACCAGCAGATTTTCAATATCATGATACTTATTTTGTAGTTGCTCATTTCCATTATGTTCTGGTTCCTGGCTCTGTTTTTTCAATAATGGCAGCCGTTTATTATTGGCTGCCTAAATGGACAGGGAATATGTACGACGAAAAAATGGGCAAATTACATTTTTGGCTTTCTTTTATTGGTGTAAACATTACATTTTTCCCTCAACACTTTGTTGGTCTTGCGGGTATGCCTAGAAGATATGCAGACTATGCGTTACAGTTTGCTGAGTGGAACGCTGTTTCTTCTGTGGGAGCATTTTTATTTGGTTTATCTCAACTTTTATTCTTATACATAGTTGTAAAAACTGTCTTTGCTGGTAAAAAGGCAACACCACAAGTTTGGGACGGTGCAGACGGTCTTGAGTGGACCGTAGATTCTCCAGCTCCTTATCATACATTTGATGTGCCTCCCAAAGTTAAATGAGTAACGGACCTCTAAAAAATAAAGTTTTTGTATCTTTGCTTGGAGCAGTAACTTTCATGTTTTTCTTTTCATTTATGTTGGTCCCTTTGTATAACGTGTTTTGTGAGGTAACTGGCTTAAATGGAAAAATATATGGGCCTTCTGATTTCTTTAAAAAAAATAATGAAACATATGAAAGACAGGTCAACATAAGGTTTTTGAGCACCGTTAATGGCTCAGCTCCTGTTACTTTCTATCCATCAGAAACAAACCTAGAAGTAATGACTGATAAGGTAAGCAGAACTTCATATATTGCAACCAATAACACTAACAAAAAATTAACATTGTCGATAGTTCCTTCTGTTTCGCCAGGTCTAGCAGCGGAAAATGTAAAAAAAATCCAATGTTTTTGTTTTAGTGAACAAACCCTTGAACCTTATGAGACCCAAGAATGGCCAGTGAGGTTTTATGTGGACTCCGAACTTAGTGAGAATGTAAACAATGTTTATTTATCATATACTTTGTTTGAAAAAGAAAGAGAAGAAATGCTAGCAGTTAACCATGAACACTGAAACAACAAGTCACCAAAAATACTACGTACCTGAAAGCAGTTCCATACCTATAGTTTTTGCAGTAGCAATGCTTTTTTTTGGTGTTGGTGCGGCAGATGCTGTGATGGGAAAAGGTACAACCTTGCTATTCATCGGTATCGTTACTGTAATTGGTACTCTTGCATATTGGTGGTCAGTAGTAATAAGAGAATCACATGCTGGGCTTGATACACCACAACTAAATACGTCTTATGTTTATGGTATGGCTTGGTTTATTTTTTCAGAAGTAATGTTTTTTGCAGCATTTTTTGGAGCACTTTTCTACATAAGAACATTTTCTATAAGCTGGCTAGGCGGAGAGGGACCAACAGCAAAAGGCCTTGCAGGCGATTTATTATGGCCAGATTTTGAAGCAACATGGCCCCCAATGATCACACCAGAAGAGAGCTTGATGGGAGAGCAGGCAATCACCAAGGGCCCAGATGAAAATATGTATTTACAAAGTATTGGAAGTCTTGGAACATGGCTCCCTCTATACAATACCGTTGTTTTGCTTACATCTAGTGGAACGGTGCATTTTGCACACATGGCATTAAAAGATAACAACAGAAAAAGGTTTAATTTTTGGCTAGGCATAACAGTTTTATTGGCATTCATATTTGTGATTCTTCAAGCTCTAGAATATTACGAAGCTTATGCCCATTTAGGACTAACTATTAGTTCTGGTGTTTATGGAACAACATTTTTTATGTTGACAGGATTTCATGGTATGCATGTTTTAATTGGTGGAATATTTCTTGCCACTCAGCTTACAAGATCAGCAGGATACAATCATTTTAGTGACAAAGAACACTTTGGTTTCGAAGCTGCATCGTGGTACTGGCACTTTGTTGACGTCGTTTGGGTTTGTCTTTTCTTATTCGTTTATATTCTTTAACCCAAAGGGGCTTCATTGCCTAATTGGCCGGTTGAAACACCATAAATTATGAGAACTAAAAGTATTGCACCAAGCGTAACTCTAAAGCCTAGCCCGTATAGTATTCTCTTTTTCCCAGGTTTGCCCCTGTCAATAAAAAGGAATACCAAACTTGAGGCCAAGCTTATTAAAACCAATATGAGTAAAATAACGATGATAGTTTTTAACACTGGGATATTAAAACATTGAATAACTTCAAATCAAAGATATTAATTTTTGCGATCATATTTGTTCCCATAACAATAAGTCTAGGGATCTGGCAAATTGAAAGAGCTGATGAGAAAAAATTAATTATTGCTAATTATGATAAGTTGCTGGTAACAGCTCCAGTTGCATTACAAAAAAATGAAACATTGGATAATTGGCAGCCTATAGAAACCACAGGCACATATCAAGATCTTGTTGTTTATGAAGATAATGCAATTACTAACGGTAAAGCAGGCTTCAAGGTCTATCATTTATTTCAAAATGGTGATGGAACATTAATATTCATCCATAGAGGCTTCATTGAGCGAAACCTGATCAAAAACAATTTACCAAAGGTTGACATACCGGTTGGAAAGAAATCTATCAACGGAACAACTCTTTTTAAACAAAACAATACTTTTGTAAAAAATGTGGAGGAATCAGACAGCCGAATAATCCAAGAGTTCAGCACCTCTGTTTTAATAGAAAAGTTTCCGATATTGAAAGATAGATATTTGCACCCATTTCTATTTAACTTAGATATTAGAGATGTCGATAAGTACCAGCCTATAGAAAAGCCAGTAAACATGTCAGCTAGCAAACATATAGGTTACGCCATTCAGTGGTTTGGTCTGTGTGCAGCTTTAATAATTTTAACAATATACGCATATAGGAAAAAAGGTGAATAATCAGAAGTATCTCGCGCTAATAATACTATTAACGCCGCTCTTAGTGATAAGTTTATCAACATTAACTTTTTATCTTGGATATAAACCGACAAGCTCAAATAATAATGGGGACCTAATAATCCCTCAAATAGACACAGAGGATTTACGCTTATTAGATGTTGAGGGCAAAACTTTTTCTTTCACAGCTGGAAAATGGTATTTGGTCCATTTTGATGATTTCCAAAACATAACTTTCAGTCTAGATCGCTATAAACTTGCAACAAGTTTAAAACTTACTTTGCCAAGAGAAAGTCATAGACTAAGAAGGGTTGTTGTCTATAAAGATATAGAACTATTTGAGAGAGCTGCAGATCTTAAAGACCTGTTTCCTGAAGTGATCTTTCTATATGATAAGAATAATTTATTCGAAAAAAGAATTTCTACGCAGCTTAACAATCCTTATTTTTCTAAATCTATGTTTCTAATAGATTCCTTCTCTAACGTGATGGAAGAATTTAACCTGAGCTTAACTTTCAACGAAATATTTGAGGATCTAAAAGTATTATTATGAACATTTTTAACACTAAAACTTTTTCAGCCATTGGTATTGCATTTTGTTTTGTAGTTATTGGGCTAGGCGCATGGACAAGACTTGCAGATGCAGGTTTGGGTTGTCCAGATTGGCCTGGTTGTTATGGATTTGTTACTTTTCCAACGACTCCAGACGAGATAGCTATTGCAGAATCTTTCTTTCCTGAGTCACCTGTTGAAATAGACAAGATAATCCCAGAAGTGGTGCATAGATACTTTGCAGCCTCATTAGGTCTTTTAGCTATTGGTCTTGTTTTCATAGCATTTAAAGAACAAAAAATGAAAACTGAGTCTTTAGTTTTGCTTTTGATTATTATCGGACAAGGAATTTTTGGCTATCTAACTGTGAGTTTAAAGCTTCATCCTCTAATAGTTACCTCACATCTTTTTGGGGCAATGATAGTGACATCTCTGTTTTTGGTTATATTCATGAAATCATTAAAGATCACTAATTCATATTTAATATTAGTGCGCAACAAACCTTATATTGTTATTGGGTTTGTTCTGATTATTTCTCAAATCTTTCTTGGTGCTTGGACATCCACAAATTATGCTGCCAGAGCCTGTTTAGATTTGCCATATTGCCAAGGAGAGTTAATTCCTAACACTAACTTTGAAGAAGGCTTTAATTTATTTCAATCGATTGGGCCAAATTACCTCTATGGTCAAATGAGCAATGAAGCCAGAGTAGCCATACATTTAACACATAGAATTGGAGCCATTATTGTGTTTTTCTATTCCGTTTTTTTATCAGTTAAGCTGTGGTCAACAGAAACAAAAGCGATAGTTGCTAGTTTTTTATCGATTTTAGGGATCCAAATCTTTTTAGGTGTAAATAATATTTTGAGCTCTCTTCCATTATGGAATGCAGTTGCGCACAATATAGTAGGGGTAATGTTATTTTTATCTTTTGTGGTTATGACATTTTTGGCATTTAGGAGAACTTGATCGTATGACAAGCTTCATAACGCTTTGTAAACCTAAAATTGTTTTGCTTCTAACACTTACAGCTCTTGTGGGTATGTTGCTATCAATAGAGTTTTACTCAAACATATTTTCAAGCCTTGCAAGTTTACTTGGTTTTGCTTTTTTAGCTGCTTCTTCAGCAGCACTTAATCAAATTTTTGATAGAGAGTCTGATAAAAATATGCAGAGAACAAAAAAAAGACCTCTTGCCGCGGGTGATATCTCACTTCCACAAGCTCTTATATTTACAGCCATTTTATTATTCACAGGCACAAGCTTGTTATTGTATTTTTCAAATCTTCTTACTCTATTTATTACTACATTTGGGTTTATTTTTTATAGTTTGGTCTACACAATTTACCTAAAGTGGGCTACTCCACAAAATATAGTTATTGGCGGGCTCTCTGGAGCGCTTCCTCCTTTAATCGGATGGACGGCTGTTACAAATGAAGTGTCATTATTACCATTAATTTTGGTATTAATAATTTTTTTATGGACACCACCACATTTTTGGCCACTTGCTATTGATAGAATGGATGAATATAAGAAAGAGGGAGTACCAATGATGCCAATTGCAAAAGGTGTTTCAAGAACGAAAAAGGAAATGATAGTGTATGCAATTCTGTTATTGGGAGCTTCTTTATCTCCATTCTTCTATGGGTTAACAGGTTATTTCTACTTATTTTCCACCACAGCTCTAAACCTATATTTCATTTACTTATGTGTAGCATATTTGAATGACAAGAATAATAAGTTATCGATGAAGGTTTTTAATTTCTCTGTGAAATATATGCTTCTTTTTTTTCTTGCTACTTACGCTGATTTTTTAATTAAACTTTATGTCTAAAAACTTATTAACAGCCATTCTTTTTTCAATAGTTCTATTCCTTTCGATCTATTCAATTTGGAGAATAGGTCAGCCTAGAATACTTTCTGCTGAAGAGATGAAAGTTAATGGATATTTTGGTTACGGAAGCTTCGAAGAGCTGCGAGATTTTAATTTACTCGATCATAACGGTGATATCTTTACAAAGGCAAATCTCAAAGAACAAAGTTTAAATTTTCTTTATTTTGGGTATTCAAGCTGCCCCACAGAATGTCCGGTAATGATGTCAGTTATGAAGCAGATTTTTGAAAAAATCGAAACAAATGATATCTCTTACTATTTAATAAGTTTTGATCCTGAAATTGATACTCTTGAAAGATTAAAAAGCTATGTTACAGCGTTCAATCCAGATTTTATTGGTGTTTCTGGAGATGTTCCAGAGGTTGTGAAGCTTGGTTACCAGCTTGGAGTAGAGAAATTAGCTCCCATAGAGAATCATATGAATCAAAGGATAATATCACATACCAATCATTTGATAGTTGTAAATTCAGAAGCAGAAGTTATTGGTATTTTCAAAGCTCCGTTTGAAAGTTCTGCAATGTCACTGGTAATAAAATCTTTGCTTGTTTCTCAATAGCTTAATTTATGAGCACTACTTTTCCTATAACACCTCTACTGCCTATCAACTTTATGGCTTCAACTGCATTTGCCATCGGAACTTCTTTTGATATTAAAGGTTTAATTTTCCCTGTAGCTAACATTTCATTGATATCAGTTATATTTTTTTGATTTACTTCAAACTCTCTTCCGGTAAATGCTCCCCAGAATACCCCTACAACAGAAGCCCCTTTCAGTAATGTTAAATTGATTGGTAGTTTTGGTATTTGGCCAGCAGCAAAACCTACGACTAAATATTTGCCTTTCCATCCTATTGCTCTAAAAGCTGGTTCTGCATAGCAGTCACCAATGGGGTCATAGATTATGTCATAACCATTTTTTAAACTCTTAGATTTTAGCTCTGTAGAAAATGCTTTAGCCTCTTCTTTGTCTTTTGGTCCTGCCCCATAAATTATTACTTCATCTGCACCATATTCTTGGCATATTTTCGCTTTTTCATCTGTTGAAACTCCAGCAATAACTCTGGCTCCTTTAGCTTTTGCAATATCAAGAGCAGCGAGACCGACACCGCCAGAAGCTCCTAAAATTAACACCTCATCATTCTCTGAGAGCTCACCTCTTTGAATAAGAGCATGGTAACTTGTGCCATATGCCATCTGATAAGAAGCAGCTAATTGAAAAGATATTTCGTCTGGGATAGGGAATACACCAAACTCATTAATACATATTTGTTCAGCAAAAGCGCCATGAGGAGCCATAAAATAAACACGATCACCCTCCTTAAAGCGAGTCACATTTTTACCTGTTTTTCTTATAATGCCGGCACCCTCGTTACCTGGTGCAAAAGGCAGATCAGGCTTAAATTGATATAGCCCTTGCACTATTAAAAAGTCAGGAAAATTTAACGCTGCAGCTTTTATGTCTATCAGCACTTCATTATCCTGAGGTGTTGGGCTATCAACTTCTTCCCAAACTAAATTATCTACAGGTCCATATTCCTTACAATGCAGTTTTTTCATTCAATCTCTCCTCTAAAACGTTCCAAATATTCTTCAAACATCATATTATCTTCTTTCTTGTCATGAACATATTGCTTCTCAGATAAATCGCGCTCTTTCTCAAATAGTGCACGATTATTTTTATTAACTTTATGATTTATCGGTGCAGATTTTTTTACAATAAAGGTTAGTAAGTTTTCAGATTTATCCAAATCATTAATTAATTTTTTAGATAAAGGCACATTGTTTCGGCTGATGTATTCAGAGAACATTTTTTTGTTATCTT
This sequence comes from Gammaproteobacteria bacterium, assembly GCA_002692425.1. Classification (GTDB taxonomy): domain Bacteria; phylum Pseudomonadota; class Gammaproteobacteria; order Magnimaribacterales; family TMED112; genus TMED112. The sequence continues at coordinate 17,152 of NZKB01000001.1, forward strand.
TGTGTAAGCCTATAGTAGATGCAAAATTTTGAAGTTTTTTTAAAAATTCCTCCGTTACATATTTAGCAGGTTCTTCAGCTTTTTCACTCTCAAGTCCTTTGATAAAATTACAATTTTGTCCAGTTTCGGACGACCTTCTAATGTTTTCTTTTATACAATCACTCTCTAAATTACTAATTAATGGAGAATCAGATAATGCACAAAAAATCAAAACAAGTTCTAGAAATTCTATATCTTCTATTGAGATCCCTATTTTTGTGTAAGGGTTTAAATCAATTGACCTAATTTCCAGATATTCAATACCCTTCCTCTTTAATTGCGTATAAGCTCTAGTATCTTTCGATATTATTCCCTTCGGTCTTACATGGTTATAGAGCTCACTTTCCATTTGTATCGTTCCATCATTAACTTGTTGTTTAAGGTCAAGCGATATGTGCTTAAACTTGTCATTTGGTTTATTGATATAGTTTCTGAGCGTTATTAAATATTCGTCCAAAGAATTAAAAGTAATTAAACTTTCATCCTGTTCTTCCGAATAGTATCCGAGCCTACTGACACGCAACGACGTCGATTTAGGTAGATAGCAATCCTCCTCATCTAGATTTTCGATGTTGATATGCCTCCCTTTTAAAAAAGATTTATGAGTTACCGGAGAACAGCCTATTAATCTTAAAATTATTGGGAATAGCCTTAAAAAATTTCTTGAAACACCAAGATAAATTTCGGTTTTATTGTTTCCAAGAGCTTTTATGACAGAATCAGAAAATGAAAAATTAAAATGTATGCCTGCAGTACTTTGCATTTTGTCTCCATACCTATTTCTTAATCCAAGCCTATAAAGATGAGCAAGTTTTGTAGTATTTGATTCTCTATGTGGGGGTAACTTAATGTACTTCCTTTTAAATTTTGGAGGCATTGAGTAGTTCCAAAGTAGATCACCATCTAAATTTTCCTCAACGTATTTATGTAGATCACATAAAAAATTGTATGCATCAGAATTTTCTACAAAAGGGGGCGTAACTATTTCAAGGTGTGGCTCTGAGTAATCAAGAGTTATATATCTATTAAAATTATGAACTCCGAAACTCTTTGGAAAACTTTTATTCGAGATTTTTCCTTCGAGATCAGATCTTAAATTCTCTTTTTCTAGACCTTTGTAGGTCACTTTGTCTGATTTTAAGAATTTGGCAATTTTCTTTTGGTTGCTTTCAACCATTTTTACTATTTTGGCCCTGCATCTATTATTTCTTGAGATACATTAAATTTTTTAAAGTTTTGCTTAAACCTTTCACATAGCTTATCGCATTCTAGATCATAGTCTTCAGCTGAACTCCATGAAGTTTTTGGGTTTAAGAAGCTACTATCCACGCCCTCAAGCTCATTAGGGATATAAAGATTAAGTTTGTTTAAATAAGCTAGATTATCAAAGTCTATTTTATTGTCTTGAATACCATTAATAATTGCTCTTGTAACTGGGATAGGGAATCTTTTGCCAACACCATAACCCCCACCTGTCCAACCAGTATTTACTAAAAAGACTTTTGTCTTATTTTTTCTTACTCTTTTAATGAGCAGGTCTGCATATACTCCTGCAGGTCGAGGAAAAAATGGAGCACCAAAGCAAGTTGAGAAAGTAAAATCCATTGATTTTGACTCACCTATTTCTGTAGAGCCAACCTTCGCAGTGTAACCACTTAAAAAATGATAGGCTGCAGCGTTCTCATTCAAAATGCTTACAGGAGGCAAAACCCCAGATAGATCACATGTTAAAAAAACTATGCTATCAGGCTCATCGCCTTCATTAGCAGGTACTGCACCTTCTATAAAATCTCTTGGGTAACAAACTCTAGTATTTTCTGTATATTTGCTATCGGAGTAATCGGGAACACCTTGTTCATTAATCACCACATTTTCCAAAATGCTTCCAAATTTTATAGCATCCCAAATTAAAGGCTCATTCTGTTTCGATAGGTTTATACATTTTGCGTAACATCCTCCTTCAAAATTAAAAACTGTGCCATCTCCCCAGCCATGTTCGTCATCTCCTATAAGTGAACATTTTGGATCAGCGGAAAGGGTTGTCTTGCCGGTTCCAGATAGACCAAAAAATAGTGTTGTTCGCTTATCAGACGTTTGGTTTGCTGAACAGTGCATTGGCAACACACCCTTTTCAGGAAGAAGAAAATTTTGGACTGCAAACATAGATTTTTTCATCTCTCCTGCATACTTCATGCCTGCTATTATGACTTTTCTTCGCAAAAAATTGATAATCACACAAGATTCAGAGTTTGTATGATCTTCTTCAGGATCACATACATAATTTGCTGCTGTAACAATCTTCCACACTTCTTTATTTTCCTCATTGAAACTCTCTGGCGATATAAATATTAATTTGGAAAATAAGGAATGCCAGGCAAGCTCTGATTTTATATGAACTGGAATATAGTGATCTTTATTAGAACCAACATGCACATTTGAAACATAGTTGTCTTTGTCATCAAGATAGGCTGATACCTTTTCCCATAATTTATCAAAATGATCTGAGTTAAATGGTTTATTAACCTCTCCCCATTCAATTTTATCTTTGGTGCTGCTTTCTTGAACAATGAACCTATCTTTTGGGCTTCTGCCTGTTCTGTTTCCCGTAAGTGATAATAATGCACCAGTATGAGTCAGTTCACTCTCATTATTTGCAACTGATTTTTCTATTAGCTCTGAATTTGATAGATAGAGAGATCTAGACATTTATTATTTTTGGCCTTTTAAATTTATAAGAAAGTATCTTATCAATAATAGTAATATCATTGAAGCAAAAAATAAAAGTGCCCATTCAGGAATATTTAAATATAAAAAAACCCAAGATTCTTCCGCACATTTACTGCTTCCCTGAAAAACTTTACTAAGTGCATCAAAAAAAGGATACATATTAAATAAAAATTCGAACGGTATATCACAATAACCTCCTGTCAGTTGGTCAGCAGGCAAGTTCTGAAGATAAATTTGTCTTCCGCTTTCAGATGCACCAAATACCAATACTACAAAACCGAGAAAATCAAATATGAATTTAAATTTTGGCACTATCATTTTTATAAGATAAACAAAAAATACTGCTTGTGCTGAAAGCTTTTGCAAGATGCATAAGTTACAAGGCTCAAGACCAACGATATTTTCAAGATAATACTGACCACACATGACAATGGCAGCACAAGAGGTAATAAATATATCGCTGTAATTTTTAATTATTTCTTTCACTATTAAGTATTATATATATAGTCCTATGATATTTAGACCAGATTTAATTTTAATTGACGGAACTTCTTATATTTATCGAGCTTTTCACGCTCTGCCGCCACTAACCACATCTGCGGGCAAACCAACTGGAGCAACGAGGGGATTTGCATCAATGCTTAGAAAGCTTATTGAAAAATATCCGGGTGTTCCAATGGTAATGGTGTTTGATGCTAAAGGACCTAATTTTAGAAATGATTATTATAAGGATTACAAAGCTAATAGGCCCCCAATGCCAAATGAGTTAAGACTTCAAATCGAAGATATAAAAAAACTTTCAGAATTATTCAATTTCACGGTAAAAGAAGAGGGTGGTGTTGAGGCAGATGACGTAATAGCTACTCTCACAGAACAATTTAAACATGACAAAAAGATTTTAATCTCTTCTCCAGATAAAGATTTAACACAATTAGTTGAAGATAATGTTATTCAACACAATTCAATGTCTAATGAATTTTTCAGTAATGAGTATGTAAAAGAAAAATTTGGTGTTGGCCCTAGCCAAGTTGCACAGCTATTGGCTTTAGTTGGAGACAAAGCAGATAACATACCAGGAATCACAAAGGTAGGTAATAAAACTGCCTCTAAATGGCTTGATACTTATGGTAACTTAGAAAATATCATTAATAAGTCTGAGGAAATTACAGGGGTTGTAGGTCAGAATTTAAGAGAAGAAAAGGAAGTTCTCCAAAGAAACCTCTTTCTTGTTTCTCTTAAAAAAGACATAAACCTTAATTTGTTATTTGATGATATAAATATTCCAGCATCAAGCAGTGATGGACTCAAAGACTTTTATAAAAAACTTGAATTTAATTCTTTTATTGGGGAAACAAGTGTAAAAAGAAAATCAGAATATAAAACTGTTACGAATAAAAATGAACTTGAAGAACTTGAATTAATAATTAATGATGCTGAATGCTTTGCATTTGACACAGAAACCACATCACTCAATTCATCAGAAGCAGAACTAGTAGGTGTTTCATTCTCGATTAAAAAAGATAAGGGTTTCTATATTCCAATTAATCACGTTGAGCAAACAGAATTAAATGCTTCTGAGTTAATTGAATGGTTGAAGCGGCTTCTAGAAATTAATCAAGATAAAATTATTGGTCAAAATCTAAAATATGACATTGCTGTGCTAAGAAATCATGATATTTACATCAAAGAATTTTTTGCAGATACAATGTTAATGTCTTATGCGGTAAATAGCACATCATCTAGACACAACCTAGACGCATTAGCTGAACATTATTTAAATACTTCAACTATCAAATATGATGATGTTGTTGGAAAGGGAGCAAAAAGGTATAAAAATTTTAGCGAAGTTCCAATTAAAGAAGCTACCAACTATGCTGCTGAAGATGCTGATATAACTTTACAGCTTTTTGAAAAGCTTTCAGAAATAATTGATAAAAATTCAAATAATATTTTAAAGACAATCGATTATCCCCTTTTATTTGTGCTTTTAGAGATGGAACAAAAGGGTGCCCTTATTGATACAAGTCATCTTAATGAGCTATCAAAAGACTTTGGTGCAAAACTTTTAAATTTAGTGAAAAAAATTCATGAAGCATCTGGCAGTGTATTTAATATTGATTCACCAAAACAATTAAGCGAAATTTTATTTGAGAAATTAAAGATAGATACTAAAGGTTTAAAGAAAACTTCAACGGGCTATTTCTCAACTTCAGAATCTGTGTTGCAGAAATTATCCGATCAAAATGAAATTGTTAAAGATATCCTAGAATATCGTTCTTTAGCAAAGTTAAAAAGCACATATACAGACAAAATCGCAGATATTTGTGATCAAAACTCAAGAGTACATACTTCTTACCATCAGGCTGTGACCTCCACAGGTAGATTGTCTTCCTCAGACCCAAATTTACAAAATATTCCTATAAGGACTAAAGAAGGAATTACGATTAGAGAGGCGTTTATTGCTCCTGCAAACAAAAAAATTCTCGCGATGGACTACTCTCAGATAGAGCTTAGACTCATGGCTCATTATTCACAAGATCCTATTATGCTTAACTCATTTAAGAAAAATGAAGACATTCATAAGCGTACTGCTTCTGAAATATTTGGAACTGAGCTCAGTGAAGTTGATGATGAGATGCGAAGAAGAGCAAAGACTATAAACTTCGGGTTGTTATATGGTATGAGTGCTTTTGGGCTTTCCAATCAGCTTGGAGTATCACGTGCTGAGGCAGATATTTTTCTCAACAATTACTTCGAACGATATAGTGCTGTTAAAAAATTTATGAGCGACATAATAGAGAAATCTAAGGAAACTAAATATGTTGAAACGCTTTATGGAAGAAAGATACATGTTCCAAACATTAGTGCTAATAATTATATGGTAAGACAGGCAGCTGAAAGAGCTGCAATAAATGGACCATTACAAGGAAGTGCAGCCGATATTATCAAGATTGCAATGATAAAAATTGATGAGTGGATTAATCTCAATGCACCGGAGATAAAAATGATCTTACAAGTTCATGATGAACTTATTTATGAGGTCCCCGATACATTTTCAGAAAATGATTTACTGCCAATTTTGGATCTTATGGAAAACACCACTGAAATAGATGTGCCTTTAAAAGTTGAATATGGTTTTGGAGCTAACTGGAGAGAAGCTCATTAATTTCTATAATCAGCCTTTCGATTGAGTTTTTTTCTTTTATTGAAAAGCTAAGACAGATACCAAACTCATCACTAATCTTTTTAATGGTAGCTTTTGATTCTTCTTTAGAAATTTTATCTTTTTTTGTTAAAACTATTAAAGTTGGTAGACCATAACTTGCTAACATCTCATACATTGTTAAATCAAGCTCCTTCATTGGATTTCTTATGTCTGTAAAAAGGATTGCTCCAACAAGATTATTTCTTAATGAAAAATATTGAGGAAGCTGTTTGGCCCAATCTTTTTTTTGAGATTTTGAAACTTTTGAATACCCATAACCTGGAAAATCAACAATGTACCCAAACTTTGCTTTAAAAAAATTAAAAAGTTTTGTCTTGCCAGGTGTTTTGCTTGTTTTAGCAAGTTTTTTTTGATTGGAAATAGCATTTATGGCGGATGATTTTCCAGCGTTTGACGCTCCGACAAATGCAATTTCTTGCGTATCATGTTGTAAGCATTGATTAAATTCTGCTGCACTTTCTACAAACTTGAGCTCTAAATACTTAAAATTAAATTTCATTAATTAATTATATCCAACTTGTTATATAATCATTCTCGCATACTTATGAGAAATAAATTTTTTAACTTTATTGCTTTGGTCTTTTTCTTAACTTTAGGAGCTAATGCGCAACCCGAACAAGGCAAAGACTACGAATTAATACCAACTGATCTTATTCAAGGTCAATCTATAACTGAAGTATTTGGCTATTGGTGCAACGCATGTTTTAGTTTTGAAAGCACTGTACAGAAGATTAAAGAGCAAAGAGCTGATGTTGTTGTCGTTCAGATTCCTGCTGGGAATGAAGTGTACGCAAGACTTTACTATACTATCATTGCTTTAGATCTTGGAGAAGAAGCACATCTAAACGTATACAAAGATATTCAGTTGTTGCGAAAAAACCTAAACAGTAAAAATGATGTTTTAGAATTTGCTAAGAGGCACGGGTATGATGATACAAAATTTATGAATGTTTATAATTCATTTGGTATAGGTATAAAAGCACAAAATGCACTTCGAACAGTTAGAAGTTTGGGAAATGCTGGGGTTCTCGAAGGTGTGCCAACAATAGTAATAAACGGAAAATATAAATTTAGAAGAACAGGTGATGTCCAAAGAAATATCGATAATATGCTGTTTCTATACGATAATTAGCTTGAATTTCTTTATTCTGCTACAACAAATAAAACATGAAAAAATTTTTACTACTGAGTTCTTTAATTTTTACATCATTTTTGATTTTTCCTGATTCTTATGAAGACGAAGTAAGAAAAAGACTTGGTCTTCTAAAAGATGTGCCAGTAGTTTCTATGCCAGGAATGGCAGCCGATGAATCTGAAGGACCTGTAGGAAGATCTGGCGAGACAGTATATAACCAAGGCTGTGCTGCTTGTCATACCGCTGGATTGGCAGGCGCTCCAATGCTTGCAAATAATGATCAATGGAAAGATCGATTGCCGAAAGGTTTAGAAATGCTTACCGCAAATGCATACAATGGCTACAACGCTATGCCGGCAAAAGGATTGTGTATGGATTGCTCAGAGCTAGAAATTGAACGTTCTGTTCAGTACATGCTTGATTCATTGACTATTGTAGAGTAAACCTAGCGCCTTTCTAGTTCAGCTATTTTATTTTCTAAAGCGTCAATCCTTTCAACAGCTCTATCAAGCTCCTCTTTTTTAACGAAACCAGACTCTTTCATAAATTTCTCTAAGGCAGGTTTCACCATTTTCTCCATGCCTTTCATGTCTTTAGTCATATTAAACGGGTTAAACATTTTTTTTCTCCAAAATAAAATTTTTGCTCACAATCTCATAAAGATCTTTCCAGCTTTTTGCTTGAAGGTCGCATGGAAATATCTCATCCCACTTATTCTTCTCACAATTAAACCATATGGCATTTATATTACAATTTCTAGCACCTCCAACATCGTTTACAGGACAATCCCCCACATGAATTGCTTCTTCTGGACCACAAGAGGCTAGCTCTAAGGCTCGAAGAAAATGTGGAGGGGCCGGTTTATTTGATCCAACATCCTTCGAATTAATGGAAAAATCAAAAAAAGTATCTATTCCTATAATCCGTAAATCAGCATTACCATTTGATAAAGAACCAATTGCTACTTTTCTATATAGCCTTCCTAAAATATTTTTTGCATCTTTATAAAGCTGTACTTTATTTCTTACTTTAAAAAATTCATTAAAGCTCTCATTGCTGTAGTAAATCGCTTCATTTTCATCAAGCCCAATTTTAAGTAAAAGCTCCTTTACAATCTCTTTTCTAAACTTTGTAAGATTAAATTTTAACGAATTATCTTTTTCAATAAGCTGTAACCTAATTTTATTGATGCTTTCTTCACTTATGTCATTCTTTAATTGTGGCACTTTCATCAAAAGAAAGTTCCACAATGCCTTTTCAGCATCAACTATTACTTTGTGATTTGGCCAAACTGTGTCGTCTAAATCAAATGTTATTAGTTTTATTTTCTTTCTTGCCATGAGGATGAGATTTATCGTAAATTTTTGCTAGTTGCTGGAAATTTAGTTTTGTATAAATTTGTGTTGTACTCAAACTGCTATGGCCTAACATCTCTTGTATAGACCTAAGGTCTCCACTTGATTCAAGGATATGAGTAGCAAAGCTGTGTCGCAGCATATGTGGGCTAACCGGAGACATGCCTTGTGCAATTGAGATTTTATAGATTCTTTGTTGCATAGCTCTTACAGATATTCTTTTGCCATATCTATTAGTAAAAACTGCATCGGTACTATTGATATTATCATTTCTTATTTCTAACCATATTGTTATTGCATCCTTGGCAAATTTACCGACTGGCAGCATTCTTTCTTTATTTCCTTTACCAAGCACTTTTACAAAATTTAAATCCGATTCAAAAGATGTAATATTTACATTTACAGCTTCAGAGACTCTAAGTCCTGATGAGTACAGCAATTCAAGAAAAGCCTTGTCTCTAAATTCTGAAAAAGTTTTTGGTTCAAATGACAATAACTTCTCAACATCATCAGGCGTTAAGGCTTTGGGTAGGGTTTCACCTATTTTTGGAGATTGAACTGACTCAAAGTAATTAATATCAATTACTCCACTTTTAAATAGAAACTTATAAAAATTTTTTAGTGAAGATATATTTCTTTGAATGGACCTATTCCCCAAACCATTTTTTCTTAAGGATATTATCCATCCAGTTATTATTGATGTGCTTATGTCATCAGAATCGATTTTTTTATCACTTAAATATTTTAGAAATCTATTAATATCTCTCTCATAGCTTGAGATAGTATGTTCAGAGTAATTTTTGATTCTTAAAAAATCTTTTAGAGACTTCTTTAGTTCATCCATCTAAAAACCCTTCTTCTACTACTTCAGCACTCGCGTCAGAAATAATACTATCATTTGAAATATAAACTTTAGTTACACCTCCACGGGATGAAAATTTAAATTTTTTCAAATTCAACTCATTACTTAGTGCATAAGCAACTGATATTGTAGCTGAACCACAGGATAATGTTTCTCCAGTGCCATTCTCGTATGTTCGAATTTTAATTATATCTCCACAAATTTTAAATATGCTCAAATTGAAATCTTTAATCTTATTGAATGGTTTATAGTTTTTTGCTCTTAGATACTCTGCTTTTAAATCAAACTCATCAATATCTTCGCAAAATTTTGCAATGTGATTATTCCCAAACTCAATAACAAACCAATTATGAATTTTACCAACTATCGGTATGTTCGCTCTAACAGTTGCGCCATTCGTAGTCGTATTTACAAGAAACTTTTTGTCTTTGATTTGAATGTAAGTATTTTTTAAACCATATAAAAAAGCTATGCATCTTAAACCATTTATACAATTATCTGCTTCTGAACCATCAGCATTATATACTCTTAATTTTGGCATGTTTCCATTTTGAAAATAGAGAAGTTGATCGAAGCCAATATTTATCTTTCTGTCCGACAGCTCCTTTGTCTTTGCTACGATATCATAGTCTTCTGCAACTAAAAAATCATTTCCATTAGATTGCATTTTTGTGTACTTAGTTTTCATATTGCGATCAATTCTTAATTTAGAATTATATAATTGTCTTAAACAATTACCTTACTTTGATTACTAATAAATTAGTTAACGCTATTAGATTCTTGTCAGCAGATGCTGTTGAAAATGCTGCATCAGGACATCCTGGAATGCCACTTGGCATGGCTGACATAGCAGAAGTATTGTGGAGAGACCACTTAAGACATTCACCTAAAAACCCTGACTGGTTTAATAGAGATAGATTTGTTTTGTCAAATGGACATGGATCAATGCTCTTATATAGCTTGTTGCATCTTAGTGGGTACAATTTATCAATTCAGGATTTAAAAGATTTTAGAAAATTAAAGTCTAAAACACCTGGCCATCCAGAATTTGGTATCACAGAGGGAGTTGAAACAACAACTGGGCCCCTTGGGCAAGGTATAGCAAATGCTGTAGGAATGGCATTAGCAGAAAAGATTTTGGCAAATAAAATCAACACTAATTCTCTAAAACCAATTGATCATATGACCTACTGCTTCTTAGGTGATGGGTGTCTAATGGAGGGCATATCACACGAAGCTATGTCTTTGGCTGGCGTATTAAAGCTTAACAAGCTTATCTGTTTTTATGATAGCAATGGCATATCAATTGATGGAAAAATCGATGCGTGGTACCAAGATGATATTGCATTGAGGTGTCAATCTTATGGATGGCATGTAATTGATAATGTTGACGGACACAAAAGAAATGAGATTAATTCAGCTATAGAGGAAGCAAAGTTAGCTGATAAACCAACTATGATTGTCTGTAAAACATCTATTGGTTATGGGGCAGGAGAAAAACAAGATAGTGAAAAATCGCATGGAGCAGCTCTAGGTGA
>NZKB01000002.1 GCA_002692425.1 Gammaproteobacteria bacterium
CAATATCCTCTATCTTAGTTGAATCCAGTAAGATGCTTGGAACATCACATGAAAGTTCAGCTTTAACTGCATCAATTTTTTCCTGATTTCTGGCAGCTATAGCCCATTTCAGATCAGAATAATTTTCATTTAAATATTCCACTACTAATTTTCCAGTAAAACTGGTCGCGCCAAAGACTAACAAGTCATATTCTTTTTCACTCATGTTCAGCTCCCTTGAATCGTGATATAAATAATTTTTTTCTTGCCAACTTGGATAAGTTTTTTTGTATTAGGTTCGATATGAAAATCTTTTGAATCTACTTTGATTTGGTCAACTTTTACTGCGCCCTGGCTTATGAGACGTAAAGCTTCAGATGTGCTGGAGACGAAATCAATATCTTTAAGAAGATTAGGTAAAGGATAATCACCTTTATGCTTTACTGTTTTTTCCTCAATATCACTGGGTAATTCATTTTTTGCAAATTTTTTAAAAAAATTTTCTTTAGCAGTTTCCGCCTCTTTTTCAGAGGTAAACCTCTTAGTTAATTCGAGGGCTAAAATAATTTTTGCATCTCTCGGATTACCACCCTCATCAACTGATTTCTTTATTTTCTCTATCTCATTTGTGGATTGAAGACTCAATAAGTCAAACCATTTAAACATTACCTCATCTGGAATTGACATAGTTTTTCCAAAGATTTGATCAGCATCTTCGGTAATTCCAATATAGTTATTCTCGGACTTTGACATTTTTTTTACGCCATCGAGTCCTTCAAGTAATGGCAAAGTGATGATAGTTTGTGGCGACATACCATGGTTTTTTTGCAGATCCCGACCAACTAAAAGATTAAACTTCTGATCAGTCCCACCTAATTCAACATCTGCCTCGAGTTCCACTGAATCTTGACCCTGCATTAATGGATATAGAAATTCATGTATAGAAATCGGCTGATTGCTTTTATATCTTTTGGAAAAATCGTCTCTCTCAATCATCCTAGCAACAGTCGATTGCGCTGATAGCTTTATCATATCTGTAGCTGTCATCTTATCGCCCCACCTTGAGTTGAAATCAACAACAGTTTTGTCTTCATCAAGCACATTAAACACTTGCTCAGCATAGGTATTGGCGTTTTCTTTTATTTCTTCGTTGGTTAATGGTGGTCTGGTTTTATTTTTGCCACTTGGATCGCCTATTTTGCCTGTAAAATCCCCAATCAAGAAAATTACTTTGTGGCCTAAATCTTGAAATTGCCTCATTTTTCTCAGAACAACCGTATGACCAAGGTGTAAATCTGGCGCAGTTGGATCAAAACCAACTTTGACTGTAAGCTTTTTCCCCTGCTTAAGTTTCTCTATTAAATCGTCCTCACCGATGATCTCGTCGATTCCATGTTTTATAATTTCAATTTGGTTTTTTGGATCCATAAAGCTTTATATATAATATCAGAACATGTACACGGGCTCTCATTTAAAATTAATTCTTGCCATATTATTGGTGCCATCAATTTTTATATTTCTAATTGCAGCTGATTCTGAAAACAGAAGTTTTATTACCGATCCAGAACTGACAATTGAAAAAATATCATTGGACCCTGTTACTGACGATCTTAATATTCCTAAAGAAAATAAAATAAAAATAAAAACCGGAGATACATTTTATTCAACGCTAGTAGATTTCGGAATTAGTCCTGTAACCATAAATGAGATTGCAAAAGATCGTAAATTAAAAAAATTCATAAATTTACGTGTCAACGATGAACTTTACATTACTTCTAATAAGGAAGGTCTATTAGTAAAAAGGTTTGATGAAAATTTTTACTTAGACGTACTGAAAATTGCAAATAATGGCTATAGCTTTGAAAAAAAGCGAGATAATTTGGAAAGAATAGCCCAATTCAGAGAGTTTGTTATAGCAGATTCATTATATTCTTCAGGAAAAAAAGCAAATGTCCCAGAATCAGTTTTAGGAGATCTAATTTACATATTTGGCTGGGACATCGACTATGCCTTTGATATTAGGAATGGTGATAAAGTGAAAATTCTATATGAAGATATATTTTCCAATGGAAGGCTTGTTTCAAATGGAGATATTCTAGCTGCAGAATTCACCAATAAAGGAACAAAAATAACTGTGATACGGTTTACTCAAAGAGGTAGAAAAGACTACTACACTACAGACAGTAATAATGTTCGAAAAGCTTTTTTGAGAACACCAATAGAATTTGCTCGTATCAGTTCTCACTATAACCCTAATAGAAAACATCCAATTCTAAATACAATAAGAGCCCATAAAGGAACAGACTATGCCGCAAAAACTGGTACTGCTGTTAAAGCAACAGGAGATGGTGTTATTAAAAGTGCTCAATACTCTAACTCATATGGTAATTACATTGATATCATGCATTTCAACAAATATATGACTAGATACGCCCACCTAAATGGCTTTGCCAATGGAATAAAAAAGGGGGCTAAAGTAACTCAAGGCCAAACCATTGGATATGTAGGTTCAACTGGATTAGCAACTGGACCACATTTGCATTATGAATTCCATATCAATGGGAAGCATACCGATCCTATTAAAGTTGAACCACCAAATGCTCAATCAATAAATTCTTACAATAAAAAATACTTCGATAAACTTGTACAAGAGAGGACAGAGATTATCTCGAACATCTCAAGCATTCAATGAAAAACCTATATGTAGGTCTCATGTCAGGTACAAGTAGAGATAGTCTAGATGGTTGTCTAGTATCTTTTGAAAATGGCCTAAATGTCTTAGCTTGTGAAACTTTGAATTTCTCTGATGGATATCAAACATCTCAAGATCAAGCATACATCGATAGAGAAATTACTAATAAAAGCATTGAACTTGTTCATAAGCTCATTAAAACAAGAAAAGAAAATGTAGCAGCGATAGCCTTCCCTGGTCAAACAATTTCACATAACGATGTCTTTAGTTTGCAGGCTGGTTCACCTGAGACAATTGCCAAAGAAATAAAAATCCCAGTGTATTCAGATTTCAGAAATTTTGATATTGCAAAAGGAGGTAAGGGAGCCCCACTTATTCCGCTCTTTCATCAATACTTGTTGTCAGAGAAAGACACAGAGAAATTGGTGCTTAATATCGGTGGCATATGTAATGGAACCTACTTAAAAGACGAAAAAATTATACACGCATCCGACATTGGTCCTGGTAATTGCCTGTTAGATGCAACTATGAGAAATTTTAATTTAGGAAAATTCGATTCAGATGGATTAATGGCATCAAAGGGTAATGTCGATGGCGTTTTGTTAGAGAAGCTTTTAAAACAAATTGATTTCCTTTCATATCCACGTGCCGATGATCTTAGTATTTACTTAAACTTAATGGAAACATATAAAAAATCTCTTGCAGAAAAAAATCCCGAGGACATCTTATGCACCTTTGTCGAACTCACTGTGAAAAAAATTGAAGAGTATTTCAATTTTTGTGGTGCTCCTGCAAAAGTTATTTTTCACGGAGGTGGTTCAGAAAATAAATATTTGATGAGAAGAATAAAAGAAACGATCAACACTGAAATCAGTACGATTAATAGCCTAATATCCTCAAAATACGTGGAATCAGCTGCATTTGCATATCTAGCTTTTAAAGAAAGAGCTGTATTATTTAGATAGAAAAGGATGCTCCACATCCACATGTTGAGGATGCGTTTGGATTCTCAACGGTAAACTTTGAACCCATTAGGTTCTCAACATAATCAATTTTTGAACCCAGAATATAAGGATAGGACATATGGTCAAGAACAACTTGAACGCCTTTGTCAAAATTAAGCTTTGCATCTTCATCTTGATCAAATTCATCAAATTTAAATCCATATTGGAAACCAGAACATCCGCCGCCAGTAACATAAACTCTAAAAAATTTATCGCCCTCGGATTTTTTCAGCAAGGAAATTTTGGTAATCGCACTTTCTGAAAGATCAAAAGGTGCTGCTTTTTTAATTTGTATATCCATATATTGGATTCATATTCTATCAAAAATAATTAATGACTTATAATTCTTATCGATATGAAAAAAACTGCAATTATTTTCTCTAGTACAGATGGTCATACCGGGAGTATCTGTAAAAAGATTCTAGATATCTTAAAGCATGGGTCAATCGTAAGTCTTTCAAGTATTGAGGAAGCCGATTCTTTGGATCTTCAAAATTTTGATTTTATTATCATTGGTGCAAGCATTCGGTATGGTAAACATAAACCTAATTTATTCAAATTTATTAATAAAAACTTAGAGGTACTAAATACCAAACAAACAGCATTTTTTAATGTTAATGCTGTTGCCAGAAAAGACGAAAAAAATACTCCTAAAACCAATCCATACCTTATAAAATTTTTAAAAAAGGTATCTTGGAAGCCCACTCTTTTAGATGTCTTTGCGGGAAAAATTTCTTATCCAAAATATCATTTTTTTGACAAACACATGATTAGATTCATTATGTGGATGTCTAGAGGTCCAACAAATCCAACAAAAGTTTACGAATTTACAGATTGGAATAGAGTTGAGTCCTTTGGGAATAAAGTTTTGAATGACTATCTCAAAACTTAAATTTATTTGCTTAAGTGTTGGGATTAGCTTAATTAGTCATATAAAACTATCATTATAAAAGAGAATAATAAGGTCTCTGAGATCAAAGATTATCAGCAACGTCTTTATGAAAACTAAAAAATCACAAGATTTATTTGAAAAATCAAAACATCATATAGCTGGAGGAGTAAATTCTCCAGTGAGAGCTTTTAAAAGTGTAGGTGGAACACCTATATTTTTTAAAAAATCTAGAGAATGTTATCTGTATGATGAAGATGGAAATAAATATCTAGACTTCGTAGGTTCATGGGGACCAATGGTACTTGGGCACTCCAATAAAAATATTGTCACTGCTATAAAAAATCAGGCAAGCAAAGGAATTAGTTTCGGGGCACCTACAAAAAATGAATTAGAGATTGCAAAAATTATTAAATCATACTTGCCAAGCATTGAGAAACTCAGAATGGTTAACTCTGGAACAGAAGCAACGATGAGTTGTATAAGGTTAGCTAGAGGTACCACCAACAAAAAGAAAATAATTAAATTTATTGGTTGTTATCATGGGCATGTAGATTCTTTACTTGTGAAAGCTGGTTCAGGGCTAGCAACTTTGGGTGTACCTGATTCACCTGGAATACCTGAAGAATTATCGCAACTAACAATATCGCTTCCATACAATGATACTTCAGCTCTAGACACAGCATTCAAAGAACATGGCGATGACATAGCTGCAGTTATTATTGAACCAATTGCAGGAAATATGGGTTTTATTGAGCCTGATATAAATTTTCTTAAAGAATTAAGAAATTTATGTACTAGGAACAAAACAATTTTGATATTTGATGAAGTTATGACCGGCTTTAGAGTGGCAAGAGGCGGTGTGCAAGAATTACTAGGAATAACACCAGATCTAACTGCGCTGGGCAAAATTGTTGGTGGTGGTTTACCCGTAGGTGTTTATGGAGGAAAGGCAGAAATAATGAACAATATATCTCCAGATGGTCCGGTTTATCAGGCTGGAACATTATCAGGTAACCCAATTGCTGTGAGTGCCGGAACAGCACTGTTAAAACAATTAGCGAATAAAGAAATTTACTCTTCGATGGAAGAAAATGCGAAAAAATTCTTAAACCCAATCAAAGAATTTGCGAATGAGATTAAGATACCTTTCTCCTTCAATGTCAGAGGTGGAATGTTTGGTTTTTTCTTTTCAGATTCATTGCCCCAAAATTTTGATGACGTTCAAAAGACAGATATAGAATTATTTTCAAAATTTTTTAGGAAAATGCTTGAAAGGAATATTTATTTACCTCCTTCAGCCTATGAAAGTTGCTTCATATCTACCCTGCATGATGAAGATAAGATGGCAAAAGCTGCTAAACTTGCAAAAGAATCATTGAAAGAAATAAAAGATGAAATTTGATATTTTGGGTGTAGGGAACGCTCTTGTAGATGAAACATTTTATGTCGAAAAAAGCTTTGTTGATTCAACAGATCTCTTTTTTAATCAGTTTAAGTCGATTTCTTACCAAGATCAGGAAGATATTCTTTCTGGATTGCCATCAGATATAGCACCTGATGTTGTATGTGGAGGTTCAACGACAAATAGTCTTGCTGCAACCTCTAACTTTGGATCAAAGTGTGCTCACATTTGTCAACTAGCGAATGATGAAAGAGGAAAGTTTTATGAAGACAATCTTAAAGAAAACGGTATTAGCTCTATCAATGGTTTTTATCATGATGAAGTACGTACAGGTAGATGTCTCGTATTTATAACTCCTAGCAGTGAGAGAACTATGGGAACTTATCTTGGTGCTTCTGAAAAATTAGTATTTAATCCAGATTTTATTGAAGCAGCTAATAGCTCAAAAATAATATTTTCTGAGGGTTATCAGTTTACATCTGACGAAAACTTTTCTGCATTTGTTAAAATCCTTAAAGGGACAGAGCAAGCAACTAAATTTGCTCTAAGCCTGTCAGATCCCGGTGTTGTTCAAACGTTTAAAGATAGATTTAAAGAGGTTTTTGAAGTTAGAAAAGTTGACTACCTTTTTTGCAATAAAGAGGAAGCAACATCTCTAGTAGGAGATAACTTTGTAAGAGATTTGAGCTCAATTGCAGTAAATTTTGTTGTTACAAATGGGGCAGAATCTTCCTATGTAGTTGAAAACGGTTCTTATGCGGAAATTAAAGCGAAAAAAGTACAGGCTATTGATTCAAATGGAGCTGGAGATATTTTTGCTGGAGCAGCTTTAAACAAAATTATTGAAGAGAATAGTTTTTTAAATGCTTGTGAGTTTGGAAATTACGCATCATCAAAAATTGTTCAAGAAAAAAGCCCAAGACTTTCTATTGATCAGTACAAAATGCTAAAAGCTGATTATTGAAGTGACTCCTGATATATATAACGATAAAAGATTTGGCATTAATCACAATTCTATTTCCAATAATGCTTTGAATATAATTTCAAGGTTACAAAAATCTGGTTTTCAAGCTTATATAGTCGGTGGGGGAGTCAGAGATATGATAAAAGGATTAAAGCCAAAGGATTTTGATATAGTCACAAACTGTGAGCCTGACGAAATAAGAAAAATTTTCAGAAATTCCAGAATAATCGGTAGAAGGTTTAAGCTTGTTCATATTGCGTTTGCCGATGAAATTATTGAAGCGACAACTTTTCGTGCAGGAGGCACAAAAACCACAGAATCAATTGAAATAAATGAAAAGGGTCGAATAGTAAGAGATAACAATTGGGGTACGCAAGAAGAAGATGTGTTGAGGCGAGATTTAACTATTAATTCAATATATTACGATCCTTTCTCAAATGAATTAATTGACTACACAAAAGGTATTAAGGATCTTAAAGATAAAAAGATTAAATTTATCGGAAATTCAGGAGAAAGAATACTTGAAGATCCTGTAAGAATTTTAAGAGCATTAAGATTTGCAGCAAAATTAAATTTCACAATTGATCAAGAAATAGCCGAAGCTATAAAAGAACACAGGGCTCAATTATTAGAAATGCCACCTGCACGACTTTACGAAGAAGTTATCAAATTATTCATGACAGGGCATGCTGAGCAGTCATTCATTCAATTAAAAGCACATGGTGTTTTTGATATTTTATTTCCTAACTTTTTGGATAAAGACCAAATATTTAATAAGTTTTACCTAGAGGCATTTAAAGAGACTGATAAGAGATTTAAATTCAATAAAAAACTAAATGTAGGATTTATATTTGCTGTTCTCCTTTGGCCAAAGATATTCCAAGATTCCAGTATAAGTACGCAAATAAATTTTAAAAGATTTTATAGATCTATTGCTGAGGCAGTCAGAAGGCAACAAATGATTACATCTATACCCAAAAAATATTCAAGTTTTATTAAAGATGTTTGGATGAACCAGGTCCGTTTTAACAGAATTGGCAAAAAATCAGTCAATTTTACAAAAAGTCTTAGATTTCGGGCTGCATATGACTTCTTAATATTAAGAAATATAAATGAAGAGGGCCTAGATCCGTTAATTAACTGGTGGACAGAATTTAAGACAGCAAACTATGATAAGAAGATAAGATTATTGAATACTCGTAAGAAAAAAAATGCAAGAAAGCAAGATTCCTAACTATATTGCAATTGAGGGACCCATTGGTGTTGGTAAAACTTCACTTTCAAGGAAAATTGCTCTGGAGTTTGGTCACGAACTTTGTTTGGAAGAGTCGGATGAAAACCCTTTTTTAAAATCATTTTATAAAGATAAGCAAAATTATGCATTTGCCTCTCAACTTTACTTTGTCATGCAAAGATCTCAGCAAATTGATATGTATTTTTCAGATAATTTAATTAAAAGAAGGATTGTTGCAGATTTTATGTTTCAAAAAGAAGACCTTTTTGCCGAGCTTAATCTCACAGCTGATGAGTTTAAAATCTTTAAAGAAGTGAAATCGAAATTTTATGCCACTTATCCAAAGCCTGACTTACTAATCTATTTGCAAGCTACCCCTGAGCGAGTTCTTGAGAGAGTTAATAAGAGGGCTAGATCATATGAAGATTACGTAGCTCTTGAGTATCTTGAAAGACTTTGTGAGTCATATACTGATTTTTTCTTTAACTACTCTGAAACTCCTTTATTAGTACTTGATGTAAATGATGTCGATTTTGTTGCTAACAATGAAGACTATCAAAAAGTGGTAGACTGCCTTACAAGAGAAGTAAAAGGTAGAGAGTTTGTTAATTTAACACCAAGCTTCTTTTAATGAAAATAGATATCTCTAATCTTAAACAGACTGAATTGCTAGGAGAAAAAATTGCTGAATTTTTAATTAGTTTCAATGGTTTAGCTATATTTTATCTTGATGGTGAACTAGGAACTGGTAAAACAACATTGGTAAGAGAAATTCTCAAAGCAATGGGCTGGAAGGGAGCGGTTAAAAGCCCTACATTCAGTATTCTAGAAGAATACTGCATAGCTGATAAGGACATTTTTCATTCTGACTTATATAGATTAGAGAATCAAAATGATTTTGAGATGCTCGGAGTCGAAATCAATGAAAATTCTAAAGGAATCCTTTTTATAGAATGGCCTGAAAAAATTTCTAATTTTAATTTTGGTGAAGAATTTTTTTTGAAACTTTCTTTATCCAGTCAAAATAGATCCATAGAATTTAAGACAACTAATAAAAAATTTTTAAACTGCATTGATAGGATCAATATCGATAACCCAATTTGAAATTTCTTTTTTTGATTTTTCAGTATTTTTTGCAAATTTTGACAGAACTTCCAACATCTTTTGCTTCTTCGTGCTTTGAATAATACAAAACATTCTATTTTTAAAACCAATTTTAGTTACAGGGCTATCAAACGGACCATATATCTCAAGATCTTCTTGGGATAGTTCTTTTTTAGATTCAATGAGGAACTTTCTTAGTCTTGATTGATTTGCATCTTCTGCTTTTAAATACATAAGATTAATATAAGGTGCCAAATCAAGTTTTTTTCTCTCAACTAGTAACTCTTTAGCAATTTTGTCATAGCTGCCAGTTTTAATTAAATTAAAGAGAGGGTGATCTGATACTCGTGTTTGTAAGTAAACATTATTTTCTATTCCTGATCTTCCAGCTCTTCCAGCTACTTGTATTATTAATTGTGCTGTTTGTTCTTGCATATGAATATCTGCACCAAATAAACCAAAATCCATATTTAACACAATGACTAAACTCACATTTCTAAAATCATGGCCCTTTGCTAATAACTGTGTACCAATAAATATTTTTGATTCTGTATCTTTAATATTAATTGAGCTCTCTTCTCTTTTTGTTTTTCCAGAAACTGTATCTCGATCAATTCGAACAATATTTGCATGAGGAAGTTCTTTCCTTAATAACTCCTCAACTTGCTGTGTTCCTAATCCCTTATACGTAAAGTCATTACTTCCACAATCTGGGCAAGTTTTAGGGATTCCCCAGACACTTTCACACCTATGGCATTTTAATCTTTGAACATTTTGATGTAGAACTAAAGTTACATCACAACAATTGCCTTTTGCTATCCAACCACAAGAATTACACATAAAAATTGGTGCATAACCTCTTCGATTCAAAAGTATAAGGGATTGATGGCCTGCTTTTTCATTCTCTGCAATTTTTTTTAGCAATTCAGTTGAAATGCCACCAGTAGTTTTATTTTGCGTTATTTGATGTATAGATATTTTTGGCAATTGAGCATCTGAAATTCTTTTATCTAAAACGCAATGTTCAATCTCATTATTATTTGCTCGATTGATATTGTATAAAGAAGGAGTAGCAGATGCATAAATAATTCTTGCTTCTGAACTATAAAGCATTCTTGAAATCTCTTTCGCATCATACCTAAAACCATCTTGTTGCTTGTAAGATTGATCATGTTCTTCATCAAAAATAATTGCACCAAGATTTTTAATTGGTAAAAAAATTGAAGATCTCGTTCCAATAATTATTTTTGGCTCCTTATTTTTAGCGGCAAGCCATACTTTTATTCTTTGAATAGGTGTTAAACCAGAATGATTCAAAAGTACCTTATTACCGAAAGTTTTTTGAAAATTATTAAAAATTTGAGGAGTTAAGAAAATTTCAGGTACAAGCACTAATGCACTTTTGCCATCATTAATTAAGTTTTTAATAAAGTGTTTATAGACTTCTGTTTTTCCAGAGGAGGTTATGCCCGAAAGCAGTATTTCTCCTGTATTTTTTGCTTTAATAGAATTTAAAGCTTTGGTTTGATCTTTAGTTAAGACATGAAAGTTGTTTGAGATCTCCTCAAACTCAGTTTTAATTACATATTTTTCAAGAGCTGTTTGAGGTTTGGCTTTTCTTAGAAAAGATGGGATAAAAGATTCAAAAACAATACCAATAGGATGCATGTAATAATCAGAAATACTAACTATTTGCTTTAGTAATTGTTTATCAAATAACGGTATATCATCAAGAACTTCATTAATTTGTTTCAATTTATATTTTTCATTAAATTCTTCAGATTGGCTGGTCACTACTCCTACGAGCTTTCTTCGACCAAATTCAACTAACACCCTTTTACCAACTAAATCAGATTTAAATTGATTTTTATAAGTAAATGTTTGGCGTAATGGAGAAGGAATTGCTACCTGAACAAAATTCATGAATTTATTGTAATAGATTATTAATTTGATATTATTCCAATTCAAATTATTTGTTATGAAAAAAAATATACATCCAGAAACTCGTGAAGTGCTATTCCACGATACTAGTGTGGATCAGTATTTTCTTATTCGTTCAACCTTAGAAACTACACAAACCAAAAAATGGGAAGATGGTAAAACGTACCCTTATTGCGTAGTTGACACGTCATCAGCTTCTCACCCATTTTATACAGGGCAACAGAAGATCCTAGATACAGGCGGAAGAGTTCAGAGGTTTGAGAAAAAATTTGGTAAAAAATCTGGTTAACTTCCAGTACTTCCGAAACCTTTAGTGCCTCTATCAGTCTCAGCAAATTCTTGGACTTCCTCTAAATTGACTTGTGCAACTTTAATAACTACTAATTGAGCTACTCTATCGCCCGGCTCAATAGAAATATCATTATCTGACCTATTCCATAAAGAAATGCTAAGAGGTCCCTGATAATCAGAATCTATAAGGCCCATTAAATTGCCGCATACTAAACCTTTTTTTGCACCAAGTCCTGATCTGGGTATTACCATTCCAGCAAATTCTGGATCTTCTATGAATATTGAAATACCTGAAGGGATTATTGTTGACTCATTTGGTGTTAAAACCACTTGATTATCGATACAGGCAATCAAATCTAATCCAGCTGAACCTGAAGTCTGATATTTAGGTACTTGAAAATCTTTACCTATCCTTGAGTCAAGAATTTTAAATTTCAATTTCATAAGTGAAGGATTAATTATTGCATAAAATGAATTACTATTTTATTATCA
>NZKB01000003.1 GCA_002692425.1 Gammaproteobacteria bacterium
AATGGTAGAAGCGGAAAGTGGCTCCCCGAACTGGGCTCGAACCAGTGACCCACTGATTAACAGTCAGTTGCTCTACCAACTGAGCTATCGGGGAACGAACTAGGAATTATATACAACTATTAAGAAATAAAAAACAATGTCAGGCTTTAAAGTAGTTTCCGATTTTGATCCAAAAGGTGATCAACCGCAAGCAATTAAAAAGATTGCTAAGAATCTCAATGATGGTTTATTAAATCAAACACTATTGGGTGTAACGGGATCCGGAAAAACTTATACCATTGCAAAGGTAATTGAAAAAACTCAGAGGCCAGCAATAATCATGGCTCCAAATAAAACTTTAGCCGCACAACTATATGGAGAGTTCAAAGACTTTTTCCCTGAAAATAGGGTGGAATACTTTATTTCTTATTACGACTATTACCAACCTGAAGCATATGTACCATCATCAGATACTTATATAGCAAAGGATGCCAATATTAACGAACATATCGAGCAAATGAGGCTTTCTGCCACCAAAGCCTTGATTGAAGCTAAAGATACTATTGTTGTTGCTTCAGTTTCTGCCATCTATGGATTAGGTGCACCTGAGTCTTATCTAAAAATGGTTCTGAACTTGAGTAGAGGAGAAGTCATAAATCAGCGAGATATTCTGCGACAACTTGCAACAATGCAGTATTCTAGAAATGACCTGGATTTCCAAAGAGGTAATTTTAGAGTCAGAGGCAACTGTATTGACATTTTTCCAGCAGAAGCCGAAAAAGAGGCGATAAGAATAGAATTGGAATTCGATAAAATTTCTGAAATATCATTTTTTGATCCTCTAACTGGCTCAATCATCAAAGAAATGCCAAGAGTAAGTATTTTTCCTAAAACTCACTATGTGACACCCCAAAACACAATAAATCAAGCACTTGAAGATATCAAAATAGAATTAGATCAGAGATTAGTAGAGCTAAAAGCTAATAATAAATTACTGGAGGCTCAAAGGCTTGAAGAGAGAACAAATTACGATTTAGAGATGATGGCTGAACTTGGATATTGTAATGGTGTTGAAAATTATTCCAGGTATCTTTCAGGAAGAAAGCCAGGCGAAGCACCACCTTGTCTCTTTGATTACATTCCAAAAAATGCCATTGTCTTTCTTGACGAATCTCACGTTTCATTACCTCAAATTGGGGGAATGTTTAAAGGTGATAGATCTAGAAAAGAAACTTTAGTTGATTATGGTTTTAGATTGCCAAGTGCACTAGATAATAGGCCATTGAAATTTGATGAATGGGATAAGTTAGCTCCTCAAAGGGTTTTTGTTTCAGCCACACCAGGCAAATGGGAAAAGGAATACAGTGATAATCAGGTTGAATTATTGGTCAGACCCACAGGGCTTATTGATCCAGAAGTTGAACTCAAACCAGCAAAACATCAAGTTGAAGATGTATTAGAAGAGGCAAATAAAACTACTGCTAAAGGTTTCAGGACATTAATAACCACTCTAACTAAAAAAATGGCTGAGGATTTAACGGAATTTATGCATGAAAAAGGGCTAAAAGTTAGATATTTGCACTCAGACATTGATTCTGTTGAAAGGGTTGAGATCTTGAGAGACTTGAGACTTGGAGTGTTCGATATTTTAGTCGGAATAAATTTACTTAGAGAGGGTTTAGACCTGCCAGAGGTTGGGCTGGTTGCCATTCTGGATGCAGATAAAGAAGGTTTTCTTAGATCAGAAGGCTCGCTGATCCAAACTATAGGTCGAGCAGCAAGAAATTTAGAAGGAAAAGCTATTCTTTATACTGATAAAGTAACAGGTTCAATTGAAAGAGCTCTCAACGAAACTAACAGAAGAAGAGAAATACAAAGGACTTTCAATAAAGAGAATAAGATTACTCCTAAAACTGTAACTTCAAAGATTAAAGACGTCATGGAGGGTGCTAGGTCTCTGAAAAAAGAAAAAAATCAAACTAATAATGATTCTGATCTATATGATGTATCAAAAGTTAATTACCATAACATTGGCAAAGAAATTAAAAAGCTTGAAAAATTAATGAAATCTTCAGCAAAAGATTTAGATTTTGAACAAGCAGCCAAGTATAGAGATCTTATAAAAGAGTTAAAGGAAAAAGTTTTAATTAATAAAGCATGATATCCCAAAAAATTATCTTCCTTGAAGGCGATAATATATTTACATCTGCAAAAAAAGTAAAAATTTTTGGACAAAACTCTCCCATAAAAGCTAGCAAATATATTTTTGCATTAAGCCTTAGCAAAGAGATCAAAAAGGATGAGTTAAAAAAAGTTAATGCTTTACTATCTGCTCGTGAAACCTCTTTTACTCCAAACTTAATTATTACACCAAGACTCGGAACTCAGAGCTCATGGTCAAGTAAGGCGCAAGATATTTTTAAAAATGTTGGTATAAAGACTGTGCAAAGGTTAGAAAGGTTTAAAGCTTTTGATACAAAAGACAAAGAAAAAATCTTACAAAAATCTTTTGATAAGATGACTGAGTCGCATTTTTCAAGTTTATCAGACACCAAAAAAGTATTTCAAAAAGCCCAAAGGAAAAAACTAGCAACCTATGATATTCATTTAAATAGTACACTTCTAGACAAGCTCAACGACGAGTTGGGTTTAGCACTAAATGATGTTGAAAAGACTTATCTAAATAAACTTTTTCAAAAATTAAATAGGCCGGTAACTGATGCAGAACTAATGATGTTCTCACAAATCAACTCCGAACACTGTAGGCATAAAATTTTTCGCTCAAAATGGAAAACTGATATTCCTTTCAGTCATGACTCACTTTTCGATGCTATTAAATCAACTACTAAAAAAGATATGGAACATATTCTTTCTGCTTACCATGATAATTCAGCTGTAATAAAAGCCAATGGATCAAGTATGCTGGAAGTGGGCGGGGATGATAAATATAAAAATTATAAAGGAGCAGTTGATACTACAATCAAAGTTGAAACCCACAACCACCCTACAGGTATTTCGCCTTTTGAGGGAGCCGCAACAGGATCAGGTGGCGAAATTAGAGACTGTACTGCAACTGGACGGGTAGCCAGACCTAAAGCTGGTTTTATGGGTCTATGTATCTCGCATTTGAGACTGGGCAATGAACTCAAAGCTTGGGAAGGTAAAGAAAATAAACCAGACTTTTTAGCATCTCCAAGAGAAATTCTGATTGACGCTCCAATTGGTTCAGCTGCCTATAATAACGAGTTTGGAAGGCCAGCCATTTTTGGTTATTTTAGGACACTCGAATACCAAGACTTAGGTTTTCACAAGCCTATTATGTTGGCAGGTGGTATTGGCTCTATCAAAGAGGTGCAAATTAAAAAAGGTACACCAAATCCTGGTGATGCAGTAATAGTTTTGGGTGGGCCTGCTATGTTAATTGGTTTGGGGGGTGGTTCTGCAAGCTCTACCAAAAAAACAAACGAAAATGCAGATTTAGATTTTGCCTCAGTGCAACGTTCAAATCCAGAGATGCAAAGAAGAGCACAACAAGTTTTAGATAAATTCAACGAAAGATCGTCCAAAAATCCAATTACATTTATACACGATGTAGGCGCTGGGGGCATTTCGAATGCTATTCCAGAGCTAGCCAAAGATACAAACTTGGGTGTAGAAATCAATCTTGAAAATATTGATTCAGCCGATCAAACAATGAGTCCTATGGAATTATGGTGCAATGAAAGCCAAGAAAGATATGTTTTTACTATTCCAATGAAAAAAGTGCGAGCCCTTGAAAATATATGTCGAAAAGAGCGTTGTCCATTTTCAATTGCGGGCCAACTGACAAAAGAGAAAATTGTAAAAATTAAATTTCATAAAGATGAAGTCGTAAACCTTCACCTCGATGATTTATTTGGAGAGATCCCACTGCCAGATTTAATTGCTCAGGATTATGATAGATCGACCATTAAGGAAGATCTGCCAACAGATAACCTTAAAACATTAATTTTTAATGTTTTAAATTACCCTGTGGTTGGTTCAAAGAAATTCCTCATAACAATTGGTGATAGGACAGTAAATGGACTTGTTTTTAGAGACCAGTTAATTGGTAACCGTCAGATGCCTGTGTCAGATTATGCAGCTACACTCGATGACTATGGAACAAATTCTGGCCAAGTTATTTCCATTGGAGAGAAACCAAATATAGCCATTGAAAATCCAGAAGCCTCAAGCCGAATGGCTTTAGCTGAGGCAATTACAAATTTATGCGGGGTAAAGCATGATGCTTTAAATAAGATAAGTTTTTCTGCTAATTGGATGAGCTCTACTAAGACAGCAGATGAGAAAGGAGACTTAGTGCGTGGGGTACAGGCATTAGCAAATATGGCTGATACTCTTAATGTATCAATACCAGTTGGAAAAGATTCTCTTTCCATGAAAGTAAATTGGAAAAAGAATGAATCAGAGCATTCAGTTACATCACCAATGACATTAAATATTTCGTCTTTTTCTAACGTTCAAGATTTATATAAATCTGTAACTCCAGAATTATCTTCTTCAGATTCAACTTTATTGCATTTATGGGTGCACACTGACAAATATCGATTAGGAGGCAGTGCTCTTTATCAAAGTTTTAAACTTTATGGTGGAACAACACCAGATATTGATGATGTGAATCAGCTCAAAGCTTTGTTCGATGTAACTCAAAAACTATTAGACAAAGATCTTATTGAAGCCATGCATGATATTTCAGATGGTGGCCTCATTACTTCCTTGATAGAGATGGCACTTTGCAGCAACCAAGGATTGAATATTGATCTAAACTATTCTGACAAAGAGCAAATTATACCAAAGCTATTTTCAGAAGAGGCAGGTCTTGTAATCGAAGTAAATAACGAAAAACTTGAAAAAGTAAAAAAACACTTAAACAAAAAGGAATTATTTTTTGAAGAAGTAGCTAAGAAGAATAAAGATAAAAAGATCAATATAAACTGCTTTAAAGAAGAAATTTTTTCTGAAAGTTTAATTACTTTGTTTAACCAATGGAGCACAGTAAGCCATGAAATTCAAAAAATCAGAGATTCTGAAGAAGTAGCTGCCTCTGAAAAAAAAGCGTACGAAAAATTTGATGAATTTTTGACCCCAGCAATCAAGTTCAAGATACCAAAGCCAGACAAGAATCTATTTAGCAAGCGTCCCAAGGTTGCACTCATCAGAGAACAAGGGATTAATGGTCAATACGATATGGCAGCTGCATTAATGGAAGCTGGTTTTGAAGTAGATGACATTCACATGAGTGAGTTTGGGTCAAAAACCAAAGATTTGGATTCTTATAAAGGTTTAGTTGTTCCGGGTGGTTTTTCTTATGGTGATGTTTTAGGCGCAGGCTCTGGCATGTCAAATACCATAATGTTTAATGCAAAAATAAGAAAAATCTTTAAGGAATTTCTATCTAATGATAGGAATTTTGGGCTTGGTATTTGTAATGGGTGCCAGTTTGTTTCAGGTATCAATGAAATTATACCTGGTGCAGATAATTGGCCAAGATTTATAAAAAATGATTCTGATCAATATGAGTGTCGTCTTGTGCAATTAAAAATTGAAAGCAGCTCTTCGATTTTTTTTAAAGGGATGGAGGGGAGTGTAATACCAGTTATGGTGTCACATGGTGAAGGAAAAGCAGTATTTAGTAGTGGTGAAGAAAATGTAGTTGCAAGGTACGTAGACCCCAATCATGCATTAACCACGCACTATCCATTTAATCCAAATGGTTCAGCTCAAGGCGTCGCTGGGGTTTGTAATAATGATGGCAGAGTAATGATTATGATGCCTCATCCAGAAAGAACTTTTTTAACCAAGCAATATTCGTGGGCTCCAAATGACTGGGATACACATTCACCTTGGTTCAAAATGTTTGATAATGCTTATCAGCATGCAAAGAAAAATTAAACTCTAGGTTTCAGAGTTTCGTTGATAACCTTACTATCTCCATGTTCAAGAAATAATTTCAAAGTTTTGATTACTGTTGGAAATGCTAACTCCGACCAAGGTATGTCATCGAATTTAAAAAGTTCAACTTCTGAACTTTCTGGAGTTGGACCAAAATCGTCATTTACCACCTTACCAGTAAAAAATGTATAAATTTGATTAATGTGTGGAACACTTAATACTGTAAATAGTTTTACGCCTGATACTTGAAGTTTAGCTTCTTCCATAGTTTCTCTGAGAGCACCTTCCTGAATTGATTCGCCATTTTCTAGGAAGCCTGCAGGTAATGTCCAGTACCCATACCTCGGTTCAATAGATCTTTTACAGAGAATTACTTCATGTTGATCGGTATAGGCTAAAACACCTGTAACAATATTTGGATTTTGATAATGAATATGGCCACATTTATTGCAAACAAACCTTTCAAGATTATCACCTTCAGGTATTTTTTTTACTAATTCAGCGGAACCGCAATTCGAGCAAAAATTCATAGAAGTTTCAATTATAATAGACATATGATTTATAGCCTAGGAGAAAAGAAGCCCAGCTTTGATGCAGACTGTGTTTGGATAGCAGACTCTGCAGACCTTATTGGAGACGTCGTTCTAAATAAAGATGTTTCTGTTTGGTTTAATGTGACGATGCGCGGTGACAACGACACTATCACTGTTGGAAAAGGGACAAATATTCAAGACAATACTGTAATTCATACCGACGAGGGAATTAAAGTTAATATCGACGAAAACGTTACTGTGGGTCATAAAGTAATTATTCATGGTGCGAGTATTGGAGCAAATACTGTTGTTGGTATGGGTAGTGTAGTTATGAATCATGCAAAAGTTGGTGCAAATTGCATTATTGGTGCCAATTCATTGATCACAGAAAGGAAAGAATTTCCTGATAATTCCTTGATCATGGGCTCTCCTGCTAAAATTGTGAGAGAGCTTACTGAGGAAGAAATTTCCGTTCTGGTTTTTAGCGCTAAACATTATATTGATAAATCAAAAACTTACAAAGCAGAATTAAAATCATGAAATTAGCTGAAATAAGAAAAAAATTTCTTAATTACTTTAAATCAAAGAATCACGAAATAGTTAGTTCAAGTGACTTAATACCACATGGGGATGACAGCATACTCTTTACAAATGCTGGCATGGTCCAATTCAAAGACATATTTCTAGGCTTAGAAAAAAGAAATAAAAGTGCAACTTCCTCTCAAAAATGTCTAAGAGTTGGAGGTAAACACAACGATCTCGAGAATGTAGGTTTCACTACAAGACATCAAACGTTTTTTGAGATGCTCGGAAACTTTAGTTTTGGTGAATATTTCAAAGAAGGTGCCATTGATTATGCCTGGGAATTTTTGACTAAGGAATTAGGCATCCCAGAGGAAAAACTTTTTATTACAGTCCACAAAAATGACCAGGAATCTGAGAAATATTGGCTTGAAAATATCG
Organism: Gammaproteobacteria bacterium; assembly: GCA_002692425.1. Lineage (GTDB taxonomy): Bacteria > Pseudomonadota > Gammaproteobacteria > Magnimaribacterales > TMED112 > TMED112. The sequence continues at coordinate 7,407 of NZKB01000003.1, forward strand.
GCATCAATAAAGAAAAAATTGCTCGTCTTGGAGATGAGGATAATTTCTGGTCGATGGGAGAGACAGGACCATGTGGGCCTTGTTCTGAAATTTTCTACGATTATGGCGAAAAATTTGAAGGTGCCATGCCTGGGAAGGGTGATACAGGAGACAGGTATGTGGAAATTTGGAATCTTGTCTTCATGGAATTCAATCGAAATACCAAAGGAGATCTAGCTCCACTGCCCAACAAGTGTGTTGATACAGGTATGGGCTTAGAAAGAATTTGCTCCGTATTACAAAATGTTGGTTCTAACTTCGAAACAGACTTATTCAGTGAACTAAAGCAGGCAATATCAAGCAATTTCAAAACATTAAATGAACAATCTTTGAATGTTATCGCTGACCATTTAAGAGCAGCATTTTTCTTAATGTCGGAAAATGTGATGCCTTCTAATGAAGGCAGAGGTTATGTTTTAAGAAGAATTATTAGAAGAGCTGTTAGGCATGGTTATAAGATGGATAGAAAGTCACCTTTTTTATTTGAATGTTTAAATCATCTAAAGAGTTTGATAAATAAAGATTTCCCAAATGAGTTTAAAAATTTTCCTGAAATCAAGAGCGCATTAGAAAATGAAGAACACTTGTTTTTCAAAACACTCTCTTCAGGCATGAAAATTTTAGGTAAGGAATTAGAAAAACATCCAAAAGAAATATCCGGAGATATTGCTTTTAAACTTCACGATACCTACGGATTTCCGGTAGATTTAACAAAAACAATTCTTGCTGAAGAAAAATTAACAATAAATCAAAAACAATTTGATGAATTAATGGCAGTGCAGAGGGAAGGTTCTAAAAAAAGCACGATGTTTGATGTTAAAGATATTGTGGTCGAGCCTAATTTACAATCTGAGTTCGTAGGATATACAGACACAAGTTGTGAGGCTTCTTGTTTAGCGCTCTTTGATGAGAACGGAAATAATGTTGATAAATTAATCAGCCAAGGTTTTGCTCTATTCTCTCAAACACCTTTTTATGCTGAGATGGGGGGTCAGGTGGGTGACACTGGCTCAATAATAAAAAAGGGTTCAGAAATATCCATTAATGATTGCAAAAAAGTAGGAAATTTTCATTTACATGAAGTTCTGATTACATCTGGAGAGCTTTGTGTTGGTGATGCAATTAAGTTAATGATTGATCTTAATAGAAGAGAAAAAATCGATTGCAATCACTCGGCTACTCACTTGCTTCATTCTGCTTTGAGGGAAGTTTTAGGCGATAAAGTTTTTCAAAAAGGTTCATTGGTTAATGATGAAAAATTGAGATTTGATTACTCACATGATGTGAAACTTTCTAAATCTGAGATTGAAGAAATTGAAAATATTGTTAATTTGGAAATAGAAAAAGCTACTTCTACAGAAACTAAATTAATGAGTTATCAGGATGCCGTAGATTCTGGAGCATTGGCTTTCTTTGGAGATAAATATGGAGATGAGGTAAGAGTTGTAAGTCTTGGTGGAGAATTTTCAGTTGAATTGTGTGGTGGTACACACGTAAAGAATACTTCTGAGATAGAAGGGTTTATTATATCTAATGAAACTTCTGTATCATCAGGGGTAAGAAGATTAGAAGCTATGACTGGATCAAATTTAATAAAGAAATCAAAAGAAGCTATAAGCACAGTGAAAGAAATAACAGAAATTCTTAATGTGCCCCAGGAAGATTTAGCCCAGAAGATTGCAGACATAGTTAAAGAAAACAAAAAACTCAAATCCGGTAAGAAAGCCGATAAAAGCCTTTCAGCTGAGGTATTAAAATCCTCAGAATTTGAAATTGAAGGCCATAAGGGCCAAATGAAACTTTATGAGAATGCATCGGCGGAAATGTTAAGAAGATACGCCGATAAAGCTTTAAAGGAAGTTGAATTTTCTTTTTCAGTATTCATATCAAAAGATGAAGAAAAACTCTCTTACATAGTGACTGCAGATAACAATAAAAATTTATCAGCAAAATCGATTATTAAAGAAGTAAATGAATGCTTAGCCGGTAGTGGGGGCGGAAGAGACGATTTTGCGCAAGGTGGCAGTCAAGAAGTTGATAGTATCGACACTAAATTTGAGCAACTTTTAGATAACTTAAAAACATAAGTACCAATGAAATCAGTTCTCCAAAGCATACTTGCAATTATCATCTTATCTGCTTGTTCAGCTGGTCTTGCGTTAAAAGATTCAAGTAGTTTAGTGCAAGTAAGCTCGCCAGCAGGAAATTTTTTAGGTGAGGGCGAGGAGAATTTTTACGTTTTTAAAGGGATTCCCTATGCACAACCTCCTATCGGCGATCTAAGATGGAAGGCTCCAAAGAATTTTTCCGTTAACGATGAGGTTATCGACGCAACAGAATTTAAAAGTGAATGCATTCAGCCTGGCACAGAAGGACTAATTCCTAATAGGAATGTTTCAGTCGGTAATGAAGATTGTTTGTATCTAAATATTTATATTCCCAAAAATCAAACAGATTTGAACAAAAATAAATTTCCTGTGATGTTTTGGATTCATGGAGGGTCAAACATTTGGGGGTCTGGAGATTTTTATGATTTTTCAAAATTAGCAACTACTCAACAAGTTATAGTTGTCACAATTAATTATCGACTTGGTTTATTTGGTTGGTTTTCATCTGAGCATCTTAGAAATACGGCTACAGGTCTGGATAAATCCTCAAACTTTGGACAATTGGATTTAATAAAAGGACTTGAGTGGGTACAACAAAACATTTCTGCCTTTGGTGGTGATAAGGATAATATTACGATTTTTGGTGAATCAGCTGGTGGTCATAATGTACTTACTTTATTGGCCTCACCTTTAAGTGAAGGGTTATTTCATAAAGCTATTTCACAATCAGGTTATGTTTCTTCCTATACCCAAAAATTTGCTGAAGAGGAATCAGAATTATCTTCTAAGAAAATTTTTGCCGAAGATACAAAATTTTTAGTTAGTGATGCAGAGGTTGCTGATTATTTAAGAGGCCTTTCTTCTGAAGAGGTCTACCAAAAATATGTAAATAAAGCTGAAGAGCATATTTTTCCTATAACTCCTATCACTATTAAAGATGGAATAGTTGTGCCTAAGTCAGGAGTTTATAAAGGACTCGAAAATATTGATGAAAATTTAGTGGTAGTGGCGGGAACTAATAAAGACGAAATGAATTACTGGTATGTCAGATCGGATTATTTTTATAACTCTACGGGAGGAGTGGTATTGCGTCTGCAACGTTCCGAAGAAAATCTGAAAAGTTGGATTAAGTATAGAAGTGACATTTGGCGGTTTAAAGGAGCAGAAGAACCTTTAAGACGCATGGCAAAATCTAATACAAATCTGTATTCCTACAGGTTTGATTGGGATGAACAAAGTGATTCGTCTTTCGCAGGAAATTATCAGCTTTTTGTTGGTGCAGCTCATGGTCTTGAAATACCATTTTTAACAGGAGACTTTGATTTAGGTCCTATTACGTTTTACGTAAAACCATTTTTGTTTCCCGATACTTCTGAAGAGGGCAGGCTGGCTCTTAGTGATTTAATGATGACTTATTGGGCTAATATTGCTAAGTATGGTAATCCTAATGAGTTTGTAAGGGGCCCTAAATGGGAAAAATTCACAGCAGAAAATAATCAAATTCTCATTCTTGATAATCCTGTAGCTAATTTAGTAGAAATGAGAACAATGCCGGTAGATCCAGATAATTTATTAAGTCAAATTGAAGCAGACTCAGCATTAGAAATTAACGAAAGGTGTCTTATCGGATGGATAGCTGCTAGAGATTTTCATGAGGATAAAAGACCTCAACCACCTTTTAACTATTGTAATAACTTCTCTAATGCCGATTTATATAATTTAAGAAATCTTACCGAAGGCAGGGATTAGAGGCTATTTAATCCATAAAATAATCAAAAGTTTCTAATGGCCCTATGCATATGAGTTCAGAAGTTTGGTCAACCATCAAAGAAGAAGTTGCTTTACGCATAGCAGCTGAACCAAGTCTAGAAAAATTCTTAACTAATTTGG
>NZKB01000004.1 GCA_002692425.1 Gammaproteobacteria bacterium
AAGATGGAGCGACTGACGAGATTCGAACTCGTACCAAAAGCTTGGAAGGCTTTTGTGCTAGCCATTAACACCACAGTCGCAGTGCATTATATTATAAAACTAAACTTCCATTATAGAAATAAATAAGTTGAAGGATTTTCGCAGAAGGCGCTAGACATTAATGTTTTGGCAATTTTTCCTGAATTGTTTGAATTAACCCATTCTAATAGAAATCTTTCTCGGTATTCTTCTGATTCCCAAATATTTATCCATAGAAAATTATCTTTTTCTATACTTGAAATACCGGTCCATACTTGCACATTATTTTCCTTTAGATACTCTAAATAAGGTTTTAAAGAATCTACGAGAATTTGCTCTTCAACTTTAGAATTGCAGTTTGAAATTTCCATATAAACGTCACCCATAAGTAATTGTTCCTTAAGGGGCGTCAATTCACTTATCTTGGCGTATATGTGTACGCAGTTATCTATTTCTTCATCCTTCTCAGTTAATTCTGAAAATTTATAGAAGTTACTTAAATCGGACGTTTTTCTATAAGTAGAATTAAAATTTTGATTTGGTGCATTACATTTATATAGATTCATGTTAAAGGTATTTTTTTGAAAAAAATAAGAATCAGTTATAACTTCAGTTCTTTGATTTTCACTATTCTCCGTACAACTAATCAGAAAAAAAATAGAGAAAAGCTTTAAAATAAATCTTGTCATGTTTTAATTATGACATCGTACATAAACAATAAGAAATTGAAAAGATTAGCTTTAGTACTTGGAAATCAACTCTTTCCAATTGAACAACAAAAAATAGATAAAGATGCCACAATTTTTATGTGTGAAGACTATGGTTTGTGTACTTATGAGAGGCATCATAAGTCAAAAATTGCGCTGTTTTATATGGCTATGCGATCTTATAGGGATCAATTAAAAAAAATTGGTTATAAAGTTGAATATGTTGATTGCAATCAAGAATTTAAAACTAATTTTGTTAATAAACTTGAAAATTTTATAAAAAAAGGTGGTTATACCGAAATTGTATTTTATGAAATAGAGGACAAAAACTTTGAACAAGAAATATTTAACCTAATTCAAAGATTGAATATTTCGTTCAAAGTAATGAAGTCACTAATGTTTCTTGATGATAGAGAATCGTTCAAAGAATTTTGTAGTGATAAAAAATTCCTTCTTCAAGCAAATTACTATAAAAAAAATAGAAAACGTTTCGATTTATTAATAGAAAACGATAAACCTATTGGGGGGAAATGGTCATTTGATGAAATGAACAGGCTTAGGGTTCCAAAAGATTACAAAATTCCTGAATTACCATCCCTTGTAGATCATCAAGATAAAGCCCAAATTTACAAATTTATAGAAGATAATTTCAGTGATCATCCTGGTAAATTAAATGTCTTTACTCCCTATACAACGACGCAAGCTTTAAATTGGCTAGAAATCTTCTTTAAAGAAAGATTTAGTGATTTTGGACCTTATGAAGATGCAGTTGTTGAAAATCAACATTTTCTTTTACATTCTGTGTTGAGCAGCTCTCTGAACATAGGATTATTAACACCAGATCTTGTTTTAAATAAGGCTAATGATTTTGCAGATAAAAATAATATTCCTATTAATAGTTTAGAGGGTTTTATAAGACAAATACTGGGTTGGCGAGAGTTTATTAGAGGTGTATATCAAAATTATTCTGAGAAAATGGAAAGTGAAAATTATTGGGGGCATAAGAGAAAAATGACAGAAGATTGGTATAGTGGCACAACAGGAATTCCACCGTTAGATAATGCAATTAATGGAGCTGCTGAATATGGATATACCCATCACATTAACCGATTAATGATTCTTTCTAATGTAATGAATATGTGTGGTGTTGATCCTGATGAAATTTATAAATGGTTTATGGAAATGTTTATCGATTCATCTGAATGGGTAATGGTTCCAAATGTTTATGGAATGGGTACATTTGCTGATGGTGGTACATTCGCAACAAAGCCATATATTTGTGGATCAAGCTATATGTTAAGAATGTCCAATTTCCAAAAGGGGGATTGGTGTGACATAGTAGATGGCTTGTATTGGAATTTTATCGAACAGAACAGAGAATTTTTTATTTCTAATCCCCGTTTAGGTTTAATGATTAGATCTTTGGATAAAATGAATCCTGATAGAAAAAAACTAATCTATGCAGCAGCTGATAAATTTATAAAAACTTATACATATGTTTAGGCCAGAAGATAAAACAATGCAGATAACTTATTCTGTAGGCATGCTCTTAGTTATATTACTGAGCATCTTAGGCTTTTTATTTTTAATTTATTTAGTCTTTAGCTAACTTTAAGTATTCAGAGAAATTTTGCTCGTCCACGTTGCCACCTGAAATTGTAATTAGTACATGTTTCCCTTTAACATTAATTTTATTTGATAGGACTGCTGCTAAGCTGACACATCCACTTGGTTCAGCTTTAACGCTGAATTCATTATATAAATACTTCATTGCTACACAGACTTCTTCATCTGTGACACTAATACCTGCTGTACAATTCTGTAAATTAATCGGAAAAGTGATTTCTCCAGGTATTTCAACTTCTAATGCATCACATATAGTATTTTGATGTGTTTTTAATCTTGTCCTTGTTCTATTTTTTAAAGATATCTCTGTATCATTACAAGTTAAAGGCTCTACAGGATATATCTGAACATCAGGAAAGTAATGTTTAAAAGCTATACTTGTTCCAGCAACAAGCCCCCCTCCAGAAGTACATGAAAGTACAATATCAGGAGATATATTGTTTTGAATAAAATATTCACATGCCTCCAAACCAAAACTACCCTGCCCTGCAATAATATCTTCATTGTCAAAGGGCTTTACTAGAGGATATTGATTATCATCAGCTATTTTTTTTGCTATTTCTTCACGACTTTCTACATGTCTTTTGTAGAGAACAACTTCAGCTCCGTTAGCTCTAGTTTTTTCAATTTTATTTTGTGGTGCATCTTCGGGCATTACTATAATTGCATGCATGCCAAAGATTTGTGCAGCTTTTGAAACACCTTGAGCATGATTTCCTGATGAATATGCAACTACTCCACTAACATTTTTTTCTTTTAGGTTACTGAGAGCTGATAATGCTCCTCTGATTTTAAATGAGCCAGTAACTTGATCTACTTCATTCTTGAGGTAAAAGAACGCATTGAAATCACTATTCATACTTTCTGAAACAAGAATGGGTGTTTTATGAATATATTCTTTAATTCGTAAATAACTGTTTTGTAATTTAGAAATATTTACCATCAGTTATATTTTCATATAATAACCTTATGAATTCAAAGCAAGCTTTACAAACGTTTGGTAGATCTGGAAATCCAATGTTTTCCGATAAAACATTTTCAGAGACCGTTATAGATGCAAACATTCAAAGAATGACATTGCAAGGCACTGTTAATAAAGTTGGCTTAAGTCTCTTATTAGTTCTTATGTCAGCTTCTTATACCTGGTCAGAATATTTTTCCAGTGGGCCAAGTGCAGTCGGACCTTATATGATAGGAGGTTCTATCGTAGGTTTAATTTTTGCTCTCATAACAATATTTAAGAGAACTTGGGCGCCCGTTACTGCGCCTCTTTATGCATTAGCAAAAGGCTTTGCTTTGGGTGGTATATCGGCAATGTATGAATCACAGTTTGGTGGCATAACAATGCAAGCTGTGACACTAACATTTGCTACTATGTTTGGTTTACTGTTCGCCTATAAGACTGGCATCATAAAACCGGATAAAAATTTTATGCTGATGGTATTTGCTGGTACTTTTGCAATATTTGCTCTTTATTTAGTCAATTTTATTATGATGTTCTTCGGTGCCTCAATCGGTTTTATTCATGATAACGGACTTTTTGGGATTGGTTTTTCTTTATTAGTTGTATCTATAGCTGCATTAAACCTTGTCTTAGATTTTGATTATATTGAACAAGGTGCTGAACAAGGTGCTCCTAAATATTTAGAGTGGTATGGCGCTTTTTCTTTAATGGTTACCCTGATTTGGTTGTACTTAGAGATACTTAGATTACTAGTTAAACTGAGAAGTAGATAATGGATGCTGTTCTTTTAGTAATACTGATCTGCCTATTGGGCGGAAGTTATCTACTCTTCAACGTCAGAGCAAACAAAAAACAAACCAATAGGAAAGATCGTATTAAATGGAGACATAAATAAAAATCTCTATATTAGTTATTATTTCTTAAAGTCAGATATTCTTGCACATTTCTCTTTAGAACAGCTCATTTTTTCCCATCTGTGCGTGTACTCAACATCATCCCAAACAAATGTTGTTATGTATGATTTCTTATCGCCCATGAAATTTGGTTTATGGGAAAATTTCGCTCCAATGTATTGATCTAGTGAGTGATTTAAGATTTCGACGTTAACCATACCTCCATCAACTTCATAAGATGAATAATTAAAGTATTTATTGCCGTCACCAGCTGTCCAGTTAACTGACATGTAACCTTCAGAAGCTACCATTAAACCATCTACAACTTCTTGTGCTTCACCATTAATAAAAGCTTCAATTGCTCTCCATGAACCATCCATATCTCCATCTTTTACAGAATGAGAAAATGAATTAAGAGATATAAATAATATTAGTATGAATAATTTTTTTAACATAATTAACTCCAAGATTAGATTTAAACATATTTTTGTAACTGGAGCGACCATCGAGAATCGAACTCGAATCTAAGCCTTGGCAAGGCCTCGTAATAGCCGTTATACTATGGTCGCGAACGGACTTGATAATATACTACCTTTTAGTTTTCTTGTCTAAGAATAAAAGGCACATCAATGCAAAAATTACATATGAGATTCATACTCTTAACTCTACTCGCCAGTTTTAGTTACAGCGAAAATTCTTACAAACTAGGTTTAGGCTCATGCATTGATTATGACTATCCTATTCCAGCATGGGATTCGATAGAACAAGAATCTATAAATTTCTTCTTCTTCCTAGGCGATAACATATATGGTGATGTACCAAGTGGAAAATTAGATAGTGTAAAGAGCTCCTACAAAGATATGAATGAAAAAATGCCTGAATGGCTACAAAAAACAGAGAAATTAGTAATTTGGGATGATCATGATTACGGATTAAATGATGCTGGTGCAAATTACCTTTATAAAGCCGAATCTCAAAATATTTACAATAATGCCTGGAAAATTAACCAAAACGATCCCAGAAGATCTCGCGAAGGCATATATTTTAGTGAATTAAAGATAATTAATCAGAAAAAAGTACTTTTTATAGGTTTAGACACAAGATACTTTCGAAGTAATCTAATGAAAATAGGAAATTCGTACAAACCACATAAAAATAACAACACAACTATCTTAGGTTCTACTCAGTGGGACTGGTTAAAAAGTCAAGTAACTCAGGAACATGATATTTTAATTCTTGCTTCTTCAATACAAGTTTTAGCTACAGAACATAGATTTGAAAAATGGGCTAATTTTCCTCATGAAAGAGAGTCTTTATTGAACTTACTCAATACACTTGATTCAAATATATTAATAATTAGCGGAGACAGACATAGAGCTGGTTTCTATAGAAAAGATAATATTTATGAATTTACATCTTCTTCAATAAATAAAGGAATATTTCCTTACTATGAAACAGATGCACTCTTGATTGGAGATACTTATACTCAAAATAATTATGGAATCATTGAATTTTACGAAGATTCATTGCAACTGTTTATTAAGAGTGAAAACATGACAGTACTTGAATCACTTGAAATACCCCTTAAATAGTTAGAGATAAAGCGACGTTGTCGTTATAATAAAGACCTTATGAGTAAACCAACAAGAGAACAAGCAGAACAAGCAGTAAAAACTCTTATAGAATGGGCTGGAGATAACCCAGATAGAGAAGGATTAGTTGAAACACCCAAGAGAGTTGTTAAAGCCTATGAACAGTTTTTTGAGGGTTATGATCGAGACCCTGAAGAGATCTTAACTAAAACTTTTGAAGAGGTTGAGGGTTATGATGAGATGGTAATAGTTAAAGATATTAGACTTGAATCTCATTGTGAACATCATATTGTACCTATACTTGGTAAGGCCCATATTGGCTATATACCTAATAATAGAGTTGTTGGTATAAGTAAGCTTGCAAGAATTGTTGACGTTTTTGGTAAAAGATTACAAACCCAGGAAACAATGACATCTCAAATTGCTAATGTAATACAAAAAGTATTAGATCCTAAAGGTGTTGCTGTTGTCATTGACGCAAGTCATCAATGTATGACAACTAGAGGTGTACACAAACCTGAATCATCAACTGTTACAAGTGCAATGAAGGGTGTCTTTAAAGAAAACGCTGTCACAAGAAATGAATTCTTATCATTTGTAACGCTACCCAAGAAATAATTGAATCAACCAGAGCTTATTCTAGCTTCGTCTTCAGATATAAGAAAAAAAATAATCAGTAAGTATGATTTTCCTTACATAATTGCAAACCATAAATTTGACGAGGAATCTTTTAAATTAACAACTAATCTTAATCCAAAGGATTTAAGTCTTCATTTAGCAAGACAAAAAGCACTAAGCTTATCGGATGATTATGATAATTTAATCCTAGGCTGTGATCAGATCTGTCTTATGAATAACGAAATTTTCAGCAAACCGTTAACAAAAGAAAAGGCAATACAAAATTTAACAAAATTAGCAGGTAAAACACATGAACTTATTGGTTCATATGTTTTTATAAAACAGGGGGAAACAATTTTATCTGAGACCGTTATCAGTAAGATGACTATGAAAAATCTTACTGAAAAAGATATTATGGACTACGTAATGCTTGATAAACCTTTACAATCTTGTGGTTCATATATGTTTGAAGAAAATGGTTATACATTATTTTCAGAAATTACAGGAAGCCTGGAAGCTATTAATGGGTTACCTTTCGGCTATTTAATAGATAAATTAAAAAACAATGTATAGAGTTACAAAAAATTATGGTCATAGTAGAGGTTTTTCATGTGCTTTTAGGCAATGGTCAGCTGATTCACACTGTAAAAATCTTCATGGTTATAGCCTAGGATTTAAAATTGTGCTGGAATCTCCTACTCTAGATATTAATAACTGGGTATATGATTTCGGAAATTTTGAATTCCTTGATAAGTGGTTAAGTGAAAATTTCGATCATACATTGTTAATTGCAAAGGATGACCCTGAGTTTGAGCTTTTAATGAGCTTAAATAATAAAACTGCAAAAGTTATAGTATTAGATAAAATTAGTTGCGAGTATTTTGCTGAAATGACTTTTAAATTCATACAACAAAGCCTAGCAAAATTAGATGTGGAGATCGTGTCAGTTGAAGTCTCTGAACACGAAAGTAACTCAGCAGGTTTTTATAGCAGTTAGATGATGCATTTGTATAACAGTCTCTCTAAACAAAAAGAGGAATTTATCCCTTTAGACCCTAACCACATCAAATTTTATTCTTGTGGCCCAACAGTTTACAACAAAATTCATATAGGTAATGCAAGAGCATTTATTGCCGCAGATTTACTCTCAAAAGTACTTAAAGGCTTATATCCTAAGGTAACTTATGTCTCAAATATCACTGATATTGATGACAAAATAATAGAAGCCTCTAAACGTGAAAATCTATCAATTAAAGATCTAACAAAAAAATATTTTGATATTTATATGGAAGATATAGGTTTAATTGGAATCAACCCACCTGATATACAGCCTTTTGCTACAAACTTTATTAAAGAGATGATTGCTTACATAGAAAAATTAATAAGGCTTGAAAAAGCTTATGAAGTAAATGGAAACGTTCTATTTAGAGTTAGTGTATTTAAAAATTATGGTTGTTTGTCTGGCCGGATAATAGAGGAACAAAAACATGGAAAACGAGTTGAAGTTGAATCATATAAAGAAAATGAAAATGATTTTATACTCTGGAAGCCTTCTAATGAAAAAGAACCAGGGTGGAATTCACCTTGGGGATTTGGAAGACCTGGTTGGCATCTAGAATGTTCAGTTATGTCTGAAATAACACTTGATATACCATTTGATATTCATGGTGGTGGCAATGATCTCAAATTTCCTCATCATGAAAATGAAATTGCTCAAACTTGTGCATGTAATGGTTTAGATAATGCTACGGACTTTGCTAAATATTGGTTTCATAATGGTTTTCTAAATTTAGAGGATGAAAAAATGTCAAAATCATTAGGTAACGTTATATACATAAAAGATTTATTAAATGAGTATCAAGGAAATCATGTACGTTTAGCACTTTTATCTACCCAATATAGACAGCCTATACCTTGGAGCAAGAAACTTTTGGACCAAGCGAAATCAATATCAAAAAAAATTAATAGTTTTCTAGAGAAATACGAATACGTAGAATCCAAGTTTGTGAAAAACACTAAAATAGCTGATGCATTATTAGACGACTTGAATACACCAAAAGCTATAAGAATTATGCAAGATTTAGTGCAATCAGCTACTTTTGATCCTAATGAGGTTGCTACCTATAAATATATATTTGAGGGGTCTAATCAAGATGTATCTATTGATGATATTACAGTTCAAGAAATAGAAAAATTAATAGCCGAGAGAAATGCAGCTAGAAATGCAGGTGATTACGCTCTTGCAGACAAAATTAGAGCTAAATTAAGTAAAATGAATGTGTCTATAAAAGATGTTGGTGGAAAAACTGAATGGAAAATATAAAAGTTACATTACCTGATGGATCCGTAAAAGAATTACCAAAAGGTAGCACTGGTCTAGATTTAGCATTATCTATTGGTCCTGGGTTAGCAAAAGATGCTGTGGCTGTTGAAGTAAACAATGTACAAAAAGATCTATCTGATTTACTTGAAGATAAATCAACTGTTTCCATTATTACAACTAAATCTAATGAAGGACTCGAAATAATGCGTCATACACTGACTGCACAAGTTTTAGCAAGCGCTATAAAAAATCTTTACCCAGATGCCAAACTTGCTATTGGACCAACCATTGAAGATGGTTTTTATTATGATTTTTTACCTACTAAACCAGTATCCATTGATGACTTACCAAAAATTGAACAAGAGATGATAAAAATTCTGAAAGATAAATCAGCTATTGATAAAACATATCATTCAAAAGAAGAAGCAATCTCATTATTCGATGATCAAGATGAAATATTCAAAACAGAAATTATTTCTAGCTCAGAGCAAAACGATAATTTTCAAATTTATACTCAACATACTTCAGGTTTCATAGATTTGTGCAAAGGCCCTCATTTACCAAATTTAGACTTAATTGGAGAATTTAAATTAACCAAAGTCTCTGGGGCATACTGGCGAGGAGATTCAAGCAAACCGATGCTTACAAGAATTTATGGGACAGCTTGGAGAACAAAAAAAGAATTAAATGCATACCTAGAAAGATTAGAAAAAGCAGAACTAGTTGATCATAGAAAACTTGGTAAAGAAATGGATCTATTTCACTTTCAAGAAGAAGCTCCAGGTATGGTTTTTTGGCATCCAAAAGGTTGGACTATATATACACAGTTACAGTATTACGTGAGAGAAATGCAAAAAAGAGCAGGTTATAGAGAAGTTAACACACCTGAAGTTGTTGATAGAAAATTATGGGAAACCTCAGGCCATTGGGATAAATATAGAGAGAATATGTTCATAACTGAGATAGATGAAGAACATGCTAATGAAAAAAGAACAAATGCATTAAAACCAATGAATTGCCCTAATCACGTACAAATCTATAACCAAGGAATTAAATCTTATAGAGATTTACCCTTTAGACTTTCTGAATTTGGTAAATGCCATAGATATGAAGCTTCAGGAACAATGCATGGATTAATGAGAGTAAGAGGTTTTGCGCAAGATGATGGTCATATTTTCTGTACTGAAGATCAAATTGAAAGTGAAACTAAAGGTTTTATTGATCTTCTATCTTCAATGTATAAAGACTTAGGATTTACAGAATTTAAAATTAAGCTCTCAACAAGACCTGAAAAAAGAATTGGTACTGATGCAAGTTGGGATAAAGCAGAAAAGGCTCTGCAAGATGCTATTGAAAAATTAAAGCTGGAATATTTTATAGATGAAGGAGATGGAGCTTTCTATGGACCTAAATTAGATTTTGTCCTAACAGATGCTATTGGCAGAAAATGGCAATGTGGCACACTTCAAGTTGACTTTAATTTACCAGGTAGATTTGATTCAACATTTATAGGAGAGGATGGAGCTAAACATACCCCTGTCCTACTACATAGAGCAGCACTAGGATCTTTTGAAAGATTTATTGGAATATTATTAGAAAATTATGAGGGTAAATTACCAGTCTGGTTAGCACCAACACAAACAGTTATTGCATCAATAACAGATGAAGCTAATGAATATGCTCAACAGTTACATGAAAAGCTGATTAATACTGGCATTCGATCTGAATTGGACGTAAGAAATGAGCAAATAAGTTACAAAGTACGAGAACATAGTTTGCTGAAAGTTCCATATATAGTTGCTGTAGGGAAAAAAGAGATAACCGATAACTTAGTTTCTGTTCGAAAACTGGGTACAGATAAAAATGAAGTATTATCAGCTGATAAGTTCATAGAAAATCTTTCATTGGAATCTCATAATCCTCTTCAATGATAATGAAAAATTTTTTTGGATTAATTTTAATTTTACCAATTAAGGCATATCAAATTCTTATATCTCCGTTATTGGGTCCAAGTTGTCGTTTTACCCCAACGTGTTCGCAATATGCTGTTGAAGCAATTCAAAAATATGGTCCACTTAAAGGGAGTTGGTTAGCTTTCAAAAGAATTATTAAGTGTCATCCTTGGGGTGGCTGTGGTCATGACCCAGTACCTTAATTAAGATCGAATTCTATTGGTTTAACTTGTATTCTATCTAGAAGTTCACCATCTCTCATTACAATATTACCCCTAATAATTGTCATGACAGGCATACCTTTAACTGTTTTTCCATCGTATGGTGTCCAAGCAGATTTAGACGCTTGTTCAGAATTAGTAATAGTATGAGTTAGATTAGGATCAACAATCGTAAAATCAGCATCGTAATCTTTAATTATTGAACATTTATTCTTAATTTTATGTACTTTGATAGGCCCATAAGCCATCAGATCAACAAGTCTTTCATATGAAAGCTTACCTTCAGCTGCATGATTTAACATAATTGGTAATAATGTCTGCACTCCAGGAGTTCCACTAGGTGTATTGGGATAAATACCAGACTTTTCTTCTAATGTATGTGGAGCATGATCTGATGCAACTATATCAACTGTACCATCATTAATAGCTTTCCAAAGCTCATCTTGATGATGTTTTTCTCTTATGGGCGGATTTTGTTGTGCTAAAGTTCCAAGTTCTTCATAACAATCAGGTGCATGCATAGTTAGATGATTTGGCAAAACTTCAACTGTAGCTGTATCCTTATTTTGTCTTAAAAAATGCATTTCATCGGCCGTAGTAATATGCAATACATGGACATGTCTATTATGTTTTTTTGCAAGCCCTACAACTCTTTTAGTAGCATTAAGTGAACTGTTTACATCTCTCCATTTACAGTGCATAGCTACATCATTGCTATCACCTAGGATAGTAGTCTTATTTTCATTCATAAGATATTCATCCTCAGCATGAACAGCTATAACTCTTTTTCCATTCGCTACAACAGCCTCTACTTCTTCATCTGAAGCAGATAAGAGGTTTCCAGTACTAGCACCCATAAAAATTTTAATACCACAGACACCATTAAGATTTTCCCATTCTGGTAAGTTTTTAGAGTTTTCAAAAGTACCACCAAAGTAATAAGCAAAATCAGTGAAAGCTGTATCTAAGCCTCTTTGTATTTTGTGTTCTAGAGCTTCAGGTTTAGTTGTTAAAGGGTTTGTATTAGGCATTTCAAATATTCCAACCATGCCACCTAGAGCTGCACACTTAGTGCCTGTCTCAATAGTTTCTTTATGTTCACCACCAGGTTCTCTAAAGTGACACTGAGTATCCATTAGGCCAGGAAAAATAAATAAATTGGCGCAGTCAATGATCTCATCACCGATATCACAATTGCCGATTTGTAGTATTTTTCCATCTTTAACACCTACGTTCGTGACAGTTCTGCCTGTAGGTAAAAAAACAGTACCATTTTTAAGGATTAAGTCGAATTGAGACATTTGATAATTATAGCTTTAGTTTGTGCCTTTTCTTTTTGATCTGAAGAATTTCTTCATTAATTCAGCAGTATATTCTTCTTCAATATGTGAAATTATTTCGAATTGTTTCATATTAGGTTGATCTAATATTCGAGGACCATTAATAATACCACCTGCTTTTTTATCTTCAGCACCAAAATATAGTCTTCTAAAATGACATCTGCTTATAGCAATTGAACACATTAAACATGGTTCTATAGTTACATATATATCACAATCATCTAAGCGTTTTGATTTCTTTATTCTTAATGCTTCTTCGATAGCTAAAAGTTCTGCATGCCCTATGGGTGTATCAATATTTACAGCTTGAGAGATTATTTTGTTGTTAACATAATCATGAATAATAGCAGCTATTGGTATTTGATTATTCTCTATATTTTCTTCTGAAAGTTTAATAATTGTGTTGAATATATCTTTTGAAACTTTACTAAGCATTTATCAGGAATGGATTTGTTTTTCTCTCAGTACCAATATTTGTATCTGGTCCATGGCCACAATGAACTATAAATTCATCTTCTAAGGTCAGTAAATGCTTTTTTATTGAATCAATTAAATCTTGATAATTGCCTTGCGGCAAATCCGTGCGTCCTATTGAACCATTAAATAACACATCTCCAGCAATAATTTTTTTTGCTTTGTGATTTATACCAATAACATGTCCAGGCGCATGTCCTGGACAATGTTTAATATCCAATATTTGATTACCAAATGTAATAGTATCTCCATGCTTTAACCATTTGTCTGGTGTAAAATTTTGAGCATTCATACCATACATCTGACCTTGAATTTCAAGCGCTTGAAGTAAGAAATTATCATCAATATGAGGTCCAATAATATCTAGATTAAGCTTATCTGCTAGTTCCTTTGCTGCCCCAGCATGATCTATGTGTCCATGAGTAATAAAGATATATTCTGGTGTAAGATTTTGATCTTTTTGAACTTTGATTAATTTCTCTATCTCATCTCCTGGGTCTACAAAAATACACTTTTTAGTTTCTTCACAATAAGCAATAGGCGCATTTTGAATATAAGGAGATATGGGAGTGTTAATAACTTGCATTAGCTTCTAAATATTACATTTTCATCATCAAACATGATGTATGTAATATAAATAGCCACACAACAGTAAACAATAGTTGAAATAAGAGCTACGGAGTAAAGAAACCAATCAACTGTTCCAGCAATAAGGTTATTAGTTATTAAGGCAAGGTTATAACAAGGTATCAATGCTCCTACAAAATCTAATTCTAAACCTGGATTAATTAGAGGGATATAACAAGGAACAAGAAAAACAATAAGGACATTGCCTAATAGTAATCCTGCTTCTTTTGCAGTTTTGGCATACACTGAAATAGCCAATAAAAATGCGCCCACAAAAACACTCAAAGGTATAATTAATACGAAGACTCCTAACAATGCTACAGGATTTACGATAGCACTTAGTAGTGCAAAGAAATATTCATTTATTGAATCTGCATAAAATAAAAAAATCACGACTAGTGGTATAGCAAATCCTAACATTGAGAATGTAGCTGTTAAGATTGCTGAAGATGTAACTGATAGCATTTTCCCAATAATGATGTCTACGGAAGAAATATTTGTGGATATTAGAGTTTCCATAGTGCCTCTTTCCTTTTCTCCTGCGCCTAAATCAATTGCAGGATACATTGCACCACTTATTACATACATCACGAAAAATAAGGCTAATAATGCACCAAAAATTGATCCTGCTGATTCTTCTTCGGTTGTTAAATCCTCTTCATTAATAGTTATAGGATTTACAAAGTTTTCATCAATATTTAGTGCTTCAAGACGGTTATTTCTTACAGTATCTTCATAATCATCGACAATGTTCAATACAATCGATTGTGCTTGTGAGAATGTATCAATACCTTTGGAATAAATTGTTAATTCAGCACTATTATTTGAAAATAAATCTGCTGAAAAACTATCTTCGAAGACCAATCCTATTTCACTGTTATCTTGAATTACAGCTTCAACTACAGCATCAATAGAAGTTTCATTATAGATTTGCAATCTTTCAGAATTACCTAATTCGTCAATTAATAAAGATTCAGAAGAAGAATAAACACTTATATCATATGTTTTTTTTGTTTCTTCAGTAGCGATAGATCCAAAATACCAAAAAACCCCTCCTATTAATAAAGGTGTAATAAAGGTTGGGAGTACCACAGTTTGAACTATAGTTTTTGTATCTCTAAATAAATGTTTAATTTCTTTTATTAATAGTACCTGCCATTTATTCATTGACTAACTCCATAAATATCTCAGTAAAATTTTTGTTTGAATCAAGTTCTTGAAATTCATTATTGTCTCCGTCAAAGATCTTCTCTCCTGATTTCATTACCACAATATGATCAGCAATATCTCGTACTTCATTTAGTTGATGAGTAGAAAAAATTAAAGTTTTGCCAGAATCTTTGATGGATTTAATAAGATCAACAATAACCGACTGTCCAGTAACATCCACACCAGTTGTAGGTTCATCTAAGACGATTAAATCTGGATCATGTATTAAGGTTCTAACAATAGATGTTTTTTGTTTCATGCCAGTGCTTAAATCTGCTACACGTTTATTAAGATATTTATGCATATCTAGTTGTTCAAATAATTTGTCTGCTCGAGGCTTATAAATTTCTTCAGGTATCTGGTTAAGTTCAGCAAAAAATTTGATTGTTTCTATAACGCTTAACCTGTCATATAGAGAGGTATTATTTGTCATATACCCAATCTTAGACTTTACAGTTTGTTTATCTTTTCTGACATCGACTGAGTCTACAAAAACTGTGCCTCTGGAGGGCGTTAACATTCCAGCGATCATTCTTAGTGTTGTAGTTTTACCGCAACCATTAGGACCTAAAATACTGGCTACAGAGCCTTTTTTAATTTGAAAATCTAATTCTTTTACTGCCCAAAAAGCTTTTTTCTTTGCTCCAAACAAGCCCTTTTCTTCTGTAGGAGCTTTAAATTGTTTAGATAAATTTTTTACTTGTATCATTTCTGAAAATTTTTAAACATAGGGTAGAAAAGTACTAATAGTATCAACATTATAGTAGCACCAACCACATCTCCTACCATAAATCTCACTGATATTAATGCATCAGTCTCATCATATAATGACGCGTACCAGGCACCGTTTCCTAAACCATTTAATAATGATGCAACGAAGATAAATAAGAAAACATGCTTCCAATTTGTATTTTTCAATACTTTAGAATGATTTAAATCTAATCCTAGAAGGAAGAAAACAAACCAGGTAATCAATATAGCTGAAGTAGATATACTGGTTGCAAGAGTCCCTTCAAAAAAACTTCCTCCCTGCCAAAGATACTCCCACTCTATAAGTTCAGCTACTACAATCGCAGGTAAAGCTTTCCAGCCAAAAAATATTACTGGTAATACTCTTCCAGCGTGAGGAAGGTAAACTAAGCTACCTAACTCCTCAATTTTTGAGGGTCCCTCAGTAGGCACAACAAGAATTAACCAAAGAACATAACAGAGAATATGAAAAATAAACGTATATATAGATATCTCAATGAATTTATTCATTTTTATGTTTAAGTTATATTAGCGGCTTAAGTAGAAACGATCGTTTATCCGAAGATGAATTCTCAATGGACAAAATACCGATTTTAACTAATTTTCTTATAGTTTTATAAACTGTAGATCGGGATTTATCGGCAACCTCAACTGCTTTAAGCATACTGCATGTATTATTGGTTTCAATTTCATTAATTATCTTAAGAAATATAAATTGCTCTGTGGGATTAAGTCCCGACAAACCTAAATCTTGGTGCATGTTTGATAGCATTTGATTTAAATTTGATATTTCTTTAGTAACCTTTGACATTAGTTTTTACCCACTGTGTATTTTAATCAAACATTTACATTTAATCAAAATTGAATAAGTACTGTAGTTTCATATATACCTGGCTGCCCTCTACTTCCCAGGTCCCTTCAATATCTTCCTGATTCACTGTCCCTCCAAAGTAAAAGATTGTGGCTGAATCTGGTTGCCATTGGAATAAAGCTTGCGTATAGGAATCTTCATTAAAGTTATTGTATTCATGCACTAATTTAAAGAATGAATTTTTATCGAATTGATAAGTGCCTCTTAAAGAAGTTATATAACCAGAAAAATAATCTTCGTTTGTAAGTTTACTGGTAAGTTGATTTTTTCTGTACCTGTAAGATAATCTAAATTGATCGGTTAACTGAAAACTTGAATTAAACGAATAATCTTTCCTGTCTCCTATTTCAGGTGTATCAATATTTTTGGCTATTCGCTCACCCCAGTCGTGGCCGAATCTCATCCAAAATTTTGAGGAAGGACTGTAGCTAATTCCAAAATTGTAATCTTTAATGTTTTTAAAACTAAATCCTTCAAACGAAGCTTTATGTGAATTATCCCATGATGCATCAAAGTTCAATTGATTTTCAAATTCAGCCCTGAATGATAGAACTGTTTCTTGATCAATTATTATTCCATCATAATCAGTCATAAGATCCTTCCTAATTTCAATATTTCCTGATCTTATTAATCCGTTTGAACGGTACTTATATTTATGAGAAAGGGAATGTTTTTTCCAGTCGTTCTCTGTAGTAAAACCTAAATCACTTCTGTAATTTGGCGATTTTGTTGCAAAATAATATCTTGAAGACCAATTTTCAGTTTCTCTTGAAACTCCAAAGGCACCCCCATAACCACTGAAAGACTCTCCATCTAAATTGTATGTATGTTCTTTCGATACATTAGAAGTATTGATTACATCACTTATTGGTTCATCCATATCTGTTGAAACGATCTCAAATTGTGCTCGGTAGATATCCTTGAATAAAAAGTTACCTTTTAGGCTATAAAGCGCACTGTTACCACCTTCTTCAAAGTCTCTATTGGTTGCAAGAAATCCAATATTTTGTCCTCTCTCTATGTTGTAGTTATAGCTAAAAATATTAGCCTGACTTTTACCAAGCAAACCACTGTATGATCTTTGATATCCAGGAACAATTATGGGTGTATTCGTATCCTCAGCATCTAAAAAATAATAACTGTGCTTTTCACCTCTGTTATATAACTTAATTGCGTATTCAGGGTCATTAATTGATCTTGTATATACTGTTCCTAGATCTGAGGATAAAAAATCTTTACCTTCATTAAAAAAAATCCTTTTCTCTTCAAATCTTAAAGCTGTAGTTGAATTAACATCTATTTTGCTTTGATCGGCTTCGACTTGTGAAAAATCTGGGTTAAATGAAAATTCAAAATTATTACCGTCAAATTCATAGACACCACCCAAAGTTAATTCTGAATCAATAGGCTCCTCATTCATATTGCCTTGATCATTTCTCTCTCTGATAGAATTTGCAGTAAATGAAGGAATTAATCTTTTTTTATTTTTCTTAACAATATTATCGATTGCATAAAATTCGTTTGACTGGCAAATAATACAGCCAGCGCCATCAATTTTTTTATAATTCATATACCTAGCTTCTGTGCCTTTGTTGTACAACTTTCTTGAAAGCATAAGGGTCCATTTTTGGTTTTGAGTGTCTGGAAAATTTAATGATGACAATGGAATTACGAATTCTACTTCATAACCCACATCTGTTATTTGTGATTTAGCATCAAACTCTACATTGTAGGATCCGTCAAAATCGTCTTTATTGTCTACTTTATTATCAGCAATACTTCCAAGTGGGTTTGCACTAAATCTTATGTAATACCTGCCATCACTGAATGTATCTATACCAATAGCAACTTGGTCATCGAGCCAGTTAATCCCATCGCGAGCTCTTATACCAGCTCTAATAAAATTTTTATTACCAAGTGCTTTAAAAGCAACGTATAAATTATTGGCATCATTTTTAATGTATACAAAGGTTTCATGTTCAGCGTCAGTATTATAGGAAGGAGAAATCTCAAAAGGTAAATCGTATACTTCAGCGTCAGACCATTCAGAGTCATCAACCAAACCATCAAATTTTATTTCAGTAAAAGAAAAAAATGGAATTAATAATAAAAGAACTAACCTATTCAATTTGACCCCTAAAAATCATGCTTAAGTATATATAAAAAAATATACTAATTAACTATTTATATGGTTATAGACTGTTTTTAATAGAATTAATTGCAAGATTAATTAATTCTTTATCATCATTGTTGTTTGTCTCTAATAATAATGTTTTACCCTCCTCTAAATTCTGTAAAGAATTTGGCCAAGGCCCTTCGTCATTGAACCTAGCTCGAGTTAACTCCTTTAAAGAAAGTAAAATATTTTTATCAACTTCTTCACTATGTTGTTGAGCGCAGATTCGAAGGGCAAATTCCTTATGTCTAATGTCTTCAAAAGAATTTATGATATTGATTTTTTCTTCATAAGTTTGGGCTTTGTGAAATTGAGTATACCTATCTTTTTCGATTGAAGACGGAAACCCTTCTGAATAAATTTGTTCTTCAATATTTAATTTTTGAGCATTTTGAAATTCAAAATTATTGTATATCTCTATAACTTTTTCACAAAAATTTTCATTAGCTTTAATTTTATTTGCTTTTTCAATAAGCATGTCTTGATCTTCTACATATACGTCATCTTGAAGTAAAGTAGATAAACATACCGTCGGTTGTGTTTTGTTTGTTGCGAGTTTTTTGAAAGGACTATTCTTTTTTTTATTTATCAATTGTTCTAACTCTGTATAGCTTAGATCGAAATAATCATCAGGGTCATTAGATAAATCAAAGATCGGTATGTATTTATTCAAACCATGCTGAGTTATTAACGGAGTGAACGGGTAAGCTCTAGTTGTTTTAGTTCTTGGTATGAAATAACAGTTAAAGTGAACTGGATTAAATTGCAGATTTTTTAGATAACCATCTTTTGAAGTTGTATCTAAAATTTCTTTGTAGAAATTTGGCAGCTTATCGGCAATAAGCTTAATTAGATGAATTAGAAACTCACAGTCTGCTAATGCATCATGAGCGTTTTCAGTATCAATAGAAAAATTCGAGACTATATGCTCCAGTTTTAAAGATATTTGATTATTAACCTGAGGAATTGCAAAAGATTGGTAGTAAAAATGAGCAATAACCTGCATTTTTAAATACAGATCTAATCTTGTATTACCATTAGTATTAGTAAAATAAGGGTCAAATAAATTCCAATAAAATTGTCTTCTCATTACTTCTTCATCGAATCTCATTCCGTTATAAGTAACAAATATTGCAGGATTATGTTCAGTCCACTGTGTCCAGATATTATGAATTGCTTTAATTAGTTCATAGTGAGTTTTATCTGTTTGGAATATTTCTCTTTTTTTATTTACCAATAGCGCTTTAGGAGAAACTAGAGTCCATGGAAGTGGACTACATAATTCATTGTATGAATTAATATGTTCAAAATTTTCGTTTGCTTGAATTGCTGCAAATTGAATTACTTGAATGAAATCTAGTTCTTTTACACCAGAGGTCTCTGTGTCATAGAAAATAAAATTACTCATGTTCAAGTGAATTGATTAAATCAGAGTAGCCACCAATTAAATCATTATTTTCAAAGATCACTGGCATAGTCCTCATTGCAGGTGCCTTTTCCCGCATTTCTGTAAAATGTGCAATATCTTCATCAATTTTTTTTACAATTACTTGATGATTAAGATCTTCCAAAAGTGTTATTGCTCTATCACAAAATGAACAATTTTTTTTGGAGTATACAGTATAAATTAATGAGCTATTCTGTTTCTTCGTCACTTTCTTCACTCTTTTCAATTTCCTCTTCAGACTTATTGTCTTTTATCCTGGTAGGTGATTTGTAACAAATATAAATATCTTCTGGAAAGCTATACTCAACGGTTGCAAAATCACATTCTTCATTTAACGAATCTAATTTCTTTTTTCTTTCTTCAAGAATTTCTGCTTTCTCTGTAGATGAACAACCTAAGAATATAAAAAGTGAGAATAAAAAGGTTAGAATATTTTTTAGTTTCATATGAGTAAAATTTTAACAATTGATCAAGGTACTACAAGTTCAAGAAGCATAATTTTTGATATTAATGGTGATATTGAACAAATTGCTCAAGAAGAATACCCATTAATTTTTCCAAATGATGGTTGGGTTGAAATTGATCCAGAAGATTTATACAAATCTGTAACAAATACATTGGGTCAACTCGATTTAAGCAACGTGAAGTTTGGGGGCATAACAAACCAAAGAGAAACAACTATTATCTGGGACAAAAACACATTAAAGCCTGTCTATAATGCTATTGTCTGGCAAGATAGGAGAACTTCAGCTTACTGTACTGAAATAGCTACAGAATCTAATCAATCTATGATTAAACAAAAAACCGGCCTTCTTATTGATTCATATTTTTCTGCAACAAAAATTAAATGGATACTAGACAACATAGATGATGTCCGAGCTAGAGCTGAAGCAGGTGAGTTATGTTTTGGTACTGTCGATACTTATCTAATGTATAGATTATCTAAGGGAAAAATTTTTAAAACTGATATTACTAATGCATCACGAACCATGCTTTTTAATATAAATACCCTAACTTGGGATAAGGATTTACTTAAATTATTTGATATTCCAAGTACTTTGTTACCTGAAGTGGTACATTCAGATTCAAATTTTGGCACAATTGAACAACTTGAAAACATATCAATTCATGCAGTGTTAGGAGATCAACAAGCTGCACTGTTCGGTCAAGGTTGTCTTACAAAAGGTCAATTAAAAAGTACATACGGTACAGGCTGTTTTGTTATGGTGAATGTGGGTGAGGAACCTATTCTTTCTGATGATGGGTTATTAACTACTATTGGATTCTCATTGAATGGTAAAATTTACTACGCTATAGAGGGAAGTATTTACGCCGCCGGAACAACAGTTCAGTGGTTAAGAGATAATTTACAATTCTTTGTAACGAGCGATCAATCAGAGCTTTATTTAAATCATAATGGCGATGCAAATAATGTTTTATTTATACCGGCCTTTACTGGCTTGGGTGCTCCATATTGGAATTCAGATATAAGAGCTAGTTTTCATGGCATTACGAGAGATACATCCAAAACTGATTTGATCAATGCAGCCTTTAATTCTATTACATATCAAACTAAAGATATTATTGACTGTTTAGCACGCTCTGGCATTAAAGTTGAATCTTTAAATGTGGATGGCGGCATGATTGCAAATAATACATTCGTTAAACAAATAGCAAATTTACTCAATATTGAAGTTTTAGTACCGGAAAATACTGAGTCTACCGCAAGAGGAGTAGCTATTCTTGCTGGAGTTGCAAGCGAGACTTTTGATTTAAAACTTATTTCAGAGCAAAAAAGAGTTTCTGTTTGTCCTGATACAGATGCACATTTGTTTATGTCAAAAGATTATAAAAATTGGAAAGAAATTATACTTAAGCTACTTTCACCATAACCATCTTTTTGTTGAAGATTCATATTCTTCCCATTCATCTGGGAATTTCTCTTTGAGTTTATCCTCTTCATGTGGAATCCATGTATTTTGTATTATGGATAAAAAAAGAATTGGGATTAACATGGCTGAAATTGATTGCATGAGAAAAGCCGAAGCAATCAGTATGCCAAACATACCCAGATAAATTGGATTTCTAGTAAATTTGAATGGTCCCGTTTTAACAAGCTTTTCTGGTTCACCATCAGGTATATAAGTTGTTTCATAATTTTGTAACTCTTTAAAAGCCATAACGATAATTGCTACTGAACCGATGAGTAAAATTAAACCTAACAATAGGCTCAAATTTACTTCTAAGGGCAACATCATGTACAAAATGAATTGCATGCCTAAGCAAGCTAAGGTAATAACAGGAGGAAATGATAGTTTCATATCCTCAGTCTAATATTTTTTGGCATAAAAAAAACCCCTTATCGCTAAGGGGTTAATCAATGACTAACTTTCTATAGAAAGGTAAAAATATGAACAGAAAGTTATCATCTAAAAGTGATATTGTTCTAGGCTATTGTGTTTACAAAAAACGTCCAATATCACTTAAAAAATTAGTGCAGGCAAGATTAAAGAATTTATCAATCATTATAAGTTGCAAGGGTGGATATGATAATTTTGTTCCACATACTATCCTTGCCTTACACTAAACTTTCTAATCATCCAGATGTGTGCTTCACCTTGGTAGATTGCAACACACATTAAGCATGATTATTTAAACCCTCTTAGTAAGTCCACCTCAGTGAAACTCTAGAGTTAACACTCTCACCAACACTAGCTTGATGAGTACTGTGTGAATGTGGAAAATATAATTCATCCATTAAGTTTTCAACATTCATTTGTACGCTTAGATTTGGTGCAACTTGGTAATAAGCTGAAAGATCTATTCTTGTATACTCCGGTAGTACTAAGCCAGGCGTATTATCTTTAATTTTAGATTCACCCTGTTGAGTTAATCCCAATGCTACAGATAGCTTCTCGTTTACTTCCCAAGCAGCAAATGCTGATAGTTTATGTTCAGGAATTTCTCTTGGAATTCCACCTGAACTTGTCTCTCCACTCAAGTCACTATAAGCAATAGCTAAATTAAGACCGTTATTGACTCTGCCTTTAAGTTCTATTTCAAAACCATCAACAGTTAAGCCTCTAATTTCTGAAGTCTCACCGGTATCATTATCACGTGCTGCTCTAACTTGTTCGCTGTCAAAATAAGCAGCTGTTAGAGACATATCGTTAGGTAATGCAATTTTCATACCGAGTTCTGTACTTTCAAATACATCTGGATCTAATCTTGCGGATGTAGCACTTAGAGCTTTGAACTGTTCACCAGATCTAGGTAAGAAACTTTCGCTGTAGCTTAAATAGAGCGATACATTCTCTTGTGGTTTATAGATAACACCTGCTCGCGGCGAGAATGTATTATCGTTCCTTGATTCAGATGTACCATTCTTAACATCATCTACTGTTATATCAAAATCATCTAATCTACCGCCGAGCATCAGTTTCCAGTTATCACTCAGGTCAATTTGATCTTGAATGAATATGGAAGTAACTGTGATTTCAGACGCTGTTTGACGATTAAGTTTAGTAACATAATCAAGCGCTGTTGCTACACCACCACTATTAATAGTGAAGTCCATAGATCTAGTAATATTGAAGATTTCATTATCATCATTTGTAGTAGACCAGTTAGCATCGTATCTTAAATTTTCATTGTCAGTTTGGATAAACTCTGCACCTGTTAATAAAGTATGCATAACACCACCTAGATTTAGTTCATTGACTAAATTAGCTGACATAATTGTATTATCTCTTTCAGTTGGATCGTAATAACCATCCATAGTTACGAGAGTTCCATCGTATCCAGAAGCATAAATATTTTGATATAACTTTTCAAAACTGCTTGATGTGAAACTAAAATTAGCTTTACTAGTATTTGAAAGTGTGTGTTCTACTTGCGCTCTCATGATTGTAGCCTCAAGTGTTTGAACGTTCGCAGCTGAGTTTCCAAAAACTATATCTGATAAGGATTCATCAGGGCTGCCATTGATAGTTGGAATACCTCTATCAATAAATCTCTCATGATCAGCGTATTCATACGATAAATAAGCTGTTGTTTCAGGACTTAGTTTTAATGTCATTGTTGGGTTAAAACCAACTCTATTGCCATCGTAGTGATCTCTATGATTAGCTAAACTATCGCTGTGTATGTTAATTCTAACAGCAGCACCACTTTCAAGTTGAAAGTTTGTATCTATTGCAATATCTGCAGCGCCAAATGAGTCAACACCTACATCGTGAGCTGTGAAAGTTTCACCTACAACAGCTTTCTTTGTTACTCTGTTGATAATTCCACCAGTACCACCTCTACCGAATAAAAGTGCGTTTGGACCTCTTAAAATTTCTACTTGTTCAACGTTGTATAAAGATCTGTGATATTGAACATCATCTCTAACACCATCTTGATAGAAATCTGCTGTGGACCTAACACCACGAAAGACTATTGAATCTCTATGACCTTCACCTTGTGAAGTGTTAACACCAGGAGTATATCTGACGATATCGCCTATCTCTCTAAAACCTTGCTTACGAATATCATCGTCAGTTACGATTGAAACCGTTTGAGGTACATCAAAAACAGGTACAGGAGTCTTCAGAGCATTTACTTGATCTGAATACAAGACATTACCTTTGACAACAACTTCTTCTATTTCACTTCCTTCTGCATCTGCGTTTTCAGCTGCCTGTGCTAGCACTACAGCAGATATTAATAACAATAAACTAATTATATTTTTCATAATAATCTTTCTAATTGAGAATAATTATCGTAATGATAATGATTATCATTCACAGAGTATATGTTTCAATATTTAAAAAACAAATAAAAAGTAAAAATAAATGAGAATAATTCTCATTTAGAAAAAAGTAAAATTAATAATGAAAATATTGAGTAGTCATATAAAATGAAAATATGCTTTCACATTTACAGCTTGATAAAGAGAATGTTCATGGTTTTATAGGTTCAAACCAACCCCTACGTTACCTTTCCAATAAAAATGAGGATGAACAAATTTTAGAGGATCTAGCCTGCTCTATTCCTAAACTTTTACTCACCAATAAGATCAGGAAACAAATTGATAGTCTTCCAGAAACATTCTTCTCGCATGATTTATCAAAATACTCAGAAGCAGAATTAAGATTACTTAATGTGCAGTTTTCTTTCTTAGCTCATGCGTATGTATGGGGAGATTTAGTACCTTCTAAAATTCTATGTAAGTCGCTTGCAGCTCCATGGATAAAAATTTCTAAAATACTCGGAAGACCACCTGTCCTTAGTTATGCAAGTTACTGTTTGGATAACTGGCACAAAATTAATCAGGACGAAAGTGTCAACTTAGATAATGTAGCACTTAACTACAATTTCCTGGGTGGCATTGATGAGGATTGGTTTGTCACAATTCATGTTTGCATAGAACATGCTGCTAATAAGGCTATTCAAAGTGCATTTAAAATAGCAGCAGAATTTGAAAACAAGCAATGCGACCACGGATTTCTTAAAAATGAACTAACTTCAATAAAAGAATCAATGTTGGAAGTTAATCATATATTTAGAAAGATGCCGGAGAAATGCGATCCTTATATCTATTACCATAGGGTACGTCCCTATATCTTTGGATGGAAAAATAATCCTGCTTTACCTGATGGTCTTATATATGAATCTTGTTTAGAGGAAAAACCACAACTATTTAGAGGAGAAACAGGAGCCCAAAGCTCAATAGTTCCAACACTGGATGCGCTACTAAACGTAGAACATGAAAAAGATGAACTCAGAGAATATCTTGATGAAATGAAATCATATATGCCGCCTTCTCACATAGAGCTCATTAAATACGTTGAAGATCATAGCAATGTAAAAGATGAGGTTATTAATAATAAGGAATTAATGACCCTTTATAATGAGTGTTGCCAGGAGATCTCAATATTCAGATCGCAACATTTAAGATATGCAGCAGACTATATCCATAATCAAAGTACGAAAAGCACCTTATTTGGTAGTGGTGGTTCTAAAGTAAGAGGCACTGGTGGAACGCCTTTTATGAAATATTTACGTAAACACAGAGATGAGACGGATTCATCGAAACATAAAAAATAAAATCTTAGGTTAATTCTTACAATTTTCTCTTTAAAAACATCAATTTTTATGACATATTTGAGGTACAAATATATTTGGGGATAACATAACATGTTTAAAAAACTCACCACATTTCTTACGTTAGTATTTATTGCTGCGTGTAGTGATGGTCTTGACAGAAGTAACTATACTGAAACTCCTGCAGCACCAGCACCAACACCTATGCCTACGCCTGCGCCAACACCGGCGCCAACACCTGCGCCAACACCAGCGCCAACGCCAGCACCAACGCCAGCACCAACACCGGCTCCAACGCCTGCGCCAACGCCTGCGCCAACGCCAGCACCTACACCTGCGCCAAGTGTAACTTTTGCAGATGATTATGAAAGTTATGCTGATGCAGCTGATCTTGCTCCATGGCTGTATTCGGTAAGCCAGTTTGATGCTGATGGTAATTACTCAAACAATTATAACGGAACAGCTGTTAAAGATAATATGACAGGTTTAGTAGATGACAATGGTAATACATTATTGAACACATACAGTAACTATAGCGATGGTACTCATGGAACAGGTTTCCTGGAAGTTAACATCATAAGAGAATTAGGAGCAAGTCAAGGTTATGTCACTTCTGATATGATTGGGACTTACAGATTCTCAGTAACTGCTAAATCCCCAGCTGAAAATAATTGTGGTGGAACTAATGCTGATAACGGTGCTACTGGTGCAACTTGTGCCGCAGTGGTGAAAGTCGTTAACAGTACAGATTACAGTTTGATGATTAATGCAAGCACCGATACTACAAGTGCTTCACAGAGCGGTGAAACTGTAAATGTAGATTTTGAACTTACCGAAGCTCATGTCGGTCATATTCTACAGATTGGATTTAAAAACTACGCAGGAAACTACGCTCCAACAGGTATGCTTTATGATAACGCAGATGTAAGTGCTTATACTCCAGCACCAACACCAGCGCCAACACCTGAGCCAACTCCAGCACCATCTGGAAATTATGCTGAAGATGATTTTGAATCATATACAGATGACGATGAAACTTTAAGTGGTTGGAAATATGCTGTTAACGTCTTTGCAAGAAATGAAGACGGTAGCACAGGTGCATACGAATATAATTATTTAGGCGCTGCACCAAATGCTTCGCATCCTAACCAGTCTCAGATTTCATCTGTTGAAAGCTCTGAAACTGGAGCTGATGGAAACGCAACTAAGTATTTAAAAGTTTTTGCTAACTATGGTGATGAGACAATTGGAACTAAGAACCATGAGACAAACGTCTTTAGAGAATACACTGTTGCTGAAGCTGATGTAGGTAAAACTATGACATTTACATGGAATGGTAAGAAACCTAGTGAAGGTACTGTTTGCGGAGACACAAACGCTGATACTGGCGGCACAGCTATCAATTGCCAAGCATTTATAAAGGTTTTAAATCCAGGTAATGGATACGCTGCTGAACCAGGTGTTTATGCAGATACATCAGGCTACACAAAAGATGCATGGTCTACTGACGGTACATTGTCAGTGGATATTATTGCAGGTATGGTTGGATGGCCAATTCAATTTGGGTTCTCAAACATGGGTGGTGCATATCATCCATCAGCAATGCTATACGACAACATGGTTGTTGCTGCAACTGATACGCCAGCACCAACACCGGCGCCAACGCCAGCACCAGCAACGGCTGACGATCTGTTTATTTCAGAGTTCGGTGAAGGAGCTTTAAGTGGTGAAAATTGGCCTAAGTTTATAGAAATTGCCAATTTCACTGGCGCAGAGGTATCACTTGATGGTTACTTCTTAGGAAGAATGAGTAATGGCATTAACTCTGGTGCTAATGCAGATGAGTATGAAGCTGCTGTTACATTTGCTACTGGAGCAACAATTGCTGATGGTGATGTCTACGTTATTGGTAGAGCTGATAACGATGATAACGAAGCACCTCAGACTTATCTTGATAACTTAGATGAAGACAATTCTGGGATAAACCACAATGGTAATGACGCATACAAATTATATAAGAAAGCTTCTGCTTCTGATGATCCAAGTCAGTCAGCAACGGTTATTGATGCTCTGGGCGATATGGGAGCTGGTGACGGTGAAGCTGGTACTTACTGGGATGTATGTGGTGTATCAAGAGGAATGGAAGATGTTCTAGTTGCTCGAAAGGCAACTGCAGGTGGCACAGCTACCACAGACGGACTTGCCTCTTTTGGTACCAACACTGATGATTGTCAATGGGAAGTGACTAAAGTTACAGATTTCCTAACACAATCATATGATTCAGTAGGAAGTCATACTTTCACTGGTTCAAGTGACTAAATATATTTTAGCTCTAATTAAAACCGCTGTTTTCTAACAGCGGTTTTTTTTATTCAACTGTTATAGATATCTGTTTTGAATATAAAGGCTCAGAGTGAGGTATGTGCAAGTAATTACCCATAAGCAATTGTAATGAATAAGTACCAGGTTCCAATGTAAGAGATGTTTCAGTTTGACCTAAGCCAAAATGCACATAATTTTCATTTGCAGGTATGGGTAAAGTTAAATCCGGTAGATCAGCGTTTATGATTAAATGGTGGTGACCTGTATTAGGAATATTGTATCCTGCTGGTGCAACACCAAAATCTTTCAGTCCAAACTTCACTGCGACTTCTGTTGAATATGTCTTTCCATCCTGTGGCTCAATAAAATAAAGTTCTGGGTCAGCAGCAATGAATGATGTTAATAGGAGTAATAAATAATTTTTTTTCATAATTTTTCCTGTAGTATGCTTTCTCCAATTAAGAACAATTCTATTCCATTGGATTTATAGTTTTCTAATTCCATTTTAGATTTGAAACCGGATTCTGCAATAATCTTAAAATTATTAAGTTCATTGTGGTATTTATCTCTAATAGATAAACAATGGTTAATGTCCGTTTTCAATGTCCTTAAGTTTCTATTATTTATTCCAATATAATCAAGTTCTATATCTTTTATTTTTTCAATTTCTATTTCATCGTGGAATTCTAATAAAACATCAAGTTTTAAAGATTTAGCAGTTTTAATAAACGAATTTAACTCTTCTTTAGTTAGTATTTCTGAGATTAGCAGTATGCAATCTACTCCAATGGTTTTAGCCTGGTAAATCTGCCATTCATCAACAACGAAATCTTTTTGCAAGATAGGTAGATCTGAAACTTTTCTAACTTTGGCTATATGGGAAATTGCACCTAAGAAATGATCTTCCTCTGTTAGTATTGATAGGTTTGTGTAGCCTTTAGCTTGATACTCTAAGGCTAGGTCTTCTGGCTTATAGTCATTTATTATAACTCCAGCTGATGGAGAAGCTTTTTTCATTTCAGCAATGATTTTATGGTCGTTTAAACAATTATTTAGATTAGAAAAAAACCTGGGTTTATCAATATTTGTATTGCTACTTATATAGTGATCAGTAAATGAATTTGAGAGTTTTTGAATTCCAATCCTGCGATGTTTGGCTTGAATTATTTTTTCTAAAGTAGTCATGCTTGCTGGGTATACTTAGCGTATTTGTTTAACAATAGTAAAGGCCGACCTGAATGCAATTCACTTTTGGCTTTTTCTATACCTTCTGCTAGTGATTCTGCATAATTAGATACATATAAAGCAGCTCCAGCGTTTAAGGCAACCATATCAAATCCTGGGCCTCTTTTTCCATTTAAAATCTCTATTCCATATAAATAAGCTTCTTCTAAAGTCTCAACTTGAATATCATTTATTGCGCATCTGGCAAGATCATAGTCTTCAGGATTTATTTCGTAGGATGTAATTTCATTATGTCTTAATTCATGCACTGAAGCTAAAGAAGTGATTGATAGTTCATCGATACCATCATTTGAAGTTATTACCATTGCTCTCGATAAGCCTTTATTTTTTAAAACATTAATTACGGCCTCATTTATTTGAGCATCTGAAGTTCCAATTATTTGGTAATTTGGATTAGCAGGATTAACTAATGGACCCACAACATTAAAAACAGTTCTAACGCCCAGGGCTTTTCTTTGGGCTGCAACATGCTTAAGTCTTTGATGATATGTTGGTGCAAATAAGAAGGTTATCCCAAACTGATTGAATGCACTAATTGCATTAGCTTTTTCATTATTGATATTTACACCGGCTCTGGCTAAGAAGTCGGCACTACCTGATTTAGACGTGATAGATTTATTACCATGTTTAACTACTTTTCCACCGCATGAAGCTACTACGAAAGCAGAAATAGTTGAGCAGTTAAAAATTTTTAAATTAGAACCACCAGTACCACAGGTATCAATGAAATCATTGTCTGAAAGTTCAATGCTATCAACGTAGGTATTCATTACTGAAGCTAGCGCATCCATAACATAGTAGTCTATTCCATATTCATTTAGAGCAACTAATGCTTCAGTTATCTCAGTATCCGTTGCTTCACCACTTAATATATGCTCAAGGTAAAATTTAAATTTATCGTTTGACTTAGTTATCTCAGCCAGTGCTTCTTTTATACTCATTTTATTAACGTTAAAAAATTAGAAATTAATTTTGCCCCCTGATCAGTAAAAATTGATTCAGTATGAAATTGAATGCCGATTAAATTAAATCCTTTATGTTTAATACCCATAATAGAATCCTCGTCTTTATTGGTAATCCAAGCGTTGATAATAAAATCTTTATCTAAAGTTTCCTTTTTAATCACTAAGCTGTGATAACGCATAACGTGGTATGGATTTTTTACATTACGAAAAATTGAGGCGCCATCGTGATTAATTTGGGAAGTTTTACCATGTTTGATGACTTTACATTTGATAATATTTGCACCAAATGCTTCGCCAATGCATTGATGTCCTAAACATACGCCCAATATTGGTTTTTTTTGATAAAAATGCTTTATTAAATCTAAACAAATACCAGCGTTTTCTGGGTTTGATGGCCCAGGACCTAGCACAAAAGCATCATAATGATTTTCTTCTAACGCCTTAATAGTAATTTCATCGTTTCGTATAACATCAACATCAATATCGAAAGATGCCAATTGATGTTCTAAGTTAAAAGTGAATGAATCGTAATTATCGATGAGACATATTTTCATTTGTACTTTAATGCCTCCCTAAAA
>NZKB01000005.1 GCA_002692425.1 Gammaproteobacteria bacterium
CGGAGAGATGGCAGAGCGGTTGAATGCACCAGTCTTGAAAACTGGCATACGTTAATAGCGTATCGTGGGTTCGAATCCCACTCTCTCCGCCACAATATCAACTGTCTTGTCGAAAAGAGAACCTATTCTCAACCACCACCATCAGCACCATCATTTGGTACTAATTTTTCCCACTCATGTCCACATTTTTTGCATTTAACCCATTCTCTCATAAATTTTTCAGAAGGCTTATCTAGCTCTATCAAACCAAAACGAAAGAAATGCCATGTTTTACATTTGGGACACCTATTACATAAATAATCAATAAAAACCATTACAAAAATTACTATTGGAATTGAAAGAAGTATTATTATGTTTTCACTCATATTAAGGCTTATCCCAGAAATGTTTGCCAGTGACTATTGATCTCCTAAGCTCATTGTAAAATGCAAACAGCAAGATGCTCAAATATTCCTGCCACTTCAAATCAATTGAGCAACGTGTAAGACCCATATACGTTTGTTTGATAAGAATCTAAAAGAAAAAAGGACGTCATATCTAACTGCCTATATATTTTTTAAAATTTCTCTTTATAGTTTTTGTTAATATTTAAGAATGTCTAAATTGCTTGTAAAACTTATTTTTTTAACGTCTTTATTCATACACACTATTGAGAGCACAACCAAAGAAATAGTCATCCTTCATACCAACGATATAGAGAGTGTTTATGAGCCTATACAAGCTGTGTGGCGCGATGATATTGAGCTCATAGGTGGTATCTCACACTTGGCAACCTTAATTGATAATGTCAGAGCGTCTGAAGAAATCAGTTTTTTAGTTGATGCAGGGGATATTTATACCGGTGCATTATCAAAAAAAACGAGAGGCAAACTACCATTTGATCTCTATAACGCCATGGGCTATGACGCTTTAAATATTGGCAATCATGAATTTGAATATAATTGGGAACCACTGGTGGAGATAATCCCCAGGGGAAATTTTCCAGTTCTAAATGCCAATATATTTATTGAGAAAACCGGTGAACTTATAGCTCGGCCATTTACTATATTGGAAAAATCTGGCGTGAAAATTGGGGTGATTGGTGTAATGGGTATTGATGCTTTTTATAACACTATGGCACCATTTCACCGTACAGGGCTGAGTATTAAAGACCCAACTCAAACTGCCCAATATTGGGCCGATAAAATTCGTGATGAAGTAGATATGATTGTCGTACTCACACATCAAAATAAAACAGCTCCGATGCAAACCAATAAGGAATCAGATCCTTCTGTGCAGAGAGGTTTTGATGAAGATTACCAGATGGCTGGGGAGTTAAGGGGAGTAGATGCTATTTTTGGTGGTCACTCAGATAACGGATTACACGAGCCAGTAAAACATCCTGAAACAGGCACTATAATTGGACTAACCTTTGGTCAAGGCATGCATCTTGGTTACACCAAGTTTAGAGTTAATACAAAGGAACATAAGGTATCTTTTTTAGAGGGGTACTTAATTCCAGTAGACTCTAAGAAATATCCCGCTGCTGATAGAACTTCAAAACTAATAAATCAGTATCGAGCGCAATATCCAGAACTATTAGAAGTCATTGCTAACATGAAGCGACCAGCAATGCGTAAATACAATCAAGAATCAACGATTGGAAATCTGCTTACGGACTATATGCGATCTGCTTCTAAGAGTGATATCGCTTTTCTAAATTCCGGGGCAATAAGAGCTGATTTAAATGCTGGGCCAGTAACTTTGGAGCAATTAATAAACGTCTATCCTTTTCCGGATAATCTTACAGTTGTAGAGCTAAGTGGTAAGCAAGTCAGAGAACTAATTGAATACAGTCTGACCCTTCCATATGGAGTAGGGCAGTTATCTGGTTTAAAAATACAATTTGATAGCACACAACCAAAAATGCAACGCCTAGTGAGTATTAAGCTAGATAATAATGAGTTAGTTGATACACAGAAATATACTGTTTCAACTTCAGCTTATGTAGCTAAAGGCGGTGATGGTTACACTGTTTTTACTAAAGGAAGGATTATTGATGATAATCAAGATATGCCTGCTGCACTGTATCAAAATTTTAAGGATGTCTTTGATATAGATTTACCCTCAATTGACAGACAGATAGATTTGAGCACAATTACAAGCGCAACCAGATAAGAAAATCTCCCAGTGCAAACCCTATTACAAGTCCACCCATCATCATTAAGCAAACTCTAAAAGAAAAGTTATTAAATATTCTAATTTTTTTTAAAGCTGCATTACCTTTAGCAAGAAATAAAAGCAAAATTCCGACTACTAGATTAAGTATTATGTCTAACATTTTTGAAACAAACTCAGACTGATATCCTAATCAGTGGAGCAATTTAAGCAACAGAATTTAAGGTATTAATGGACTTATTCTGGATTTCCTGTATTGTGAACTTTACTAATAAGGAGTACGCAATGCAAAAAGGAGTCGTTAAGTTTTTCAATAATGCTAAAGGCTTTGGATTTATTGCGCCAGAAGACGGTGAAAAGGATGTATTTGTACACATCAGCGCTTTACAAAAAAGCGGTTTAGAATCTTTGAATGAAAACGATAATGTTGAGTTCACAGTTGAAGAGTACAAAGGCAGAATAGGCGTCGGTGAAATAAAACTAGTCTAAAGTAAATACCACAAATGAAATTCTATCCATGGCCAATGGAGTACATGGTCATGAACAGTATACCTGTGCCCAAAGATCCTATAACCAATACTAAATAATCAACCAAACCAACAAGTGCTAATCTTGACCATGATTGATTGTTCTCTGTTTTTTTCAGTGCAGATATTTTGAAAAATACAAAGGCTACTATAAAAACCAAACTTCCTAATATAAAAATGCCCATACTACCTAAAACCCGTCATCTTCCTTAGTTGTATCTATGTTCACTGAGTTTCCAAAAATATTTATCCTTAGAAGAATTGGATTACAACAAACGTGACAATCCTCTACGTATTCCTGCTCAGAAACTGAAGTATCTATTTCAAAATACACGCTTTCCCAACAATAAGGACAGGTTGATTTCTCTTCGACTATCACTCTACTTTAATAGGTATCTTTCATAAAATTTAAATATAAGTCGTGAAATGTACCATTGTTTCTTGTCTAAAGTTTTTTTTCTTGCCATAGTTAAAAGCTTAGGAGTTTTTTATGAATTACTTAAAATTTATGGCGCTTTTGTCTATTTTATTTCTGGCAGCTTGTTCAAGTGAGAATGATGCTGCAGCAGAAGCAACTGAGGCAGAAGCAGAAAATACTGAAACTGAGGAACAAGGTCCTCCATATACTGAGTACATGACATGTACGCCTGGTGCTAATTTTAGCAATGAAACAGTATCAGCTATGGTTGATGAATGGAACGATTTTGAATTTGCCGATGGTTTCTTTTACGCTGCGGGCCATGCGCCTGTAGAAAGCGCTTCACTTGGTGGAGATGATGTAGTTTACTGGCAACTTTGGTGGGAATCAAAAGAAGCTTCCGATGCTGGATGGGCAGATTGGGCTACAAATTCTGAAGCTGATGCTTGGAGAGCAAAACACTCATCTGTTATGACTTGTGATGGTGAGGGCAAAAGAAATTATGATTTCTATTGGCCAATGGGTGAAGAAGCTAATTGGAATGGACCAAACCAATGGGTAACTTATGCGCATTACTGTAAATTCAATGGAGATGATGGATTAGATCTTCTTAGATCAGCCGTTGGAGCTTTCAATGAATTTACCTTATCAGCTGATAACCCTGAACCTTTTTCCTATAGTGTGATTTTCCATAATGGTGAAAATCCAGAACCATATACAGATTATGATTTCTTCTGGATGAATTATTATGAGAGTCATGCTGATGCAGAAACTTCATATGCAAGATTTGCTGAAAATGGAACTGAGGTTCAAGCAATGTTTGATGCATCTGCAACATGTGAAGGTCCAAATGCAAGCGACTCATATCAGTTTTATCCTGATCCGGACGATGAAGCCTAAAAATTTCGTTTGAATTGAAAAAGCCGCATTTATGTGGCTTTTTCTTTGCTTTTTTATCTTCTTTTTTTACGATTAAAAATAATGGGATACATAGATAGTTTTTTTGCAGAATTTGTTTCCTATGCATGGGGTTGGCAAACAGCACTTTTACTTTTAGGTGCTGGGGTATATTTCTCTGTAAAAACTAAATTAAAGCCATTTAGATATCTTGGCTTTGCATTTGAGGTCTTACAAGGCAAGCATCCAAGTAAAGATGAAGTGGGTGAGGTTAGTCACTTCAGGGCACTTACCGCCAGCTTGTCCGGAACTATCGGACTTGGAAACATTGCTGGAGTTGCAGTATCAATTCAACTAGGAGGCCCAGGGGCTATTTTTTGGATGTGGGTCACAGCTGTTTTTGGCATAGCTACAAAATTTTTCACTGCAACGCTATCAGTTTTATATAGAGAAACAGGCCCTGATGGCAAACCAAATGCTGGAACAATGTATATCATTAAAAATGGTTTGCCTAAATACATGATGCCTTTAGCATACTTCTTTGCATTCTCAGGTGTTATTGCTGGTCTTCCAGCTTTTCAAGCAAATCAAGTAGTTCAGCTAACTAATGATCTTTATTTCCCTGAAGTCGAAAATTTCTCATACTACGCCGGAGCATTTCTAGCTGCACTTACTGCTGCAGTGGTTCTTGGTGGTTTAAGAAGAATAGCTAATGTTTCTGCATTGCTAGTACCGCTTATGGGGGGTCTATATCTAGTGGCTGTATTAATAGCTGTGCTATTAAACTACCAACAATTTTTTCCAGCACTTGCATTGATAGTAACCGAAGCATTTTCTTTTGATTCTGCTGTTGTAGGAGGATTGGTGGGTGTCATCTTAACAGGAATCAAAAGAGGAGCATTTAGCAATGAGGCTGGCATTGGTACTGAGGCACTAATTCATGGAGCTGCCAAAACTAGCAGTCCTGTTAAACAAGGACTTATAGCCATGACTGGACCCATATTTGATACGCTAATAATGTGCACCCTTACAGCGGTAATAATATTAATATCGGGTGTATATCAAGCATCTGACAGTCAAGGCGTTAGCCTTACATCTGAGGCATTCCTTGCAACTTTAGGCCCAGTTGGACCCATAATATTATTTGTTTGTGTTGTCAGTTTTGGATTAAGCACAATTTTTACTTATTCCTATTATGGATCATCTTGTGCAAAGTTTTTGTTTGGTGAAAAAAGTGTAAAAATTTATCAATACATATTTATCATTTTCGTGTTTATTTTTTCCATTACTTCTTTAGATTTGGCCTTAAATGTTATTGATAGTGCTTTTGCCATGATGGCTATCCCTACCTTGATAGCTTCCATTTGGTTGGCACCAAAGGTTATTGAGCAGTCTGATAAATATTTTTCTTCACTTAAGAGGTAATAAACTCAAAAATCTTGTCGACTTTTCTATTACCACCAAAATAATTAATCTCCTCTTGATCCATATTTTCTAAACTTCTTTTTAGACCTTCAATAGCTTCTTGAAATTTTAAGATTGATGAGAGTTTCTGAAATCTAACATTAATTGCAAATAAAGAGTGATCATCACTAAATTTACACAACGTTTCTCTTTCTGATCTGACGATCCAATCTTTGACCATGCCTTTTGGAAACTCTTCTGCTTTTAAATGCATTCGTTGGTCATCTCCATGTATTAACCAATTTTCTCTGAGAAAAGGGGTTTCAAACGGGGCATTCTTAATAAACTTTTCTATGGGATTGCCAATCTTTTCATTAAGCGTTTTTACAGGTTTATGTATTTCTTTTAAGGGTCTACCAATTTTGGATTTAATATTCCAATAACTTGGTGAGCAAATTGAGGCTGCGAGAAGCCTTTGCTTACCATTACTCTCAATTATGCATAAATCGTCAGGCACTGAGAGGGATATATCTGCTATTAGATCTGCATAGTTTCTTTGATTTACTTTTAGCTTTTTTGCCAATACTTTCTGAGATTCAGTCGAATCTTTGGTGGTAGCTATCACGTCTGTATAACGTGATTCAAGAAGATTTTTTTTATAATTTTTAAGACTATCTGAAATGTTATCTTTGAACCATTGGCTTTTTTCAATTGGTTTAAGACCTAAACGATATTTTTCTTTGCCGTTTCCCCATGGAGGGTTTTTCCAAAAGTCATGATCAATAGATTTTATAGAAGTCATAAATTATTTTATTATAGTGTGGTCGAACGTACTAAATACAAATTTGATATGAAAAAGGTAGCAGTTATTGGAGCAGGGCCTTCGGGCATTGCAGCAATTAAAAATTTTATTGATCAAGGTTTTAATGTGACTGCATTTGAAAGATGTTCAGGTGTAGGAGGAAATTGGAGATACAACGATCCATCTGGCCATTCTAGTGTTTTCGAAACTACACACATCATTAGCTCAAAATATACTTCCTTTTACGAAGACTTTCCTCTACCTGATGATGCTGCTGACTATCCATCACACCAAGAATTACTTCAATATTTTCAAGCATACACCGATCATTTTGATCTAAATGAAAATATTAAATTCAATACCGAAGTTATAAATTGCACACAGGATCATGACCAAAAGTGGTTACTTCAATGGAAAGATTTAAAAACTGAGAAAATTGCAAATGAAGTATTTGACGCCTTGGTTGTTTGCAACGGTCATCACCATGAACCAAGATTTCCTTCATATCCAGGAGAATTTACAGGCGATTACTTACACTCTCATCAATATAAAAAAGCGTCACCATTTGCTGACAAAAAAGTTTTGGTCATTGGGGGAGGAAATTCTGCTTGTGATGTTGCTGTTGAAACAGCTCGTATTACAAAAACAACTGCGATTAGTTGGCGAAGGGGGTATTACCTTGTGCCTAAGTTTATGTTTGGATTAACACCTGACATATTTGCATTAAAATCTAGATGGTTGCCAAGATTTTTAAGACTTTTTTTTATGAAGTCCATGCTTGAACTATTTCAAGGAAGAAATGAGAGCATTGGATTACCAAAAGTCACAAATCACATTTTAGCAACACATCCTACAGTTAATTCTGATTTATATAATGCTGTAAGGCATGGCAAAGTAAAACCAAAATGCGACGTTGAAAGATTTGAGGGGAAAACTGTTTTCTTTAAAGATGGCTCACACGAAGAATTTGATACAGTAATAGCATGTACTGGTTATAAAATTAAACATAGTTTCTTTGATAAAAACTTTATTGATTTTGAAGAAGGGCCAGTAAATCTCCTGCATAAAATGTTGCCAGCTGATATTAAAAACCTTTATTTTATTGGACTATTTCAGCCTCTTGGCTGTATCTGGCCAGGTGCTGAACTACAATCTAAACTGGCGGCACAGCATTTAAAGGGCAAGTGGAAACCAAAGGGTTTGCTCAAAGATTTAATTCAACAAGAGCTTGAAAATCCTGATGTAAAGCAAGTTAAAACCGCTAGACATACCATCACAGTTGATGATTTTTTATTTAGAGACAGATTAAAAAAAGAGTTATCTAGAGTTGGTTAATATGAAGTGTATTTACTTTTTAAGGCATGCTAAATCTAGTTGGAACGACTTTGCACTCAAAGATTTTGATAGGCCTTTATCCACAAGAGGTATTCAAGACGCTGATTTGATGGGGAATTTCTTTAGGTCTAAAAAGATAAAATTAGATTTAATCCTTTCGAGCCCTTCAAAAAGAACTACGGAAACATTAAATCATTTTTTTCAGCCAGAAAAACCTAATATTCAATTTGAAGAATCTATTTATCACGCTTCATTAGAAGAAATTCTTACTGTAATTTTTGGAATTCCAGAAGACGTTAAGACTGTTATGTTAGTTGGACATAATCCCTCAATGCATGAGATTACAGAGTATTTAGGAAAGAAATTTGTAAACAAATACCCAACATGCTGTTTGGCTGCTTTAACAACGAATATGTATTGGAATAAAGTCTCTCGTGGTTGTGCTAACCTAGAATTTATAAAAAAGCCTAGCGAGCTTCGCTAGGTGAAAGAAATCTATCTCTTA
This sequence comes from Gammaproteobacteria bacterium, assembly GCA_002692425.1. Lineage (GTDB taxonomy): Bacteria > Pseudomonadota > Gammaproteobacteria > Magnimaribacterales > TMED112 > TMED112. The sequence goes on from NZKB01000005.1 coordinate 8,046, forward strand.
AAACAACAATAGCTGAGGCAATCGAAGAAAACAAAGTATACCCAATAATTACTTCAGGCATAAAGTTGAAGTAGCCAGCACTAATAAGTGCAAGCACAGACAATGATCTAATCAGTTCAAAGTAGTAAACAAATGCTCTGTTTTCGTACATAAAAGAGGCGAATACCATTAGAGTAACTGTATTAAAGGAAATAAACATTAAATCTACATAGCCAATTGAAGCAGAATTAAATAAGACCCCTTGAGTGTAAATACTTACAAAAACAAGATGTGTGAAACCGAATATTTTTGAAAACAATGTTGTTTTAGTGTCAAACTTTCTGAATTGGGTTAAATCATTCTTCTTTATCGGATACTTTTGAGAAACATCTTCAGGTCGCCATTTAGGCTTGGAAAACCAAAGCGCAATCTTATCTCTCCATCTTTTAGTTCGCCAAGTATCTTTGATCATTTCACTCCATACTTCTAAGTTAGCCCAGAGTGGATTCCATGATTTTAAAGGTTTTGAAGTCCCGTATATTGGTTTTAAATCGTCTCTTTCATCAATAAAAGTTCCAAACATTCTGTCCCAAAGGATAAAAACACCTCCATAGTTTGCATCAATATACTCTTTATTTTGAGCGTGGTGGATTCTATGATTGGAAGGTGTTACTAAGATGTAATCTAAAATACCCAGTCTTTTAATATGCTCTGTATGTACCCAGAACTGATAGATAAGGTTTAAGGCCGCAACAGTTACAAAAATTTCAACAGGGATTCCCAATAAAAGCATAGGAGTGTAAAAAATCCATTTAAATAAAAAATCCGTTCCTGTCTGTCTCAAGGCTGTTGACAGGTTATATTCCTCTCCGTGGTGGTGAACGACATGTGAAGCCCACAAGACTTTAATTTGATGGTGAGATCTATGTAACCAATAATAACTCAGGTCATAAAGTACAAAGGCAATTACCCATACATATGGATCGTACGAAGCTAGTAGGCCAAGATTAAACTGTTTTGAAACAAAGGCATACACAAGACCTTGGACACCTAAACCTAGAAGAGCAGGGTATCTGCTCATTAGGCCAAGCCCAATACTTGTAACAGTATCGTTTAGTCTGTAATTATTTCTTTTTCGTAAGTAGCCGTATAGGAATTCGCATAAGATCATCAGGGTAAAAACTGGCACCGCGAAAGCAATTATGTTTGAAGTATGCATTTTTTAGTTCTGGTCTTTTTTAATAGTTATTCAAAGAATAAAGTCTCTGAATTTTTCACAATCAATATAATATATTAGTTACTTACATTACTTCAAGAATAAAAGGTATGAAATATTTTTTAATTAACATAGTTTTGAGGATATTTTTTTCTTTGCCTGATTGGTTTATTAACGCGTTTTTTAAAAAAAGTGTGCCAATAAAGGGTAACTATTTAGATCAACAAACAAACATATTCTTAAAACTGATGGATGTATTCGGTTACAAATTGGATACAGAAAATTTTAGCAGCCCAGAAAGGATAAGATCCAATAATGCAAGAATGAGCTTAAAGATCAATAAAGTGCCTAGTCAAAATTTGTCTTGTAAGGAAATTTATCTTAATGAAGGTAAAACAATTTTTATGAGAGAATATGAGCCTGATAACATCAATACTGATAAATCTCTTCTTTACTTTCATGGCGGTGGGTACGCGCTTGGGAGTGTAGAAACCCATCATAATTTTGTAGCTTCAATGTCTATTTATCTTGGTATGAGAATATATTCACTTGAGTACAGTCTTTCTCCTGAAAATAAATTTCCAAATGCTTTAGAAGATGCAAAAAAAGCGTACCTAAAAATTATGCAAGAATATAACAACCGTAAAATATTATTCTGTGGTGACAGTGCTGGAGCGCATCTTGCTGCAGGATTATCCTATGATCTTTATGAATTGAATATACCATCTCCTTTTGCTCAAATTTTAATTTACCCAATGGTTTGTCCGTCACTGAAATTTGAATCAATGGAGCTATATAAGGAAAATTTTCTACTGACAAAAAGCTCAATGCAATGGTTTTGGAACCAGTTGAGGTTCGGTGAAATTGATAATAAAAATCCAAAATTTAATTTATTGAAACAAGCAAAAACAAAAGGGTTAATTACAAAAACGTTAATTATAACTGCTGGTTTTGATCCGCTTCATGACGAGGGAATTGCGTATGCGGATTTACTAGAACAAAACGGAAATACAGTTGAAAGATTACACTTTGCAGAACTAATTCATGGCTTCATAAATTTAACCAATATTAAAAAAGCAGATGCTGCAACAATAAAAATCTTCGAAACCATGAAGGGATATGTTAAGTAGAGTAATGTTTGCTTTAAGGTAATAGCTCTTCGACTTTTTTCAGAGCTTTTACCATAGCCTTTTTAAAGTCGGCAGATTTTTTTTTATCAGATGTTCCTTTTGAATAAACCAAATTTGTGAAATGCTCTTTGAGCTTCTCATTCATATCTACTGATTTTTCAGTAAATCTGTTTCTTAACTCTTCAAATTTTACCCTCGAAACCATTTCTTTCGGGCCGACAGGGTCTAAGCCTGCAAACATTTGAAATCTAATTACAGCTTCGTTTAAATCCATCGCTTCAGCTGGCTTGCCATTAACGAATTCTGGTATCAAGTCTTTTGAAATTTTTTCAGAGCCTTTATCAATTAGTTCTTCAAATAAATCTTGATAAGACTTAAGCTTTTCCTGAGCTTTTTCATTTCTTTGCAACATTGCAAAGTCCTTAATTGCCTTTTTAAATTTCTTTTCTTCTTGAGTGCCTTGAAGGTTTTCAAGTTCAAGAAATTTTTGTTCTGCTTCACCAGGAGAAACTTTTTTGTCTCTTAAATCTTTAATTATTGCTTCCATCAAACCTCGAGACTCATCAAGTTCTTTATCTTTAATATTTAGCAAAGAATCGCATACAGTCTCAAATTTAAGGTTTACCTCTGGATCAAGTTTTTTTCCTGCTGGACCTAATGTTCTCCAATGGTCTTGAAGCTCCCTTATGCGTGCTACAGAAGCATCAATATCTTCTTTGTCTAGGGCCTCAACTTCAGCTATAACTGTTTCTTTCTGGTTCCTATTAAAGATTTCAACTTCCTCTAAAAGCTTGTTTACTCCATCTCTTGATTCTTTAAATTTTTTATTCAAATCTTGAAAATCCTGGTCTGGCACTGGAGCATATAATTTCCACTTTTCATGAATTCCTTTAAGAAACATTACAATTTGAATGACCGTTGTATTTTCAACTGTCTTGCCTGCTGGAAATGCATCTACATCTTTTAGAAGAGCTAACTTCTTATCTCTGTTCTCCTCTTTCTTTGTTTCCAGAACTGCAAAATAATCTTTGCAAGGAGCCCAAGCATTCTCGCATGCTTCTTTAAAAGTAGACCATTTTTCTTTGCTAGCGGTTTTACCATGCTGATCTAAGTTTTGCCATTGTTTTTGCAATGAGTTAATTTTGTTAGCTAAGGACCGAGGCTCAAGTTTCTGAACTTCTAGTTTTTTGACTTCGTTAATTAGCTCCGTTCTTTTATCGGAGGTTGCAAATTCAGCCCAATCATCATATTCCTTTGCAGTAAAGTTTAATCTTTGAAATTTATGTCTGAATTTTGATGGAATAGGTTTACCTTTTCCAAACTGAGAATTCAGCTTACGTAAGTCTTTCTGTGCCTTTTTTATATGGCCTGTAGAGAATAAGCTCTCTATCTCATTGAGTTGCTGATTAAGATTTATTGCTTTGTCTCCCACAAATTGGCTGAATATTATTTATAATTTCAAACAAATAGTATTTGAATGAAACGGATTTTAACAGGTATAACACCAAGTGGCTATCCCCATTTAGGAAATTATATAGGTGCAATTAAACCTTCACTAGACCTTTTAGATGAAAAGTGTGAATCATTTTTGTTTATTGCAGATCTTCATGCAGTAATTAAAGTTTCTGATCCTTCTCGACTAGCGGAATTGAGTAATGCTATTGCTATAGCCTGGCTCGCATCAGGGTTAGATCCAAATAAAACAAGCTTTTACCGTCAATCAGATGTACCGGAAATAACCGAACTTGCTTGGCTATTGAGCTGTATAACCGAAAAAGGGCTCTTGAATAGAGCTCATGCCTATAAAGCCGCTGTAGATCAAAATAATGAGAGTGGTAAGAAGGAAATAGATGAAGGTATATCACTAGGACTTTTTTCATACCCATTGCTCATGGCATCTGACATATTAACACCCAATGCGACGCATGTGCCTGTTGGAAAAGATCAACAACAACATCTTGAAATAACAAGGGATATTGCTGAAAAATTTAATAATAAATACGGAAAATTTTTTAATGTACCGGAAGCAGTTATCCAAAATGAAAAAACTGTACTTGGCACAGATGGAAGAAAAATGTCTAAAAGCTATAACAATATTATCCCTTTACTATCTACAGAAAAAGAATTGAAAAAGTCAGTAATGAAGATAGTTACCAACTCTCAAGAACCTGGTGAAAAGAAAGAATGGAAAAACAATACATTATTTTCAATTTATTCAAGTTTTGCATCAGATGAAAAACAAGAAGAAATGAAAAACTTTTTCAAAGACGGAATAGGATGGGGGGATGCAAAACAAAAGGTATTTGAAGAGCTCAATTTGATGCTTTCACCAATAAGAGAAAAATTCATAGAACACAGCAATAATAAAAAACACATTGAGGAAATTCTGAAATCAGGGGCTGAGAAAGTTAGAGCTCAGACTGTTCCAATACTGAAAGAAGTAAAGAAATTAGTTGGAATTAACGCACTTTAGATATAATTATTTGCTAATAATTAATTGGATTTAGCTTAATTCACCCGTATATACTTAATTCTAATGAAAGCAAAGAAAAAAGCAGTTTTAATGATTAGTTTAGGGACTCCCGATAGCCCGGGTTGGCTCGATGTTGCGAGCTATCTTAAACAATTTCTAAGTGATGCAAGAATCGTTAATATACCGGCGTTTTTTAGGTTCTTACTTGTTAATCTTATAATTGTGCCTTTTAGATCTTTTTCTTCTGCCAAAAGCTATAGAGAATTATGGACTGATAAAGGCTCCCCTCTTAAATATCACATGGAAGACCTTACACACAAAGTGCAAGAAAAGCTCAGAGACACGCATGATGTATTCTATGCAATGAGATACAAAAACCCCTCGCTGAAAGAAAAACTAAAAGAGCTTGATCACATTGGCTATGATGAAGTGGTTTTGTTTCCAGTTTTTCCTCAATATTCATCAGCTGCAAACGGATCTTTTCTTGACTACTCATTAAAACAAATCGCCAATTGGAACGTAATTCCCGCTGTTAAAACTGTTGATCAATTTTACGATAATGAAGATTTTCTTAATGCTTTTTCAGAAAACATCATGAAATTTGATTTAGATAGTTACGACAAAATAATGTTCAGCTATCATGGCCTTCCAATGAGTCAATTAAATGATGTTTACAAAGAGGGTGTTTGCGACGACCGGAACTGTGAAAATGGCGTTGAAGGAGATAATCACCATTGTTACAGAGCTACTTGCTACGAAACAACCAAACTACTGGTAAATAAAATAAAAATTGACCCTAAAAAGACAATCACTTCATTTCAATCAAGACTAGATTCAAAATGGGTGAAACCCTTTAGTGATAAAGTATTAGAAGAATTTGCTGCTGATGGGGTCAAGAATGTGTTAGTTGTATCACCATCATTTACTGTAGATTGTCTTGAAACAATTATCGAAATAGGTGACGAGTATGAGGAACTTTTTCTTGAAAAAGGTGGTCAGAAACTTGATTATGTACCTTCATTAAACTCGAATGATAGTTGGGTAAAATGTATAGTTAATGTAGTTAGGGAGTTATAGATGAGAGAAACACTTGAATTACAAAAGAAAGCGTTCATTGAAAATGGACAACCAACTTACAATCAAAGGATAGATAGCCTAAAAAGATGCATTGCATTATTAGAAACACATGATGTTCAAATTGTAGAAGCACTCAACGAAGATTATAAAAATCGCTCTGAAACAGAGATAATGACATCAGAAGTAATTCAATCTATAAGAAATCTAAATTTCACTATTAAAAATTTAAAAAAATGGATGAAACCATCTAGAAGACCGTCATCATTTATGGCTGATCTGTTAGGTTCAAAAGCAGTCATGCAACCATCTCCACTCGGCACAGTAGGCATCATTGCACCATGGAATTTTCCAATTGGAATGGTATTTTACCCAACTGCATCAGTACTAGCTGCTGGCAATAGATTAATGGTTAAACCATCTGAATTCACTCCAAATACTGCTAATTTGATAAAAGATGCAGTGGGAAAGTACTTTGATGAATCAGAATTTGCAGTTTTTTTAGGGGGTCCAGAGGTTGGTGCAGAATTTACAGCTCTTCCTCTTGATCATCTTCTTTATACAGGTAGTGGAGCAGTAGCAAAAAAAGTAGTCGCAAATGCTGCAACAAACCTTGTACCTACAACTTTAGAATTAGGTGGCAAAAGTCCTACTATTATTTCCTCTGATGCTGATCTTAAATTGGCAGCAAAAAGAATCATGTTTGTTAAGACTCTAAATGCTGGGCAAATATGTTTATCGCCTGACTATATTATGATTAAGAAAGGGCTTGAAGAAAAATTAATAGCTGAGCTTCAAGAAGTTTTTAAGACTTTTTATCCTGAGAGCAACGCAGGAGATTATACCTCTATGGTCAATGATCATCACCATCAAAGGATGCATGACTACCTCCAAGATGCAAAAGAAAAGGGTGCAAAAGTTATAAATCTTGGCGAATTCGACTCAAGCGAAAATAATATTGTCACTACAAAAGTTTTATTGAATGTTAACGATGAAATGAGAGTAATGAAGGAGGAAATATTTGGTCCTTTGTTACCAGTTATGGTTTATGAAGAATTGAGTGATGCAGTTGATTATGTCAATCAACACGATCATCCACTAGGACTTTATTTCTTTGGTAACAAGAAATCTGAACAGAACTTTGTAATTAACAATACAAGATCTGGAGGGGTAACAATAAACGATGCAATGTTCCATTTAATGCAGTCTAGACTACCTTTTGGTGGGGTAGGTCCTTCCGGATATGGTCATTATCATGGACATGAAGGCTTCTTGAATTTTTCTAACTTAAGAGCTATTTACTATCAAACTAATTCTGATAGTCTTTTCGGAGCACTAAGGCCACCTAGAAGTAAACCTTTTGAAATGCTCTCAAAAGTAATGAAGAAACTCTCTTGAATCAGTTTTTGAGAAAAATCTCATTTAGATATCTTTTTCATAAAGGTTCAAATTCTCTTTCCTCACAAACACTTTTAACCTCACTCGGTGTAGGTTTGGGTACTGCAGTATTAATTATTGTTCTTTCCGTTATGAATGGGTTTGAGAATGAACTACAAAAGAGAATATTAGGCGTAATACCTCATGTTACTTTGGAAAGCAGCGGTGGTTTCGAGGGTATTGAAAATATATCTAAAACCATTTCTGAAGATAAAAATATAGTTGCTGTTGCACCTTTTCTTTCATCTCAAGTCGTCATTAATAATGGGGATATTTCTAAAGGAGTTGTCATTAAAGGCACTTCAGCGCAAGACGAAATTTCCATTATTCCTGATAATATGCTCATCGGTGGAGTTGAATCACTAGAAGACGGGTCAAACATAATATTAGGTGACAGCTTGGCATATGAGCTAAATGCAGCTATTGGCGATTCAGTCAATTTATTAAATATAGATCAGTCAAACCCCTTGATAGGCGTCCCGAGAGTAGTTGCATTCAAGGTGGTAGGAATCTTTTCTGTTGGTTCAGAGGTTGATCAAAATTATGCTCTGATAAGCTCAAATTCATTCTTGAAGCTCATAAAACCAAAAAATGGTGTTGGGCTAGAACTTAAGGTTAAAAATGTCTTGGAAGCTAGAAGCATTGGCAGAGCAACAATTGAAAAATTAGATACAACAAATTACATAAAAATGACCAGCTGGGATCAATCATATGGTGGGCTATTTAGAGCAGTTCAACTTGAAAAGATTATGGTTGGTTTGTTGATGTCTTTAATTCTTCTTGTAGCTATTTTAAGCCTTTTAATGTCAGTTAATAATCTAGTTAAAAACAATGAAAAAGAGATAGCTATTCTCAGAACAATTGGTTACTCAAAATGGGATATTCAAAGCATTTTTATACAATTAATTTTAACCATTGGGGTCTTTGGAATCTTTTTTGGTAATATGCTTGGTTTTTTTATTGCGTCAAACATAACTGATTTTTTGAATTTCTTATCTCAAATATTTAATATTTCCATGCTTGATGTGTATTACCTGGACTATTTCCCTTCAATAATAAGTATTGAGCAAATTATATGGATAAATATCATCACTTTTTTACTTTTATTAATTTTTAGCTTCATACCCTCAAATAAAGCTGCAAATACCAATCCAGTAAATATCGTTAATAAATCATGATAAGCATAAAGAATCTCTCAAAGAGCTATGTCGATAATTCTAACCATCAGAATGTATTCGAGAATGTATCTTATGAATTTGGTGCTAAGGGTGCTTACAGTATTGTAGGTTCTTCAGGATCTGGCAAAACAACACTACTCAATTTAATATCAGGCCTAGACAGCTTTGAAAATGGAACTATTGAAGTTCTCAACCAAAATTTAAGTATATTGTCCGTTGAAGAGAGAAGTGCTCTCAGAAAAAAATATTTTGGATTTGGCTATCAGTTTCACTACTTACTAGAGAATCTCTCTATTTACGAAAACTGTCTTGCAGCTAATTTTGGAATTGATGCCGGCTATATTGACAAAACATTAAAAAAACTTGGAATAGAAAACATAAAAAATAAACTTCCGTCTAATGTTTCAGGTGGTGAAAGACAAAGAGCTTCAATTGCTAGAGCTCTGTCCAAAAAACCAAGCATACTGATTTTGGATGAGCCAACCGGTAATTTAGATCAGGAAAATAGCTTAGTTGTTCAAGATTTCCTTCTTGAGTATGCAAAAACAAATAACTCATTAATTATCTACGCTACTCATGATGTTGCGTTTGCTAAAAGGGCAGATAAAACTTTAAATATTATTGAAAGAAATATCGTACAAGAATGAATAAATCTCTTTACACAAGGCTGTTAGGATACACCTTCGAACATAAGGGCTTATTCTTTTTAAGTATTTTCGGTTTTTTACTTTTTTCAGCTGCTGATATATCTGCCGTTGAGTGGCTTAAACAAGTCATTTCTTATATAAATGAGAGCAATGAAAACCCCCTAAACCCCCTAAATCTCGCTCTTTTTCTCGCATTTATCTCTGTTGTTAGAGGCATTGGTTTTTATGTGGGAAATTATTTCATGGCTAATATAGGCCTTAAAGTTGTTCACAGCCTCAGGAAGGATTTAATTTCAAGCTTGTTATATCAGCCAATGAGTTTTTTTGATCAAGCTTCTAAAGGTGAAATAGTAAATCGAATCATATTCACAACAAATCAAATAACTGGTGCAGCAACTAATGCACTAAAAATTCTATTTAAAGAAGGTTTTTTGCTGATAGGTTTGTTCATCTATCTGCTTTATTTAAGTTGGAAATTAACTTTGGTAATTCTCGTTATTGCCCCATTAATAGGCTTAATTGTCTCAATTGCTGGAAAAAGGCTAAGAAGAGTCGCAAAAAAAATCCAGGATGTAATGGGAGTTGTAACACAAGTAAGCAACGAGATTGCGTCTGGAGCCAGGGAAATAAAATCTTTCAATAACGAAAGTGGTGAGGAAGAAAGGTTTAAAAAGGCTAACGATGAGAACCTCAAACAAAATTTGAAAATGGAAAGTACTGGAAATATTACAACACCTTTGATTCAAGTTTTTGTAGCTTTTGCGTTAGCTGCTATGAGTTACTTAGCATTAACAAATCTTGATGAATTGAATCTACCTTCAGAATCTTTTGTAGCATTCTTTACTGCAGCTGGCTTGATGGCCAGACCTATTAGACAGCTTTCAAATTTAAATGCCGTTATTCAGAGAGGTCTAGCAGCTGCAGAGGATATTTTTACTAATATTGATAATTCTCCTGAAAAGTACAATGAAGGACTAGATATTAATAAAACTTTAGATGGTGAAGTTCAAATTGATAATGTTTCTTTCTCTTATTCACATGATTCAGAGCCGGTATTAAACAATATATCAATTAAAGCTTCTAAGGGAGAAACAGTAGCCCTTGTAGGAAAATCTGGTAGTGGAAAATCAACAATCGTTAATCTGTTGAATAGATTTTATGACGACTATGAAGGCAAGATAACAATTGATGGGTATGACATTAAAAAAATTAAATTAACCGATTTAAGAAATTCAATTTCGTACGTCTCTCAAGATCCTACTTTGTTTAATGATACTGTAAAAAATAATATAGCTTATGGTTTAAAAGAAGTATCAGACTCAGAAGTTTTCCAAGCTGCAAGAGAAGCAAATGCTTACGAATTTATTATGAGTTTGCCAGAAGGTTTCAATACAATCATTGGAGATAAAGGTGTAACCCTATCTGGTGGAGAGAAACAGAGAGTAGCCATTGCAAGAGCATTGCTCAAGAAATCCTCTATATTAATTTTTGATGAAGCAACTTCAGCGTTAGATAATGAATCTGAAAAAGAGATTCAATCAGCAATTGAAAAAGCTTCAAAGGATAAAACTACTTTTATCATTGCACATAGACTGAGTACAGTCGAAAAAGCTGATCAAATTTGTGTCCTAGAAAATGGAATAATAACGCAAAGTGGTACTCATAATGAATTGATTAAAGAAGAGGGTCTCTACAACGTACTTCAGGGCAAACCAGAACTAATAGAAGATAGTAAAACTATTGACCTTGAGAAAGATTTTGTACCAACCCTAATCAACGAAAAGAAAAGCTTTTGGGATGAATTTAATATCGGAAATATCGCATTAACCCCACTGAGCTTTGTCTATTGGTCTGTTAGTACTTTTAAAAATACATTTTTTAAACCTAAAGCTTCCAATGAAAGTGAGGTACCTGTGGTAGTTGTAGGAAATGTAACTGTAGGCGGTAATGGTAAGACACCTCTTGTAAGCCAAATTGCTCTAGACCTCAAAAATCTTGGTTTTAAACCAGGAATAATCTTAAGAGGTTATAAAGGTAGTTTCACGGGCACAAAGCTTGTTAATGATGATACAACAGCAAAAGAAGTCGGCGATGAAGCAATTTTTCATTTTAATAGAGGTTTTAATGTTGTTGTTGATAGGGATAGGGCAAGGGCTCTTTCTTATTTAGAGCGAAATACAGATTGCAATATAGTGATATCAGATGATGGTTTGCAACATACTTCCCTCAGAAGGGATTTCGAGATTGTGGTAGAAGATGCAAATCGTAATTTTGGTAATCAATTATTTTTACCTGCTGGCCCATTAAGGGACAATATATGGAAAACTAAAAAAGTTGATCTGTTCATATACAGCGGAAGAAGAGAAACAAATGATAATTTCTTTGAATTAGAACCTGAATCATGGGTGAATCTAGAAACAGGCGACACTTATCAAATAGATGAGTATCCATTTGGTCGCACTGCTAATGTAATCTGCGGTATCGCAAATCCTAACAGATTCTTAAGAACACTGAATAATTTGAAAATAAACTTTGATTATAGACTGTTCCCAGATCATCATTATTTTAGTAAGAAAGATCTGAAGTTTGATTTCGAAAGACCCATACTTACCACAGAGAAAGATGCAGCTAGAATGGGAGAAAAATTTACTGAAAAAAATGTTTGGTACTTAAAAATGGGTGTGAAACTTAATACTAATATAAGCAAACTAATTACTGAAAAGTTAGAAAAAGAGCATGTATAAAATTCTAATTCCAGCAAGACTAAACTCACAAAGATTAAAAAGAAAATTGCTTGAGAAAGTGGACTATAAAACCATAATTCAAATGACTTGGGAGGCGTGTTTAAAAACTGATGCAGAAGAAGTGGTTGTAGTTACTGATTCAGATGAAATATTCGAGTTAATAAATAATTTGGGAGGCTCTGTTTTTAAATCAAAAAAAGAACATAGTTCAGGCACTGATCGAATCCAAGAATACGTTGAAGAGCTAAAATTAAGTGATGAAAAATTAGTTATTAATGTTCAAGGTGATGAGCCCCTTATTGAAGTTGAAGCAATAAATAAACTAGGGTCTTTTATGATAGATAATCGTTTTGATTATGGGACTTTAGCGAAGACTTTCAGCCACGATGACGATTTTAACGACAGCAATAAAGTGAAAGTTTTAGTTGATGAAAATAAGGGTCTAGACTTTTATAGAACGAGCTCCAATAACCCTGATGGAAATGGCAAAATTTTGCATCATATTGGTGTTTATGCCTTCACAGTAGGATTCTTGAATCATTTCGCAAAAATGCCTCAAACAGCCAATGAGCAAGCACTAAAATTAGAACAGCTCAGAGCAATTGATAACGGCTTGCCAATAAATGTTCTTGAGCTTGAACTTAAAGATTCATGGGGCATTGATACAGAAGAAGACTTAAGAAAATTAAGGGAATATCACAAATTTAATTGATCATGGATTTAACTAAAAATAATGGCTTAAATTTAAAATCTGAAGCATCAGAATTTTTTTTATTTGAATGTGAGAAAGATCTCCACAAAATTCTGGAGCACTCTGAAGCGATCGAAAAAAAGATACAGGTGATTGGTTCTGGGACAAACACAATTTTTCCAAGACATTTTTCAAATATTGTTATCAAGTCAACCAATAATAATTTTAAATTTTCAGAGGAGGGTGACATTGCAAAACTCGAAGTTGGTGCTGCAGTAATATGGGATGATTTAATAGACTTCTGTTGCAGCAAAAATCTCCATGGGCTCGAAAATCTTGCAGGGATACCAGGCACAGTTGGTGCTGCACCAATTCAAAATATTGGTGCATACGGTGTAGAAATTTCAGATCTTATTGACTATGTAGAGTGTTTTGATACAAAGCTCAAAATTACTAGGAAGATCAGAAATGAAAACTGTGATTTTGCTTACCGAAAAAGCTTATTCCAAGTAGAAACCGATTTGATAGTAACCGCAATAGGATTGAAACTACAAAAAGAATTTAATCCAGTCTTAAACCATGAAAGCATTCAAGGTAAAACTTACAGGAAAGCTTTAGACATGGTTGATGGAATACGAGCAATTAGGAATGCTAAAATTCCTAATCCGCTGGATTTTCCAAATCTGGGAAGCTTTTTTAAAAACCCTATAATGGCCAAAGTAGAATCCAATAACAATCATAAACTTAAAGATCTCAAGCATTATGAAATGCCTAATGGAATGATAAAGTTCTCAGCTGGTGAAATGTTAGATAGATTATCTCTAAAAGGAATGAAAATAAGAAATGTAGGTTTATCAACTAAACATGCTTTAGTTCTAACAAGCACCGGTATAGCAGCAGCCAAAGATATCAAGCACGTTGAAGATATTTTGAGAAACATGGTGTTGGAACATTATGGTGTTGAGCTTGAACGTGAACCAATATATTTATGAATATTTCATTGTTCTTATCGCTGGCATTTGCTCATTTAGTGGCCGTTACTTCCCCTGGCCCTGACTTCTTCTACATAATAAAAAGTAGCTTTGAGAAGGGCTTGAGGAGTTCCATTATTTCATCAATTGGAATTGGATTTGGAGTTTTTCTCCACTGTTTATTCGCCATAGTAGGTTTGGATTTTCTCTACCAAAAAATACCTAGTATTTACACAATAATAGGCACAGTTGGAGCAGGGTATCTGATTTATTTAGGCATTGGTGGAATATTTGCCGATCCTGAAATTAAGGATTTAGCTATTAAAGAAAAACGACAAATTAACGTCTGGCAAAGTTTTACTGGTGGTTTAATGGTAAATATTTTTAATGTTAAAGCTTTTATTTTTTTTGTATCATTATTCAGTGGTATAGTGCTTAATAGCTCAACATTTTTTCAACTTAGTATTTCAATATATTTTTTTATGGCAACAGCAGTATGGTTTGTAATTTTAAGTTTTATTCTCAATAGAGGTTTTAAATCATTACTAAATCACTCGGTGCAAAGAGCAATTTCTAAAGTATCTTCGTGCTTTCTAATCGCAATAGGGTTTGGTCTTGGGGTTTATGTATGGACCTAAGGACATTAGAAAAAAGTATTTTATCCTTGGATGATTACCCAATTGATGATTGGAATCCAAAAATTTGTGAAGGGGTTGAGTTTTATATTGATTCAGATGCAAACTGGTTTTTTAACGGCTCAAAGATTGATAGACCAGCAATGGTGAAACTTTTCTCAAAATTGGTTAAGTACGAAGATGGACAATATTTCGCAGTTACGCCTGTTGAAAAAATTCCTATTAAAGTTGAAAAAGAGATATTTAGCATAATTGATTACAAACAAGAAGGTAACCATTACTTCTTTCAAACTAATACCGAGGAGTGGGTTAAATTAAGCGAGAAAAACAAATTAACTGTGGAAATGGTAAATAACCAGCCATATCCAAAAATTAAGCTTAAAAACGATATATTTGCCTTATTAAGTAGAAATGTTTTCTACAAAGTTATTGCAGAATCTAAACAAGATGGAATGTCTATGTACCTTGAATCTGATGGTAAATTTTTCTACTTAAATTAATCAGAATGAGTGTGACTCCGAGGTTTTTTGTCATATAACACACAGGTAAAAGAGGTTTTATCTCTTTCAACATTTCTATCAAACCTACAAAAATCTGAAATATAAAAGATTTGGTTTTCGTACGGTGTAGATGTGTAAACTAAGACATTATTTCTTTGGCAATTTTCTGCAATGAATTTGTATGGAGCATTATTTTCATCAACATAACAAACATAATCCATATCAGCTTTTGCAAAAAAGGTGAGAGGTAAAAACAAAAAAATTAATCTCATTTGCTTTTAGCCTCTATGAATTCATCAACTTTTTCTTCAAGAATATTTAAAGGTATTGAGCCAAAACTTAGCATGTGATCATGAAAATCTTTGATATCAAAATCCTCTCCCAAGGCTTCTTTGGATTTATCTCGGAGCTCCATTATCTTCAGTTGACCGATTTTATAAGCTAATGCTTGGCCAGGCCAAGCAATATATCTATCAACTTCGTTGTTAATGTCTTGTTCGGTTTTGGCAGTATTTTCTAAAAAGAGATTTACAGCATCTTCTCTAGACCAGTCTTTATAATGCATTCCAGTATCTACAACTAATCTCACTGCTCTCCACATATCGTAAGTCAATTGACCAAATTTATCGTACGGATCGTCGTAAATTCCCATACTTTCTCCAAGTTGTTCGCTGTACAATCCCCAGCCTTCAACAAAAGCTGTAATGCTAAGATATTTTCTAAAATTTGGAACATTTTCCATTTCTTGAGCTAGCGAAATTTGATGATGGTGCCCAGGAACCGCTTCATGCACAGACAGCACTGGTATTTCATATTTAGGCCTAACTTCAGGCATATACAAGTTTGCGTAATAATATCCTGGCCTGCCTTCACTTGGCGCGTTGTAATAAGCGGTTGTAGTGAAAGGTGCTGATTCCATTGGTATAGGGATCACGCCGTAAGGCGCTCTAGGCAGCTTATTAAATAGAGTAGGCATAAAGGCATCAATTTCTTTGGACATTGCCCTGTAAGCTTGTAAGAGCTCTTCGCCAGTTTCGAAATAAAACCTTGGATCTGTTCTTAAATATTGTAAGAAGGAATTAAAGTCTCCCTCCCAACCAACTTGTTCAATAATCTCTTCCATCTCAGCTCTGATCTTGGCAACTTCGACTAAACCAATCTCATGTATTTCGTCAGGGGTAAGGCTTGTTGTTGTGTGGTATCTTGCTAAATATTCGTACCATTCTTTGCCGTTTGGAACATCGCTGATTCCTATGCTATGCCTGGATTCTGGTAGATACTCATTTACAAGAAAATCATAAAACTCTTGATAGACAGGGTTTAAAACATTTTGAATATAGTTTTTGACCTCATTCTGTAATGCAAGAGCATCTTCAGGAGATGCGACTTCACCTACATTCTTAAAAATTTTGTAATAGGGATGATCTTCAAGGTCTCTTTCCAGCATAGCTCCAATCTGAGCTGAAACCCCTCGAGTCACTAATTTTGGTTGAGTGTATCCAAGCTCAAGACCCTCTTTGTTTATTTCCAATGAATTTCTTACATTCTGGGTATAGCCCTTAACTCGTTCAAACCAGTTTTTATAACTTTGTAGATCGGTAAAATTTAATCTGTTGCCGTATAGATAATAATCTTGGACACCACCTCTCTGGTTTAATCTCATGTAATAGCCTGGGTATTTTCTACCTTCCAAACTTATTTCATAATCTGACTTTAGAAGTCGGTAATTAAGCTGGTCTTCTTCACTAAGGTTATTTGGGTCTATTTGACTCAATACATCTAACACATAACTCTCATATTCTGCTTCTGTGAAAAAATCTTCAATTGAATTACTGGAAACCTTATCATCGTACCTTTTATCGCCAAGAAGAGAGGCAAATAATGGGCTTTTCTCCATAGAGTCTGCCCAATTTTCTTCTAAAAATTCTTTAAATTTCTTTTGATCTGGATGTGGTTTCTCCGTTGTAAAGTACTCATACCCTACATTTGTTGCTACACCTACAATACCAGCAATAAGTACGACGCTTAATAATTGTCCAAATTTCATAGTAGTTATAGATTACTACATATTTGGATAATTAGGGCCACCACCGCCCTCTGGTGAAACCCAATCAATGTTCTGTGATGGTTCTTTTATGTCACAAGTTTTGCAATGTATGCAGTTTTGGGAATTGATTTGAAATCTTTTCTTTCCATCTTCTTCAACGATTTCATACACTCCAGCAGGACAATATTTTTGTGCAGGTTCATCATATAGGTCGAGAGTTTTAGCAATTGGTAAGTCAGGATCCTTAAGCACTAGATGACAGGGTTGCTCTTCTTCATGATAAGTATTTGAAAGATAAACTGAACTTAGTTTATCGAAAGTAATTTCATTATCATATTTGGGATAATCAATTTTTTTGCAATCCTTTGCAAATTTTAGCGATTCGTGATCGGGCGTAGGGTGATTCAATGTAAATGGCAGGTTGCCCCTAAAAATTAGTTGGTCTATTGCATTCATACCCGCACCTATTAAACCTCCAAATTTATGAAAAAATGGATTGAAATTTCTCGACTTATAAAGCTCGGTATATAGCCAGCTTTTTTTAACTTCTTCGTCTAAGCTTTTTGTATTTCCTTCAATATTTGAAGCTATAACTTTAGCTGCCTCAATCCCGGATTTCATAGCTGTATGAGAGCCTTTAATCTTGGAAAAATTCATAGTACCAGCATTGCAGCCTACAAGATAACCACCAGGAAATTCCATGCTTGGCAAGCTTTGCAAGCCACCTTTTATTAAAGCTCTAGCTCCGTAGGACAATCTTTTGCCATTATTTAAATATTTTTTTATTGCAGGATGTGACTTCCATCTTTGGAATTCGTCATATGGGCTCAAATGAGGATTCTTATAATCAAGAGGTATGACTAGCCCCAATAAAACTTGTTTTTTATCAGTGTGGTACATGTAAGACCCACCTGGTGTATCATCGGGAAGAGGCCAGCCACTAGTATGCATAACAAGGCCTTCTTCATGCAAGTCGTTATCAACTTCCCAAATTTCTTTAAAGCCAATGCCATAGTGTTGTGGATCTTTTCCTTTATCCAGCTCAAATTTTTTTATAAGTTGTTTTCCTAAATGTCCCCTACATCCTTCAGCGAAAACTGTTGCTTCGTTAGCTATTATCTCCATTCCTGGTTGAAACGAATCTTTTGGGTTACCCTCAGCATCCACACCCATATCACCTGTAATTACTCCTGCAACTTTATTATCTTTGAAGATTACCTCAGCGGCAGGAAATCCTGGAAATACGTCAACTCCTAAAGCTTCTGCTTGCTCTGCTAGCCATCTACAAAGGTTTCCTAAACTAAGAATGTAATTGCCATGATTTTGCATTGTTGGCATAACAAAAGATGGTATTGGAAGACTATATTTGTCATTGATTAAAAACTTAATTGAATCTCTTTTAACTTTGACATCTAGTGGTGCACCTTTTTCTTTCCAATCTGGAATAAGCTCATCTAACGCGGTAGTTTCAAATACGTTACCAGAAAGAATGTGGCCCCCAATTTCAGCACTTTTTTCTAGTAAGCAAATAGTCTTATTAAGGTTTTTATCTTTGAAGGTTTGTGCAAGCTTTATAGCGGTTGCAAGACCAGAAGGACCACCGCCAATTATGACGACATCATAATCCATTGATTCTCTTTCCATATTATCTACCAAGGTGTTTAATTTTTATCTTTTTCCTATATATTACTAATTGACAAAATTTAAATATATGAAAATTCTGATTCCTATTAAAAGAGTAAATGACTACAACGTCAAGGTCAGGCCAAATCAAGCAAATACAGATGTTGATCTTAGTAATGTAAAAATGGCTATGAATCCTTTCTGTGAAATAGCTGTAGAGGAAGCTATTAGATTAAAAGAAGCTGGGAAAGCTGATGAAATAGTAGTTGTGACAATCGGTGATGATAAACATCAAGAACAACTAAGAACTGCTCTAGCATTAGGTGCAGATAGAGCATTACATGTGAAAACTGATATTACTTTGCAACCATTAGATGTTGCCAAGACTTTAGCTAAGGTTTATGAAAGAGAATCGGCGAATCTAGTTATTATGGGAAAAGTAGGAATTGACGGCGATCATAACCAAACTGGCCAGATGTTTGCTGCATTAACTAACTTACCACAAGCAACTTTTGCTTCTGAAATTGAGATTAATGGAAATGATGTACAAGTCACCAGAGAAATCGATGGTGGGCTTGAAACCCTAACTGCTGAAATGCCCGCAGTTATTACAACTGATCTTAGACTTAACGAACCTAGATATGCTTCTCTGCCAAATATTATGAAAGCTAAAAGAAAACCGCTTGAAGAACTTTCTCTGGACGAGTTGAATGTGAATGTTGAAAGCAAAGTTACAACATTGAAAGTTGAGTCACCTCCCCAAAGACAAGAAGGTGTAAAAGTTGAGAATGTCGAGCAATTGGTAGATAAATTAAGAAATGAGGCCAAAGTAATATGAAAACACTAGTGATCGCTGAACATAACGGAGAAAACTTGTCAGCAGCTACCCTAAGTGTAATTGATGCTGCAAAGAAGCTTGGCAGGGATATTGATTTACTAGTTGCAAGCAATTCATCATCGAATATTTTAGCAGAAGCGAAAGTAGTTGAAGGTGTGAGTACTGTACTTGATTTTAGCCATGAAAAATTTGCAAATGAAATAGCTGAAGACATTGCAGCATGTGTGGTTTCAGTGAAAGATAGTTATGACTTTTTCTTGGCAAGTTCAAGTACCTCTGGAAAAAATAACCTTCCAAGAGCTGCAGCATTATTAGATATACAACAAATTTCTGAAGTCACTGAGATCCTTGACGATAAAACATTTAAAAAACCAATTTACGCTGGATCATGCATTGCCACCGTGCAATCTACGCAAGAAAAAAATGCTTTAACAATCAGGACCACCTCATTTGAAAAGACTGGTGCGTCTGGCGGATCAGCAAGTATTGAAACAAAAGATGTTCCGGGTACTGACTCAAGAAAATCAGGTTTTGTAAAAAATGAGCTTACTGTTTCTGATAGGCCAGAATTAACAGCAGCAGACATTGTAGTTTCAGGGGGAAGGGGAATGCAAAATGGGGATAATTTTGCATTACTTGAAGGAGTTGCGACAAAACTTAATGCTGCTGTAGGAGCGTCAAGGGCTGCAGTAGACTCCGGTTTTGTGCCTAATGATTACCAGGTTGGTCAAACAGGAAAATCCGTTGCACCCAACCTTTACATTGCAGTCGGTATATCAGGAGCGATACAACATTTAGCAGGCATGAAAGATTCAAAAACAATTGTCGCAATTAATAAAGACGAGGAAGCTCCAATCTTTAAAGTTGCTGATTATGGTCTAGTTGCAGATCTTTTTGAGGCCCTCCCAGATTTAGAATCAAAACTCTAAATTATAGACATAACAATTACACTAACTAAGCTAACAAAAACTACTAATAGACTTACCAAAGCTATAACTAACCTCAATGGGTTGTCTTCAATCATATCTTTTAGATTGTCTTTTTTTCCTGTCCCTGAAATAAGAGAAAATAAGTCATTTAATAATTTCATAGTAAACTTACATATTAATTATGATAAACGTAACTGCAACAGCTGAAGAATATCTCTCAGAACTTATTAGAAAAAAAGATTTCAAGTGTGATATCAGAATTTTTGTGTCAGATCCAGGTACACCCAGAGCAGAGACTTGTTTGGCTTTCTGCAAGGAAGATGAGTCAGAACCAACAGATCATAAAATCAAATATAAAAATTTTATTCTCTTTATAGAGGAAAAAAGTTTAGCATTTTTAGGTGATGCTGAGGTAAATTACGATAAAGATAATTTTGGTGGTCAACTAACTATAAAAGCACCTAGTTCTAGGGTTCCTAATATGGGAGAGAACTCTACGCTTGAAGATAAAGTCAACTACATTCTATATGATGAGATTAATCCACAATTAGCCTCGCATGGAGGCAATGTTCACTTAGACAGAATTACCAAAGATAATTATGTTGTGCTTCAATTTGGAGGTGGTTGTCAAGGTTGTGGCATGGTAGATGTCACGTTAAAAGAGGGTATTGAAAAAACACTTCTTGAAAAAATACCTGAGCTAAACGGTGTGAAAGATATCACTGATCATTCTGATAACGAAAACGCTTATTATAAATAATTTTAATCATCCGCTTTTGGGTAACTATAAACGCCCACGAGCAACCCTATTTTTGGATGATCAAAGTAGTGAAACTCATCCAATGAAATTCTTCTCTGCTCATCAAGAATAAATATTTCTGTTTCGATATTATTTTCTTCTTCATCGGTTTTCTTTATCTCAAAACCGCCAAGTAGAGGTTTCACATTAAATTCGGATTTGCTCATTAAATATGAATTTTTAAGGACATCAGCACCAAGCGCACATTTAGCATGTATTCTGGGATATCTAGACTGAAAGACTTTGACAATACATTGGTTTTCATTATCAGACACAAGGATAAATGGTGTATTTTCCTCATTATTTAATGGTTGGAACCAGGATTTATGATTCGATAATTCAAGGTCTTTAATTTGAGAAATTCTGCGCATCGTGCCATTTAATTCATGGTCCTTACTGTCTATTACCCTGTAAACTTTAGGAGGTATAAAAGTTTCCCCTTCCGCAAGCTCTTCTTCCTCTTTGTCATCAAATATCTTTTCTACAAATTCAAAATCAATTTTGACTTGGCCTTCAGCTAACTCAATAGTATCAAGGTTAATTTCTGGAGTTTGTGGTTTTTCTAGATTAAGAATTTCGCTGGTTAGAGAAAAATTATCAACTTTTGGAAATAATTCGTTAGTGCTTTGATTTTTCCAAATTATTGAGGCAACTTCAACTTTTACATATTTAGTCTCCTCTTGAGGAAAAATTTGCAAAGAGAAGGCCAGAAAAACCGCTATAAACTTGAAAAAAAGGCGCATAAAGTTTTTAATACCAATTGAGTTTAATCATTAACTTACTAAGATAATACAAGATTTTATTTAACGAATGGAAGAGGGTAAATTATGGATCTAAATTTTTCGAAAGAAGAC
>NZKB01000006.1 GCA_002692425.1 Gammaproteobacteria bacterium
ATGGGAAGCATACCAATAAGGCTTACCAATCTTGCTGAAATAGATCCAGTTTTTAAAGGAACTTCTGATAATTTTCCTGCGCTCTCTATTCACAGACAATATGCCGTTGAACTTCCGTCAAATTTAGATTTATTAGCTTATACAGATCAATGTCTACATAGCTTCAAACTGCGTCATAAACCATTATGGGCTTTTCAATTTCATCCAGAAGTAGATCGAGCAACAGTCTTTAAAAGGTTGGCAATTTACAAAGAAGCTTATACAAGTAGTGAGGAAGAATTTCAGAGAGTTCTTGATTCTTTGGTTGAAACACCTGAATCGCATAATTTAATGCTTAACTTTGTAAACCGAGTTCTACTCTAATATTTTTCTGGATAGTCCAAAACAAGATAAGTTAGTGCTTTGACACCTTTGTCTAATGCAGAATCATCAACTATAAAATATGGAGAATGATTTCCGGGTACATCGGTTCTTTCCCCAAAGTTAGTTGATTCGCCCTCACCCGGTTTATTTACTCCAAGCCAAAAATATAAGCCGGGTATTTCTTGTGAAAAATATGAAAAATCTTCCGCACCTGTAACCGGTATATTAGATTCATAAAATCTGCCAGGTGAAGCAGCCTTTAGTGAACCGCTCATTTTTTCTACCAATTCAGGATTATTGACTGTCACTGGATAAAATCCACCTACATCAAACTCGACTTTTACTTTTGTGCCAGTGCCTTTTGCAACTCCTTCAGCAATTTGTTCAATCTCATCGTAAATTTCTTTTCTCAAAACCGGGTCAAATGTTCTTATTGTGCCCATGATCATTGATTCTTCAGGAATAATATTGTTTCTAGTTCCAGCTTTGACCATGCCAACTGATAAAACAGCTGGGTTATTAATAATATTTATTCTTCTACTTACTACTGTATTCAATGATTCGATTAATTGTGCAGTGGCCATGATTGGATCTATCCCTGACCATGGAGTTGAACCATGAGTCTGCTGGCCTTCAATAGTTATTCTATATGCTGAGGCTGCTGCCATAGCAGGCCCTGATTTTACTGATAGAACACCATTTGGAATATTTGTTACGTGCAAACCAAAAATGACTTCAGGGTCATACCTTTCAAATATTCCCTCTTCTAACATCATTTTAGCACCACCTCCCTCATCTTCAGGTGGTCCTTCTTCAGCAGGTTGAAAAATTAGCATTACATTCCCTTTTAATTCACTTTTATTTTTTGCCAGAAATTCTGCGACACCCATCAAAATAGCAACATGTGCATCATGTCCACAAGCATGCATGACTCCCACATCATTTCCGAGATAAGTTGTTCTTACTTTTGATGCAAAAGGTAATCCAGTTTTTTCCTCCACTGGTAGTGCATCCATATCAGCTCTTAGTGCAATAGTTGGTCCTGGTTTTCCACCTTCAATCAAACCTACTAATCCTGTATAGGCAATACCTGACTCAACTTTAATTCCGAGACTCTCTAAATGAGTTTTTACTTTATTGGAAGTTCTAAACTCTCTGTTGCCTAATTCGGGGTGTTCATGAATATCATGTCTCCACTCAATTACCTTAGGCATCAAATTTTCAAGCTCTTGATCCAAAGATACTTTCAAATCTGCATTTAAATAAAAAGTAAATGAACTTAGGATTAATAAAATTTTTCTCATATCTAAACTATAATACGACCTGAAAAGACTTAAAAGAGTATAGATTTGAAAAAGGAATATAAGAGACTAAATTCAATTACTGGAAAGCCTTTTGAACAAGGATTTATCGACGAAAATGGCAGAGTTTTTTATTCATATGTGAATAAGATAGGTAATGATGGTTGGTATTTAGAGGAATGGAAAAAAGATATGGAAGCATATAACTTCAAAAAAAGAAAAGAGGAAAGTGATGACACTTAGACCATTCCACCTAGCAATTCCAGTAAGTGATATCCCAAAAGCTCGCGAGTTTTATGGAACAAAGCTTGGTTTTGATGAGGGCAGGTCAGATGAGCATTGGATTGACTATAACTTTTTTGGTCATCAATTGGTTTGTCACATTGGCGAAGTAAATTCTTTTTCCAATGAAGTTGATGGCAAAGAAGTTCCTATTCCGCACTTCGGTATTGTGCTTGAGTGGAATCAGTTTGATTTATTTTCTGAAAAAATAAGGTCTAGTAACATTAAATTTGTTATTGAACCATATGTAAGGTTTGAAGGATTATCAGGGGAACAGAAGACAATGTTTTTTAAAGATCCTTTTGGCAATGCGTTAGAATTCAAATCGTTTAAACAAGATAGCGAAATTTTTAATAAGTAGTATTTTGTCTTCTCCACTCACTCTTCAAGATTTTCATACTAAAGCTTTAGCAGATTATGGTATTGTTGATTTATGGCCTGAAGCTGTTCTAAAAGAAGCAAAAACTAAAACGGAAAATATTACAAAAGAAACTGATATCTTAGAGACTTTTCCTTTTGTAACTATTGATGGTGAAGACGCCAAAGATTTTGATGATGCAATTTTTTGTAAATTCTCAGATACTGGCTTTCACTTAAAAGTAGCAATTGCTGATGTCTCTTTCTATGTCAAAGAGGGATCTGCTTTAGACCTTGAAGCTGCTAAAAGAACGACATCTGTCTATATGCCTAAAAAAGTTGTTCCAATGTTGCCCGAAAAGCTTTCAAATGAGCTTTGCTCATTACAACCGAATAAACGCAGAAGATGCTTATGCATTGAGATGGATTTCGATAAAGATGGTTACATAAAAAGTTATAAATTTCATAGAGGGGTAATTAAATCTGTTGCAAGGCTAACCTATACTGAAGTTGAGAATCAGCTGATTAATGGTGTAGAAGATTCTAATTATGCTGGATCATTAAAAGCAGCAATTGCGCTATTTAATAAACTGATAATCAATAAAGGGTATAGAGGTGCATTGGACTTCACCATATCTGAACCATTCTTTCAAACTAATTCAGATGGGGATATCAAGCACATAAATGATAGAAAAAGATTAAATTCGCATAAATTAATCGAAGTATTCATGCTTGCTGCTAATATATCTGCCGCTGATTTTATAAGTCAGTATGCCAAAGAGGGAGTTTATAGAAATCATGAGCATCCAGAAAGTCTAAAAATTCAAAGATTGTCTCAGGTTTTAAAAAACAGAGGGATTAATTGGAACGGAAATATTGAAGATATTGAGAATATTTCGGCATTTATTTTAAAGCTAAATAAAAGAGAGGATGCCCCCATCTTAAATATGCTGATATTGCAATCCATGCAAAGAGCAGAATACAGCACACTAAATAAGGGACATTTTGGTCTTAAGTTTGATAAATATACTCATTTCACTTCGCCTATAAGAAGATATCCAGATCTATTAGTTCACAGGATGATTATTTCTATTTTAAAGAGTGAGGAGTTTAATTTTGAAGGCCTTCAATTAATACTAGAAGACTGTTCTGAAAAAGAAAGAGCAGCTGAATTTGCATCAAAACAAGTAATTCAAAATTTGCTTTGTAGATATGCAAAGCAATTCTCGGGCAAAAGTTTCTCTGGTTATATTACTGGGGTAAAAGAATTTGGTTTATTCGTGGACTTACCAAAGCTTTTTACTAGCGGCCTATTGCATGTAAATGATTTGCCCAATGATTTTTATAGATATAATGCTCGTCACCAATCTTTAGATGGCAGAAGACGGGGAAATAAATTTTCCTTAGGTGATCGAATAGATGTTTTCATTGGAGACATAAAAGAATTGGAAGGAAAAATTTCGTTATATTATTAACACAATGAACATAGAGATAAAGAATATTCATGCAATGCAATCATTAGTTGCATATCACAGTGAAAAAGTGATTTCTATTGCTGGAAAAGCAGATAATTTGAAAGCTAAAGAAATTCTTGAATTGGCTCATAGAAAAAATATCAAGATTAATATTAAGGACAATAAGCTTATTGCTTATTGTAAAGAACCAAGTGTTAAAGACCTGAAAAGTAGTGATTATAATCTTGGGAAATTAGTTTTAATCCTCGATGAAGTTCAAGATACCAGAAATTTAGGCTCTTGTTTAAGAAGTGCATCTTTTTTTGGAGTGGATTCAGTTATTATCCCTAAAAATAACTCTGCTGAATATTCTAATCCTGCTGTGATTGAGACTTCTACGGGTGGTGTTTTTAACCTTGATTTATATAAAGCAACGAATATTACAGAAACAATAAAAAAGCTTCAGGAGAATGAGTACTGGGTTTCAGGTTTCTCAGAACATGCACATGAAATTTTAGAAAAAAGGGACTTTTCAGAAAAAAATGTGCTGGTATTCGGCAATGAAGAAAAAGGCATACGATCTTTAGTAGAAAAAAGTTGCGATGACACTCTGAAAATTTCTCAAAAGGGCAAGGTATCGTCCTTAAATGTCTCAGTTGCAGTTTCAATAGGACTTTTTACTGTAAGCAATAAACTGTGATATTAAATTTTTATTTAATGCACTAAAATATCAAACCTATGTTAGCTCAAAGAACGATTAGAAATAAAACGTCTGCAACAGGTGTCGGGCTGCATACTGGTGTAAAAGCAACGCTAACTTTGCATCCTGCAGATCCAGATACTGGAATATTATTTAGAAAAATTGAAGGTAATAAGGTGATTGAAATCCCTGCTCAAGCAAATTTTGTGGGAGATACTACTTTATCTACTACACTTGAACATGGTGGAGCTGAAATAGCAACAATTGAACATCTAATGTCTGCTTTAGCCGGAGTTGGTGTGGATAATTGCATCATCGACTGTGATGGACCGGAAATTCCAATAATGGAGGGCAGCTCTACTCGATTTGTTTTCTTAATTCAGGCGGCTGGTATTGTTGAGCAAAGTGCTGTTAAAAAATTTATCTATGTTACAAAATCGGTTCAAGTTCAAAGAGACGACGCAATAGCAAAAATCAAACCATATAAAGGTTTTAGGGTTTCATTTGGCCTAGAATTTGATCATCCAGTTTATAAAAAGTATCCACAAACTGCTTCAATTGATTTCTCTCAAACATCTTTTATTAGACAAGTTAGTAGGGCTAGAACCTTTGGAGTCTATAGCGATTTGGAAATGCTTAAAAAGAATAATAGAGCACTAGGAGCGAACCTAGATAATGCTATCGGCATTGGAGATGAAGATATTCTTAACGAAGGTGGTTTAAGATTTGCCGATGAATTTGTAAAACATAAAATGCTCGATGCAATCGGTGATCTTTATTTACTTGGCCATAATTTAATCGGCGAATTTTATGGTTTTAAATCTGGTCATGCTCTGAATAATCAGCTTCTTAAAAAAATTGAAAGTGAAAATGCCTACAAAATAATAGAGATTGATGAAATTAAAGATGCTCCTATTAATTACTTAAAACCTGTATCTGAAGAACTAGCATAATGTTTAACATCCTTGGCAATCTGTTTAAATCCTCAAATCAAAGACGTGTTGATGGTTACGAGAAAATTGTCAAAAAAATTAATTTAAAAGAAGATGAAATATCAAAACTCTCGGCAGAAGATTTCAGAAAGATCAATGCAAATGCAGGTGATGCTCTAATTGATATCTTTGCCGCAGTCAGAGAAGCTTCTAAAAGAACAATTGGCCTTAGACACTATGATTGTCAATTAATTGGTGGCCTCGTTCTTAACGATGGAAATATCACTGAAATGAAAACTGGTGAAGGTAAAACTCTGGTGGCTACACTGCCAGCTATCTTTAATGCATTATTAGGTAAAAAAGTTTACGTAGTAACAGTTAATGATTATCTTGCTGAAAGAGACGCTAACTGGATGAAACCTGTTTATGAATATTTTGGTTTAAGTGTTGGTGCCTTGACTTCAGCACAAGATTTTAAAGATAAACAAGCAACATATGAATCAAACATCATCTACTGCACTAGTAGTGAGTTAGGTTTTGATTATTTAAGAGACAATATGGTTTTATTCAAAAATCAAAAAACGCAAAAAGATCTAAATTTCGCAATTGTTGATGAAGTTGATTCAATATTAATTGATGAAGCAAGGACACCATTAATTATCTCAGGTGCAACAGATGATGATGCTTCTGCATATCCTGTTTTCTTAAAGTTATTGCCAAACTTACATCGTCAGATGAGAGAAGGTACAGAAGAAGAGCCCTTAAAAGATAACGAAAAGGGTGATTTTTTAATTGATGAAAAGCTTAGATCAGTTGAATTAACTGATGATGGCTTCGAAAAAGTTGAAAACTTTCTTGTGAATAGAAATTTAATTAAACCTGATGAAAGTCTTTATACAACAAACAATTTAAAATTTCTGAAATACATACAAGCAACACTAAAGGCTAATTTATTATTCGAAAAAAACGTACATTACATGGTAGAAAATAACAAAGTTGTTTTAATTGATGACAATACAGGAAGAAAATTGCCAGGCAGAAGAGTTTCTGAAGGGGTAATGCAAGCACTTGAGTGCAAAGAACGTGTACCAATACAACAAGAAACCCAAACTTTAGCTTCAACTACTTATCAAAATTTCTTTAGGCTTTTCGATAAAATCTCTGGTATGACTGGAACGGCTGATACTGAAGCTGCTGAATTTAAAGAAATTTATGGTATGGATGTTGTGGTGTTACCAACAAACCAAGAAATGGTTCGGAATGATGTGAACGACGTAGTTTATGTTGATGAAACAGACAAATTTAATGCACTTGTGAAAGAGATTAAGGAAATTCATGAAAAATCAGCACCTATTCTTGTTGGGACAGCCTCAATTGAAAGTTCAGAAAAGCTATCGAATAGATTAAAAAAGGAGGGAGTTAGGCACCAAGTCTTGAATGCCAAATTCCACGAAAAAGAAGCAATGATAATCGCAGAGGCAGGGAGACCAGGTGCAATCACAATAGCAACAAACATGGCAGGAAGGGGTACTGATATCGTATTAGGTGGTAAGCAAGAAGAAAGTGATAAAGATTGGGAAGAAAAACACAATCAAGTAATAGAAGCAGGTGGCTTGCATGTTATTGGAACAGAAAGACATGAATCTAGAAGAATAGATAATCAGCTAAGAGGTAGATCAGGCAGACAAGGTGATCCAGGCTATTCAAGATTCTTTTTGTCATTGGATGACAATGTTTTAAGACTTTTCATTGATGAAAATAGAAAACAGCTTTTTACCAGGCTCAGTGATGGAATGGATGACACTAGTATTGAACATCCATTACTAAATAATGCTATAGCAAATGCTCAGAAAAAAATAGAAAACAGAAACTTTGAAATTAGAAAACAAATACTTGAGTATGATGATGTCTCGAACGATCAAAGATTAACAATTTACAAACTAAGAGATTATTTTCTGGAAGAAAACGACTCTGAAACCTTACTTTTTGAGTATTTAGATAATCTCCTTGAAAAAACGGCTGACAAACTCTTGCCTGAAGATCAAAATTCCAGTTGGAGATTTGATAACTTAGATAAAACCCTTACCCAATCATTGGGTGTCAGTCCTGATTTCAATCTTCTTGAAAAAGAGGGTTTGAATTTTGGCAAAGTGATGGATTACATGAACGATTTTTATCAAAAATTTTACTTTGAAAAATTTGGTCCTCTAAAAGAAAGAAAGGCTGAACTAGAGAGACAAATTGCAATTCAAGTTATGGATGCAGCCTGGAAAAGACATCTGCAAAATATTGATTCATTGAGAGGCAATATTGGCTTAAGAGCCTATGCACAAAGAAATCCTATTAATGAATTTAAAAAAGAGTCCTTCTATTTATTTGATGCGATGATTGAATCCTTCAAAGATGATATTGTCAAAATATTATTCAATATAAAAATACAAACAATGAGTTCTAAAGAATATGAAGAGCACAAAAAACGTAGAGAGCAAAACAAAACATCTTAGTCATCAACTTGATCTTCAAAAGTTTCAATTGCTACTTCTTCATTTGCCCATCTTAAAAAATCAATACTCTTGCAAGCTTTTGAGCAAAACGGTTTAAATTTTGAATCAATTTCAACGATTTTTTTACAACCGGGGCATGTTAAGTTAATTTTTTTTTTCATATGCCAAGTTTGTATAAAGTTTAAAATAAAAGTTTAACTTTTTCTTAAAGTTTTCTAAATTTCCATCGTTCATTATTAAGTCTGTAGCGAAACAGTATCTTTGATTGCTGGTTATTTGGCTTTCAATAATCTTGATTGCTACCGATTCTGAGCAATTATTTCTCTCTATAATCCTTTGTATTTGTAATTCTTTTGTTGTTCCAACGACAAGGGTTCTATCAAAAATATTTTTTTTACTCCACAAAGGTGCTGAATAAATAACCCAAGAAGATTTTACATTTTCGAACTGCTCAAGAACTTCTTGCTGAATCAATGGATGCATTAAATCTTCCAACCATTGCTTTAGTCTTAAATCGTTAAATGCCAGGTCTCTAATTTTTTTTCGATCAATTTCTTCGTTGGTATCAAGTATTTCGGATCCAAGTTTTTTCACAATACTTACATAGCCTTGCTTGTCTTTAAGTTGCAAATCTCTGGAAATAATATCTGCATCAATTACATGAATGCCTTCACTTTCAAAAAACTTTGTTGCGGTACTTTTGCCTGCTGCAACTCCTCCTGTTAATCCGACGGTAAACATACCATTATCCTAAGGCAATAGTCTTAAATTTAATAGAATACAAAATTATTGAATCGTATCAGGCACTTTAAGTAGAAGTTTATCACCACGATAAACAATCCCTTCACCCTCCGGCACTATTTCAAGATAATAAAATGCGTTTAACTTATCGTAAGCTGAATCATCGTATGAATCGGATTTTTCTATGGAGATACATTTTGGTCCTGTTTCAGTGCCCCAAGTAATAATTGGAGCAGAAAGCGCCAGGTCAGTAGTATTGATAGGAACTTCAGAATTATAATCAAAATGCTCCGGTCCCCTTACAACAAGATTAGCTGTGACTGTGCTTGCCTGTTTGCCAGAAAGAATAACACAGACTGTTCCACTGTTGTTTGCACCCATATCAACGACGTCTTTCTCAAAGTAAATAAGATTTTCGAAATCATTGTTGGTGCCTGATGATCCTTGACTGAAATATTCAATTGGACCTTCAAATACATCAAAACTTCTCCAAAGCGGCATACCACTATTTACAAAATTATTATTCAAGCTAACAGATAAGTAGGATTTAACATCAAAGTGCCTATCAAAATTTTGTTTTGCTGTGTCGTCTAGAAGAGCATAGAAACTTATCAACAAATTTAAATATCCAGCATAAATATCTTTATCCAGGCCTGTCAAATTGAACTCTTCTGTGAGTTCTAAAGCCTCATTAACTGCATTACCTAAATATTCAAAAGTTATATTCGCTGATCCAGTTGGAGCAAAATTAATACCTTCAATTGTAGAATTCATGATCATTGGCAGAGACATTGTAATTCTGCTTTCATCTTCAGTTTTTACACCAGGATTACTGCCTTCTTTATATTGAGTCAGTGTGACTTCAATATTAATATTCTTATTCGTTAAATAAGGATTAAATGCGCCATTATGCTTGACCAACAATTTAAAGTCGTTTTCAGCTGTAATCCCGCCAATTTGCAGTTTGCCAATAATTTCATCTTTATCTAGTCGGTGCAATATACTTGCCTGAGTTGCATCACCAATATATTTCTCTCCAAGATTATTTTGTTGTCGTGTTAGGTTCAGATATAAAGGTGTATGTCTTACGTCGAGTCCATTACTTTTCGAAGATTGAATAATAATAGATGATATTTCAGTATAATTTGGTATTCCTTGATCCCCTTTCAATTCATCCAGTCCATATTCTTCTAATTTATTGAAGAATTCTTCTCTTGCTTGAGCGCTGTAGTATCTATATTGTTCCTCTCCTTGTCCACCTCCCAATGGAAGAGTAGTATGCGAAAATTCATTTAACCATCTGTAATTTGAATTATTGGAACTGAAAGTCCATTGTAATCTTGAGCTACTATCTCTAGTAATAAAGGTGTAAGAGGTACCCAAACCTCTTCTTGCATAAAACGGATAATTGCCAAAGGAGTAATCAAGACTTGATAAATCACTAATAATGTCTTGGTTATCGAATTGTTCCGGATTCTTAAAGTAATCAATAAGAGAAAATCCTAAAACAGAGTTTCCACAACAATCAAAAAATTGAGGAAGTCCTCTAGAATATGGTGGCTCTGTAATAGCTACACTTGTTCCATCACCTTCAGTCAGTCCAAACATGTTATAAGTTTGATATTCAATTAACTCTGCAAACCAATCTCTTATTGGATAACAGCTTTCATTGTTTTGATCGCGTGTGTCCTTTTGCACTAATAATGAAATTTGTTTTCTAGCTGGATTACCGCTCAAATCATCACCATCTTGAGCTACTAATCCAAACCTTTTTCTTTCTTGACAGTAGAGTTGATATTCTTGATTAGGTCTATTTGGATCGTAATCCCAAAATCCAAAATCTTCGACACCTATTCCAAATTCATAGTCAGTGTTTGTAAATGGCGTAGGCAGGTTTGATAAATCAACAGATTCATCTACAAAAGTTTGTTGAAAATTATAATTTCGAGCACTTCTTTTGACACCATTTAAAGAAAATTCATCATACACACAGGATGAAATTGAGTCAGGTGAACAAAAATATCTAGTAAGTTGATTTTGGTCGTTAAGTGTTACTTCTGTGGCATAAAATTTAAATCTATTCTCGAGATTAGTATCTATTTGCTTTATGAAGCTGCCATGAAAATTAAACTCAATATCATTTAAATCGCCTTCTTGAAAAATCTTATTTCTAGCCTCTTCATTTAAATACATAGTTACTGGTAAAAATTGATCAAATCTGTCACTTACTTCAGTTGTAAGATTCTGCTCAAGTGGAAGAACCTGTTGTAAGAATATATCTACTAATTCGCCTGCTCTTTCTTCTGTGATATTACCTTCTGTCGCTCCAACAAAATCTTGCACCAGATCTGAGATTGTAAATCCATATAAATTGTTAAATCTTTGATCAAATTCGTCAACTTTTGATTCAATTTCAGTATCCAAAGCCCAACCTTCTTCAGCGCAACCTTGTTCTATTGTTAGCTCTTCCTCTAAAACCTCTCGTTTAGCTTCAATTATCAGTTCAGTGAGTAAAGTTGTGAAAGGTGTGACAAAGACTTCCTCATCACCGTATTTACTTAGTCTTGGCAAGATCATTTTAAACGGCTCAACCACCTGTCCTCTAGAGCTATCAACAGAATTTTCATCTGCGTAAACGACAATTGGTCTTTTTAATAAGCAAGTTCTTAGTTCTTCCCATAATTCCAATCCACCTTCAACAAATTGAAATTGAGGTTCAGGGGCTGGTGTTGGTGCTGGTGTAGGTGCCGGTGTTGGTGCTGGTGTAGGTGCTGGCGTTGGTGCTGGCGTTGGCTCTGGTGTGGGTGTTGGTTCTGGAACTAGTTCAATAATACCTGCTGCTAGTAATCTATCAGTTGCATCAAATGCAAATGTTCCCCCCTCTGTTGTGATTGAAGATATTTCTATATCTTGTTGCACAAAATCGAAATTTTCATCTATCCATACCGTGGCATTCTCTAAGTAACCATCAATAGCTTTTCCAACAATAATTGAGGAAGGATAATATCGTGTAGGTCCCGGGGCTGGTGTTGGAGCTGGTGTTGGAGCTGGTGTTGGAGCTGGTGTTGGTATTGGTGCAGGTGAAGATCCTCCACCACCGCCACCACCGCACGCAGCAAGCAAAGCAATAGTTAAAATACTAAAAAAATAATTTAACTTTTTCATTTTTCCCCCGTAATTTTAAGTAAAAGATATTATCAATCACTAGTCAAATTCAACACCTTGCGCTAGTGGTAATTCTTCTCCATGGTTTATTGTTGCTGTTGTTCTGCGCATGTATGCTTTCCAAGAATCTGATCCTGATTCTCTACCACCACCTGTATCTTTTTCACCACCAAAAGCACCACCTATTTCTGCTCCACTAGTTCCAATATTTACGTTGGCAATTCCACAATCTGAACCTTCTGGACCTAAGAAAAACTCAGATTCTCTTACATCATTCGTAAAAATTGAGCTACTTAAACCTTGTTTGACTGAATTTTGAAGATGGACAGCATCTTTTAATTCAGTAAAAGGCATAACATATAGAATTGGTGCAAAGGTTTCTTCATTCATTTCATCAATATGTTCCTTTGTTTCAACGATTGCTGGTGTCACATAAATTTCTGTTGCATGATCTATTCTGTCTCCACCAGTAACTGTCAGGCCTTTTGATTTACATGAAGTTAGTTTTTCCTGCATTTGTTTAAAACTTTGTTCAGATATCAATGGTCCAACTTGCGTATTTCTATCCATTGGATCACCAATCTTAAGATGGCTAAATGCTTTTTTTAATTTAGTCAAAACAAGGTCATGAACTTCACTATGTACAAATAATCTTCTTAATGTTGTGCATCTTTGTCCTGTTGTCCCAGCAGCGGAAAAAGTAATACCTTTGATAGTTAAATCTAAGTCTGCAGATTTACATACAATTGCTGCATTATTACCACCTAACTCCAAGAGAGATCTACCAAGCCTCTTTGCTACTTTTGGCGCTAATGCTTTACCCATATCACAACTGCCAGTTGCTGAGAAAAGTGCAATTCCTTGATCTTCAGCTAGTTCAATTGCTGCTTCGTTGCCCCCTTTTTTAATTAAAACTAAATCTTTGTGCTCATCGGCAACTTCATCCCAAATTTTTTTTACTAAATCTGCACAACCTTCAGCATGAGGACTTGGTTTCCAAATAATGCTATTTCCACAAACAGCGGCAAGACAGAAATTCCAACCGAAAACGGCAACAGGAAAATTAAAAGCTGTCACACATCCCACCACTCCAAGTGGTTGCCATATTTCTTGTAATCTATGCTCAGGACGTTCGCTTGGCATTGTCAGACCGTATAATTGTCTGCTTAGTCCTGTTGCAAAATCACACATATCAATAACCTCTTGAGTTTCGCCTTCTCCTTCAGAGATTATTTTTTTTGCTTCTTTAGTAATTTGTTCAGAAACTTTCGGCTTTTTCATTCTTAGTGCTTGCCCGAATTTTCTTATGTATTCTCCTCGTGTTGGAGCCGGCAGTTTACGCCATTTTAGAAAAGCTGAGTGAGATTTTTCTGTAATACTAATTGTTGCTCCTATTCATTTCTAGAGGCATCTCTCAACGCTCTAAATTCGCTCTTTATATACCAGTTTGGATATTCACCAGAATTAGCCAAATCATCTATAAAATTGGTAAAAATATCCATATCTTGTTCTATGCCTTCCCAATCCCAATCATCTCTCACTTCATCTGTTGGTTTATGATAGTCATTCGCAGTGTAATTCCTTGCAAGCTCTAAACCTTTTTCTATTCCACCATCAACAAGATCTATACCAGGATCAGCGTAAATCATTGGGATGCCTTTTTTGGCAAAATTTATATGATCTGATCTATAGAAAAACCCAGCTTCTGGAGACTTATCAGGAGCTAAGTATTTGCCTTGAACAGAAGCATGTTTATCAAGAACAGCTTCTAGCTCTGAGGCACCGTAACCTATGATTGTAATATCTTTTGATTTACCAATTGCAGGAAAAGCGTCTAAATTTAGTCCTCCAATGACATTACGGTATTCAAAAGGTGCATTCTCAACTAAGTAAGCAGAACCCAATAAGCCGGATTCTTCAGCTGTAAGTCCTATAAATGCTACTGACCTTTTTGGCTTTCTTTTAGAAAATGTTTCGGCCATATGCATTACTGCAGCTGTTCCAGTAGCATTATCAACTGCGCCATTATATATTTGATCGCCTTCAAGGCTTTCATCAACTCCCATATGATCCCAATGACCCATTATCAAGACAAATTCTTCAGGTGCTTCTGATCCTTCAACATATCCAACGACATTATGAGAGTCAGAAGTTCTTATAGAGCTAACCATTTTGGAACTAAGCTTCATGCCTTCCATTGCAACAGGTTGAAAATCTTTAGAAAGAGCTAAACTTTTCATCTCATCATAACTAGAACCTAATTCAGCAAACAACTGTTCAGCCATATCAAGGGTAATCCATCCTTCAAGGGCTGATCTATCTAAATTACGATCTGCAAAAGTGAGATTTAATTGTTCACCAGACCAACCATTTTCAACAACACCCCAAGGATAAGAGGCAGGAGCAGTTTCATGAATAATTAAAACTCCGGCAGCACCTTGCCTAGCAGCCTCTTCAAATTTGTAAGTCCATCGTCCGTAGTAAGTCATAGCTTTACCATTGAATTCTGTTCCTTTAAGCTCAAATCCAGGATCGTTTATCAACATAACAACTGTTTTGCCAGTTACATCAACTTTGTAGTCATTCCAATCATACTCAGGAGCATTTACACCATAGCCCACAAATACTAAATCACTATCATCAAAAGCTACTTCTTCTATCTGTCTTGTTGTGCCATAAACTACATCTGTCCTGTAATTTATATCAACCATTTCCCCGTTAACAGAAAGATTAAAATACGACTCATCAACATTTAAATTTATGCCAGTGAGGTTTACAGGCATTAAGTAGGAGCCACCAAAAGAATTTAAACCCAAAGATTCAAAATGATTTGCAATATAACTTTTTGTTTTTTCCCCACCTGCAGTCCCAGGAGCTCTACCCTCAAACTTATCTGAAGCGAGAGTTACGACATGTTTTTTATATTTTTCAAATTCTGAATCTGGTGTACATCCAGCAATTAGTAACATTAAGAAGAGATAAGTTAATTTTTTCATCATTTTTGAATTATAAAACATTTAGATAAGATCAGTTTTATTTTATTCAGCGACTTCGGTCATCTCAACAAGGTTAAAGGACACGTTTAATACTCTTGAATCGTTACTAAGCGAAGCTACAGTTTCGTTAATTTGTTGAATGTTTCTTACCGAATAAACTGCTGTATTAATTGAAGGAAATACTTCAAGCTCATTTAAACCATAATCTGATTGGATAGAATATAAAAAGTTTGAATCTTTAATTTGAATGAGAATCTTAAGATCAGTTAATTCAAATGACCCATTCGGCATTTCTACAGCTTTTAATGAGGTAAGTTTTTGACCACCCAGAGGTAAATATCTTTCAGCAGTTGTGGCAACTTTATATTTTCCTATGGTAGTTAAAGCGTCACTTTCAATGGAGTTGGTTTCATCAAGATAAACTTGGGAATTAAGTAAAACAAACTCATTTTTTGTTTTTGGACTTTTATCCGAGTAAACAATCTGATCGGTAGGTATGGTTTTTGTTGGTATTAGATATCTATCTGCAAAAATAACATTTAGAACTACAATCGCAATCAATAAAAGAACAATTCTCATTATTTTCATTTTACCTGTAATAAACCTCCAATTCGAATCCCTCCCATGCACCAGGGCTTAAAACATCATCACTATAATCTGATACTGTAACTTGCCAATTTCCATTGAGGGTCTCTCCATAAAAGCCTGCTACACCAATGGCCCAATAAAAAGTTGGTTGGCCAGCAACATTTGTAAATGGTTGTAACACACTATGGGTAGTTCCAGATGGTGAGGTAAGGGTTATACCAATATCGTTTAATGTGACTGATTGAGAGGCATTAAATTTAACTTTTAGTCTAATAAACTCGACTATACCCTGCGTCCCAGCTCCAGAAATTATATTTATTGAAGCCGACCTACCCTCTGCATTCGGAATGTCAATTGGGGTCGTAAATTCGGCAAGCCTATTTTGAAAACTTTGAGAACCTAAAGAGCTTTGATCAAAAGTTGCTGCTGCTGCTACAGCAGCATCAGCATCTGCTTTACCAAATCCATAGAAATTATGAAATGTATAACCTGCTGCATTGGTAACCCAGCTATGTAGTTCAACACCGTTTCGAATGACACGATTATTAGCGTCAATTACTTCCGAAGTGCCAGCCAAGATATGTTTTACTCCTCTATAATCTAATTGAGGGTTTGCACTCATCATTAAAGCCACTACCCCAGTTATGGTTGGAGCTGCAGCCGACGTTCCATTAAAGGTACTTGAGTAATTGCAATCGGCATTAAGTTCATTTGGTATAAATGTTGTGCCAGGTATATTGAATCTATTATATTTCCTTCCAACTGTGGAAGAATAACCTGCATCACATCCTGATTGGTCTGTGGTCATTACTGCAGGACCTCTATCTAAATATGATGATGCATTGAAGACATCTTCATTAATACCATACTCACCACCAAAACCTGAAACCCAGATTGTCGACCCAGGTGTAGAATATGAACTCTTAACCCCGTCAGCGTTTAAAGCAGCAACTGTAATAACTTCTTCAAAGTTTTTAGTGTCATCAATTTCTACACCAGTACATGAAAGATTCTGAGATTCTCTATCAGGAGCTCCGCCACAAGGCCCATTGTCATAGAAATCATTCCCAGCAGACCTTACATAAACTTTGCCAGATTCAACTCCAGATCTGTAAATGTTTTGTCTAGAAGTGCTGATTGAAGGAAAACTGTATGTTGTAGCACTACTCCCGTAACTTGAACCAAAACTGCCATTAAAAACGTCCGCAATACTGGATAAATCACCTCCAAATGATCTTGAAAAATTGGTTGAAGATTGGGCTTCAAGATAGTTATAAGCCACTAGAGATGCATCATAGGCAATTCCAACACCACCAACATTATTGAAAGCTTTCATGCCAATGATTCCAGCAACAGATGTGCCATGATCTCCTGTGTTGTCTTCATTAACATCTAATGTTGGATCATTAGTATTATTTAAGAAATTATAAGATTGGCCTTCTAAAACATTTCCTGATAAGTCTTCGTGTAATATTTCTAAACCTTCATCAACAATAGCTACCACGACGTCGTTACCTGTATACCCATCGACCCATGCTTGTCTTAGATTTAGATCAGCTCCTGGAGTTCCACCATTTGTTGCAAAATTATTCTGGCCTGTATTATTTATTTCCCATAAATAATCAAATAGAGGATCTGTATCAGAGTCTGGTACAGATCCTGGTGCTGGCGTTGGTTCTGGCGACGGTGCTGGTGTTGGTTCTGGCGACGGTTCTGGCGACGGTGCTGGTGTTGGTTCTGGCGATGGTTCTGGGGTTGGTGTTGGGGTTGGAGTTGGTGAAGAGTTTCCTAACCAAGCTTCTCCGTTATATTTCCAGGTAAACCAGTTTTCAACATTAATGCCATTTGCATCTGCCTCAGTTTCATCATTAGCATACTGATAAACAAAAAAAGCATCTGAACTATCTCCATCAGATGTCGGGTCAAGAGCTAAAAATCTTTCCTCGTTAATCGTAAATATCCATAAATTTTGATCTAAATCTGTAGCACAATTTTCCCAATCACAGGTATATTCATTTCTTAAATCTGGCATTAATGCATACGGCCAATCCGAACCCTGGTAAACAGGTGAATTTGCACCCTCATCCAATCTATTGCTGTAAATAGTAAATTTACCAACTTTTACTTCTCCGCCGCCTGTACTGCCTGGTTTTAAATATTCAGCTTGCAAAATATCGTTACACTCTCCTTGCCAACAAACATTCAACTTACTTAGATTTATAAGTTCAGTTGGCTCCGGCAAAGGGGTGGGTGCCGGGGTTGGTGCTGGGGTGGGGGTTGGTGTTGGTGCTGGGGTGGGTGCCGGGGTTGGTGCTGGGGTGGGTGCCGGGGTTGGTGCCGGGGTTGGTGCTGGGGTTGGTGCCGGGGTTGGAGCCGGGGTTGGTGCCGGGGTTGGGGTTGGTGTTGGTGAAGATCCTCCACCTCCGCCGCCGCATGCACTAAGCACAACAACAGAAATTACTATGATTAAATTTTTAAAAATATTTTTCCCCTTTAAATTAAATAATAAAGGAAATTCGTGTAAGAAAAAAGAACAAAAAAAAGCCCGATAATACCTACTCTCGCGCTTACGCACTACCATCGGCGCCTCACCGTTTCACTGCTAAGTTCGAGATGGAATTAGGTG
>NZKB01000007.1 GCA_002692425.1 Gammaproteobacteria bacterium
CTATAATGCTGATATACCAGAATCAAGTTTAGTATTTGAGAATAAAGCAGAAGATCTATGTCCAAATATCAGTTTTGTTGAAATTGAAATTGAGGGAAATATAAAAGATTATGCACCTTATCTAGAGAATTACTTTCAAGACCTAAAGCTAAATAAGAACAATTTATTTACCGATATTTCAAACTATCTTGCTTATGAAGCTGGCCAGCCAACTCATTGCTATGACGCCACAAAGATCGATGGTCCTTTAGTGCTTGAAAAAAGAAATAAACAAGAAAAATTTAAAACACTACTGGGCTCTGAAATTGAACTTAAAGGTGAAAATTTAGTTTTCACTATAAACGGAGTTGCCGTGGATTTAGCTGGTACTATGGGCGATGAAAGTACTTCATGCAGTGAAGATACAAAGAAAGTTTTAGTTGAGTGTGCTTATTTCAAACCTGAAGAGATTCTTGGTAAAGCTCGTCAATATAATCTCACATCAGAGGCTTCATATAAATTTGA
Organism: Gammaproteobacteria bacterium; assembly: GCA_002692425.1. Taxonomy (GTDB): domain Bacteria; phylum Pseudomonadota; class Gammaproteobacteria; order Magnimaribacterales; family TMED112; genus TMED112. Next base: position 505 of record NZKB01000007.1, read on the forward strand.
GAGAGGAGTTGATTTTCTTGTACAAGAACAAGTTTTGAGAAGGTTTATTGCTATTGTGGCTGATCATGCAGAGATTAAATCACTTGCATTAAAAAAAGAGCAAAGAAAAGTAGATAGAACTGAAGTAGAGTTTGATTCCGAAAGATTAAATAAGATAATTGGCACTGAGCTTACTGAAACAGAACAAAAAAACTACCTAAACTCTCTCTACTTCATTACAGATGGCAAAGTTGAGGTTCCATCACATAGATCAGATGTAGATCAACTAAATGATCTTGCAGAAGAGATCACCAGAATGATTGGTTATGATAATATTGCCTCGAAAGCTTTAGCCTTGCCTGTTAAAGCAAAGAAAATAGAAGCAAACTTTGAGGAACTATGTCGAGATTACCTTGTAAATAATGGTTTTTTTGAAGTGGTGAATTTTCCTTTCAATGATAATCAAGATGAATCTGCAATTTCAGTAGATAACCCGCTAGATAAAAAAAGATCAAAGATGAGGGTTTGCATAACGAAATCAATTAAAGAAAATGTGGTCTTTAATCAAAATAGACAGAAAGATTCTATAAAGTTTTTTGAATTCTCCGAAATATATACTAAAGATGGCAATGAAAATAAGTTAGCCGTTATTGTTAGTGGTAGAACCAATAAAAACTTCAAAGAATTTAATGCCCAGCTTGATTTCTCTTATCTAAAAGGACTTATTAAAACAATTTTTTCTGAGATTTTAGGTAAAGAATTAAATTTTGAACTGGATCAGTCTCAAAATTATGATCTATATGAAAAAGTCTATTGTGATGATTTACATATTGGTCGAATTGGTAAGCTATCTAAAGAATTTGTTGAATCTAAAACGAAAACACCTGTATTCAGTTTTGAAATAGTTCTCAACAATTTACAATTGCCTACCAAGAAACAAAACAGAATTTCAGACTTTCCTGCCTCTTACCGTGATCTATCATTCAGCCTCAATAACTATGAAAATCTTGGAGAGCTTTCAGCAATGATTAAAAAGCACAAAGAATCTTCTGAACTAATGACAGATTGTTTTGTCTTTGATTTATTTGAAAATAAAAAACAAAACCTTTTAAAGGTTGGGTATAGATTTAAGTTTCAAGCACTTGAAAATAATATAACCGATGAAGAAACTGAAGCTGTAATGAATGCATTAATAAAAGAATCCTTACAAATTAATGGTATCAATATTGAGGGCTTGTAGTGTCTTATATCTTTACGTCTGAATCAGTTTCAGAGGGACATCCTGACAAAATCTGCGATCAAATTTCTGATGCAATCTTAGATGCATGTCTGAAATCAGATTCAGATTCTCGAGTAGCTTGTGAGACTCTCATAAAAAATAATACAGTTATTGTTGCTGGTGAAATCACTTCAAAAGCTAATGTCGATTATGAAGCCATTGCAAGAAAAGTAATTAGGGATATAGGCTACATCGAAGATGATCTTGGGTTTACAAGCAGTAGCTTTGAATTTCAAAATCTCATATCTATGCAAAGCAAAGATATTGATGCTGGCATATCAGGAGATCAAGTTTTAGGCTCTGGAGATCAGGGTTTGATGTTTGGCTATGCCTGCAAAGAGACCCCAGAACTTATGCCATTACCAATTGCTTTAGCCCATAAATTAATGCTTAAACATGCTGAAGTTAGAAAAACCCAAGGATTATACTTAAGACCAGATGCTAAATCACAAGTTTCAGTAGAATACGATTCAAACTATCAACCAAAACGTATTGATTCTATAGTTCTTTCAACTCAACATAGTGATGATCTGGATTTGGAAGACTTAAGAGAAATTGTTAAAACACAAATTATTGATTCATGTTTGCCAAAAGCACTTTTAGATAGTGAAACAAAATACTTCATTAATCCTGCAGGTCGTTTTGTAATTGGGGGACCAGTTGGTGACTGCGGCTTAACTGGACGTAAGATTATAGTAGATACTTATGGCGGTATGGCTAGACATGGGGGTGGAGGCTTCTCAGGTAAAGATCCAACAAAAGTTGATCGTTCTGCTGCTTATGGCTTAAGACAGGTTGCAAAATCATTAGTTAAAAATAATCTATGTGACTATTGCGAAGTCCAAGCCTCATACGCAATTGGAATGCCTAAACCTATATCAATTTATATCAATACATTTGAATCAGAAAAGATACATTTGTCTGAAATTGCAAAAATTGTTCAGAAAAAATTTGATTTATCTCCATCAGGACTAATTAGGTCACTCAACTTATTGAAGCCAACTTATTTTGAGACTTCTTGTTATGGTCATTTTGGCAGAGAGGATAAGGGTTTCTCATGGGAGAATCCAGTAATATTTTAAAATACTGTTAAAATTAACACATGAAAATTACAATTGTTGGAGCTGGTTATGTAGGTTATTCAATAGCTGTACTTTTATGTAAAAATCACGAGGTTTCAATTCTTGAAATTGATCAAAATAGAATTGAAAAGATTAATAATAACAAAAGCCCAATAGTTGACGAAGATATCAATAATTTACTCAAAAAAAAATCTATAAAAATTAAAGCTACTTCTGATACAAATGTTGCTTTTAAAAATTCTGAGTTAACCATTATTTCCACACCAACAAATTATGATCCAGATTTAAATTTTTTTGATACGACTTCTGTGGAGAAAGCTATTCATAATTATTTGCGAATAAGGAATGATGGAACAATTATTATAAAATCAACAATTCCTGTAGGTTTTACAAAAAAGATTAGAGAACTTACTGGTTTTTAAAATATATTTTTTTCCCCAGAATTTTTACGTGAAGGCAAATCATTACATGACAATTTATATCCATCAAGAATAATTGTTGGTGGTAAAACAAAAGACTGTCATACTTTCTCAAATTTAATGGCTGAAAACACTTCTCTAGAGAAAGATGAGATAAATATCATACATACAGAATCATCGGAGGCTGAAGCAATAAAATTATTTTCTAATTCTTATCTAGCTTTAAGAGTAGCTTTTTTTAATGAGTTAGATACTTTTTGTAGTTTGAATGAGCTGAATGTTAGAGACATTATAAGTGGAGTTTGCAGCGATGGTAGGATTGGTAATTACTATAATAATCCAAGCTTTGGATATGGCGGATATTGTCTCCCAAAAGATACAAAACAACTTTTAGCCAATTATGATAAAGTTCCCAATAATATCATACGAGCCATCGTTGATTCTAATAGCACTAGAAAAGATTTCATTGCAGATGAAATAATTCAGAAAAATCCTAAGTGTGTTGGAATTTATAGGTTAATCATGAAAAATGGATCAGATAACTATAGATCAAGTGCTGTACAAGGTGTGATGAAAAGAGTTAAAGCTAAGGGTGTCAAAGTTGTGGTTTATGAGCCACTCATAGAGGAAGAAAAATTTTTCAATTCTAAAGTTTATCAAGATTTAGATGAATTTAAAAAAGTCTCAGACATTATAATTTCTAATAGAAATTCAATGGAACTAAAGGACGTTGAAGAAAAAGTTTATACAAAGGATATATTTGAAACAGATTTATGAAAATAACCGTAGTTAGTGGAGGGTTTGATCCAATTCATTCTGGCCACATTAGCTATATAAGTGAGGCAAAAAAATTTGGTGATCGCCTTATAGTCGCTCTTAATAGTGATGAGTGGCTTAGGAATAAAAAGGGAAAAGAATTCATGCCTTTTGATGAAAGAAAATTGGTGCTAGAGAGTTTATCAAGTGTTGATGAAGTAATTTCTTTTGAGGACGATAACTTGGGAAGCTGTATTAACGCTTTAATAAAGATTAAAAATATCTATCCAGATGATGAAATTATTTTTTGTAATGGTGGGGATAGAGTAAAAAATAATATTCCAGAGATGGATGTTGAAGGAGTAAATTTTAAATTTGGTATAGGTGGTGATGATAAAAAGAATTCAAGTAGTTGGATTCTCAAAAATTGGAAGTATGATTCTGAAAGAAGAGTTTGGGGAGAATTTTTTAATTTATATGAAGATGATCAAGTAAAAGTTAAAGAGCTTGTTATAGAGCCTAAAAAGGGAATGAGCCTTCAAAAACACTTTGAAAGAAATGAGATCTGGCTTGTTTCCTCAGGAAAATGTTTAGTTAATTATTCAAAGAAATCTCCAGAAGATGTATCTGAAATTTTACTTGAAAAGCATAAAAGCTTACACATTGAGTTAGGTGATTGGCATCAAATAATAAATCCTTTTAATGACGTTTGTAAAATAATAGAAATTCAGTATGGTACTAAAACTGAGGAAGATGACATTGAAAGACATAGTTATTACGAAGAAAAATGAGTGATTTTAAAGTTAGAGATTTAGCGTTAGCTGATTTTGGGATGCAAGAGATATTACTTGCTCAAGATGAAATGCCAGCTTTGATGCAACTTAGAAAAAATTATAAAGAAGAGCAACCACTCAAAGGCGCTAAGATTATTGGATGTATTCATATGACTATTCAAACCGCAGTACTAATTGAAACTTTAATTGAATTAGGAGCAGAAGTAAGGTGGTCTTCATGTAATATTTTTTCAACACAAGATCATGCAGCAGCAGCAATAGCTAAAAAAGGAATTCCAGTATTCGCATGGAAAGGAGAAACAGAACAAGAATATGATTGGTGTATCGATCAAACCATAAATAAAAATGGAAAGCCTTGGGCTGCGAATATGATATTAGACGATGGTGGAGATTTAACAAGAAAAATTCATGAAGAATATCCTGAAATGCTTGAAAATATTCACGGAATATCAGAAGAGACCACTACAGGTGTAAAAAGACTTGAAGAAATGTTAAAAAATGGCAACTTAAAAGTACCTGCTATTAATGTAAACGATTCTATAACGAAATCAAAAAATGATAATAAATATGGCTGCAGACATGGTCTTGATGATGCAATAAAAAGAGGCACTGATATGCTATTAGCTGGAAAAAAAGCTCTTGTTATTGGTTATGGTGATGTAGGTAAGGGCTCAGCTGATTCCTTAGCTCAACAAAAAATGATAGTTGATGTGACGGAAATAGATCCAATTTGTGCAATGCAAGCATGTTTCGATGGTTTCTCAGTTGTTTCAGGGTATAAAAATGGTGAAGTAGATACAAAAGGTTTAAATATTGATCACGTTCTATTAAAAAAATATGATCTTGTAGTTACAACTACAGGGAACATTAATGTATTGGACAAAAATATGCTTAATGCCCTGAAATCAGGTTGTGTTATTTGTAATATTGGACACTTTGATAACGAAATTGATATAGAGTATCTCAAAAGTTTTAAATGGATAAAAATTAAAGAAGGAGTTCACAAAGTGCATAGAAAGAAAAATGATTATTTAATTCTTCTAGGCGAAGGAAGATTAGTTAATCTCGCATTAGCAACTGGTCATCCAAGCAGAGTAATGGATGGATCATTTTGTAATCAAGTTCTAGCTCAAATTGAATTATACAAAGACAAATTTGCATTCAAAGATGAATCTGAAAAAGAAGTTTATGTACGTGTATTGCCCAAAAAATTAGATGAGGAAGTAGCCTCTTTGATGGTAACAGGATTCGGTGGAACACTGACCAAACTAACAACTGAGCAAGAAAATTACTCTTTGCTAAATAAAGAAGGACCATTTAAGAATGAAAAATATACATATTAATTTAAAACATATCATTATGGCTGAGTGGCAGAGTGGTTATGCAGCGGACTGCAACTCCGTTAACATCGGTTCGATTCCGTTCTCAGCCTCCATTTACACTACAATATGAAGTTAATTATTTTCGATTTAGACGGTGTACTAGTTGAAGCAAAAGAAATACATTTCAATGCTCTAAATAGTGCTTTACCTGAAAAGTATAAAATTTCATATCAAGAACATCTTCTGACATATGATGGCTTAAAGACTAATCAAAAGCTTGATATGTTATCAAAAAATAAAGGGCTCCCATTGGGTATGCATGCTGAAGTGTGGAAAAATAAACAATTAAAAACCCAAGAAGAACTTGAAAACATATCTATTAATCAGTCTCATATTGAGTTGTTAACAAAATTATCTTCGATGGGTATGAAATTAGCAGTTTGCTCAAATTCCATTCATGAAACTGTAGTTACCGTCCTTGAAAAACAGGGAATAATTAAATTTTTTGACACTATTTTGTCTAACGAATGTGTAACCAATAGCAAACCCCATCCAGAAATATATTGGAAAGCTATGGCTGATAACAAAGTCACCCCTGACGAAACATTAATTATTGAAGATTCACCAGTTGGGCTATTAGCAGCAAGTAGATCTAATTGTAATATCTTGAGAGTTAAATCTCCAAGTGAGCTGACTTTTGAAAAAATAAATGAAAAACTCAACATAAAAGATATAATTGTCCATAAATGGGAGGATAAAAAAATGAATGTTCTTATACCGATGGCAGGAGCTGGTAGTAGATTTACTCAAGCTGGATATACATTCCCAAAACCTTTAATTGAGGTAAGAGGAAAGCCCATGATTCAAGTTGTTGTAGAGAATCTTAACCTTGATGCAAATTTTATCTTTGTAGTGCAAAAAGAACACAGAGAAAAATATCAATTAGATTCACTTTTAAATTTAATTGCACCTAATTGTAAAATTGTTGAAGTTAGCGAACTAACCGAAGGAGCAGCTTGTACTGCTCTATTGGCAAAACAATACATTGATAGTGATGATCCTCTCTTTTTTGCAAATTCAGATCAGTTTGTTGAATGGGATTCCACTGAATTCATGTATAAAATGTCTGAAAGTGCTGCTGATGGAGGCATAGTTACTTTTAAGGCAACTCATCCAAAATGGAGCTTTGCTAAAGTTGATGAGAATGGATATGTAACAGAAGTCGCAGAAAAAAACCCTATCTCAGATAATGCTACAGTTGGCTTTTACTACTGGTCAAAAGGAAAAGACTTCGTGAAATATGCTGAAGAAATGATTGAAAAGGATATAAGAGTTAATAATGAATTCTACGTTTGCCCGGTTTTTAATCAAGCCATAAAAGATAAGCTAAATATAAGGACCTATGAAATTCAAGGTATGTGGGGGCTTGGAACACCTGAAGATTTAGACTATTACATTAAGAATTACCAAATAGATTGAAAATTATTTCACATAGAGCTTACTTAAATGGTCAAAACTCAGATTTTGAAAATAATCCTGATTCTATAAGTGATTGTATTTCTAAAAACTTTGATGTTGAAATAGATGTAAGAATTTTAGATGGGGATATTTTTTTAGGACATGACTCTCCAAAATATAAAGTTAATACTAATTTTCTAAATTCATATAAATCAAACTTATGGATACATTGCAAAAATCTTGATGCCCTATCTTTTTTTTCGAAAACTGAAGGTTTTAATTATTTTTGGCATCAGCAAGATGACTATACTTTAACCAGCAAAAACTATATTTGGACATATCCTGGTAAGCAATTAACGCCTAATTCTGTCATTGTAGATCTTAATAACGAAATTGATTACTCAAAAAATATTTGTTTTGGTGTGTGTACAGACTTTCCAATTGAATTAAGAAATATCTTATGAATATTTTATTAACAGGTGCTGGTGGATTTATAGGCTTTCACTTAGCAAAATTATTTTTAAAAGAAAATATAAATTTTGTAGGAATTGATAATTTAAATAATTACTATGATGTCAATTTAAAAGAATCTCGTCTAAATATATTAAAAAAGAATTCAAATTTTAGATTTCACCAAGTTGATATTTCAAAAAAAGATGAAATAAGACAATTATTTAAAGAAAATAATTTTGATATTGTTATAAATCTTGCAGCACAAGCGGGAGTAAGATATTCCATCTCGAATCCACATTCTTATCTTGACTCTAATGTCATTGGAACTTTCAATTTGTTGGAAGAAGTAAAAAATTTGAATATAAAGCATTTTATTCAAGCTTCTTCAAGCTCTGTCTATGGTAGAGCAGATGATTTTCCGCTAACAGAATATTCATCAACTGATTGCCCTGTTAGCTTGTATGCAGCTTCGAAGAAAACAAATGAAATTATGTGCCATAGTTATTCAAGCATTCACGAAATGCCGATAACTTGTTTAAGATTTTTTACAGTTTATGGTCCTTTTGGAAGACCAGATATGGCCTATTATAAGTTTGCGAAGTTAATAGATAGCGGCAAGCCTATTGATGTATTTAATAAAGGAAATCTTGAAAGAGACTTTACTTATATTGATGATATAACCAAATCAATATTAAAGCTTTTGGACAAACCTCCTATCTCTGATAATTTTAATGCAAGATATAACCTATTCAATATAGGTAACGGAGAGCCTGTAAAATTGATGAGATTTATTGAGATCCTAGAAAATCAGTTAGATAAAAAAGCAAATATCAATTATATGCCTATGCAAAAAGGAGACGTATTTAAAACTTACGCAGATTGTTCAAAATTAGAAAAATACATTGAATTTAAACCTCATACTCCTTTAGAAGTTGGTTTAGAAGAATTTATTAAATGGTTTAAAGAACACGAGAAATAATGAAAATTGCAATTTGCATTCATGGCTTATCATCTGGTGTTAGTTCAAAATCTAAAAAAGAAGTAGATACTATAGATTGCTTTAAAGCTCTGAAGAAAAATTTAGAATTACAAAACAATGCAGATTTTGACTATTTTTTTCATTCATGGAGCCACAAAGATAATGACAAAATTATTAATGAAATAAAACCAAAGAATTATTTTTTTGAAAATCATATAGAGTTCCATAAAAATAACTTATTAGATTATTTAAAACATCTTCGAAGAAAGTATTTTTTTAACATGGATCAACCAAAAAGAAAAAATAACACAATCAGCAGGTGGTATAGCTTAAAACATTCAATACGAGCAATGAATATTTACTCAAATGAAAATAGTATTAGTTACGATTTTGTTGTGATTACAAGATTTGATGCATTTTTATTGAGCAAATATCGCATTCAAGACTTAGACAATACAAATTTTTATGCATCAAAATGGAAACGTTTCTATGATTTAAATGGAAAAGAGATCGATGAGAAAAAAATAAACTTAAAAAATGTTTATAAGAAGGGATTGAAAGGTTTCCCTGAAGATGATGAGGGTATCCATGACTTTATATTTATTTGTAATCAGGCTAATGCTACTAAATTTTCTAATTGCTACGATAATTTAAACAAGCATTTCAAAGAAGTTGGAGTTAGTTCTCATAAAGTTGCTCTCAATCAATTAATAAAACTAGATTTGTTAGATAAATTAAATTTTTATAATGATTTTGTAAATGACATTAATTTAGCGAGGTGGATAGAGCCACGTGATAACCAAAAATAAAACAAATATTCTGAATAAAACTTATACCATGGTTGTGCTTCAAGCTATTGGATTTTTAATTCAGATGGTCACAAATATAATACTAGCAAGATATTTAAGTAAAGATTCATTTGGCGAGCTCTCAATATTTTTTTCATTAATATTGTTACTATCTATCCCCCTAATTAATCCATTTTTTGATTTAACAATTAGAGAAATTTCATCAAATAAAAAAAATTCGAGAAAAAGAAAAGATTATCTTAATTTTTTGATATTCTCCCAATTGCTATTAATTTTTACTTTATCTTCTATTGTTTATTTCTTTTTGGATTATCAATATACAGCTGTGATAGCAATAAATTTAATACTGAATGTAATAATGTTTTCAATTCTTTCTTTAATGACAGCCTACCAAAGGGGAGCAAACAAAATTTTTAATTCTCAATTTATGTTTGCACTTATTTTCCCAGGTTTATATTTATTAAGTGTTATTTATGCAATCAATCAAAATATATTGGTTGTGAATCATTATCTATATTTAAGATTTATATGTGGTTGTGTAGCAGTAGCATTATTCATATTCTTTATAAAAACAAATTTAAAATTAATTTTTTCTTTACCCAAAAAATCAGTTTTATTGGAGTATTTTGAGTCGTCTTTTAGATTTCTTTTAGTAACTGGTTCAGGTGTAGTCGCAAAAAATTTTCATATTATATTAGTGTCAGTGCTACTTTCTATGAGCTTGTCTGCCGATTTTAGAATAGCAACATTATTTTCAATTTTATTTATTCAATTATTTAATATTCTTGGTATTTTGACACAAACAGAATTTGCGAAAAAAGAAATATTTTATGGGAACAACCTAAAAAAAATATTAGTGAATGTCTATGTTCCTTTACTTTTAATATCTATTTTTTCATTTATATTTGTAATAATTTTTGGAACGTCACTGATCGATTTTATATTTGGCTTAGAATATAAAAATAGTGTTACTATCACAATTTTTTTATGCTTCTCCTATCTTCTACCCATTCTATTTGGACCAGTTTCATTCTTGCTTTTAATGAATGGTGACGAAAAATTTGTAAGTAATGTTTTAATTTTATCTACTTTTATAAATATTATTCTCTCATATATTTTTATTAATATTTTAGGAATTATAGGAGCAAGCATTGGAGTAATAATTTCAATGCTGCTTTGGAATATTATCTTTACAGTCAGATGTTATAAGAGATTCAACAAAGTGCCCAATATTTTCTATATAATTAAAAACTAAATTTTTTGCCCAGGTGGTGAAATTGGTAGACACAAGGGACTTAAAATCCCTCGAAGGAAACTTCGTGCCGGTTCAAGTCCGGCCCTGGGCACCAAATTGATATAGAATATATATAATTTATTTATGAATATAGAAATTTCTGATCTTATAAAAATCATTACTAAAAATTTTAGATATTTCTGTTATGTATTTGTTGTATCTGCCTTGATTATTATTCCATTGGCACTTTTTATGCAGAATAAATATACTTCCTCAGCTTCATTTAGTCTTTCAAATTCAACAGGTGAATTAGATCTTCCTTCTTCAGCAAATAGACTTGCTAGCTTTGCAGGACTTAATTTATCAAATTCAAACGTTGGTATCTCTTCTGATGAATTTATTGGAATAATGACATCGCATACATTCCTCTCAAATTTTATTGAAGAACATGACTTAACAATTACAATACTTGCCGCTGATATTTATGACGAAGAGAACGATAAAATTACCATAGACCAAGATATTTATGATTCTGAAAATTCTATGTGGAAAAAGAAAATTAGAGGAAAAGTTCCATCAACTTTTGATGCTGTTGAAGAGTTAAAAGACGACATGTTGTATATATCCTATGATGAATTTACCGGGATTATTTCTTTATCAGTGACATCGATTTCACCAACATTTTCACATGAACTCTTAGAGAAATTAGTAAGAGATATAGATACATATGTAAGAAATATTCAAGAAAACGAGGCTAACCGTGCCAAAGAATTCCTTAATGAGGAAGTTAGTAAAACCTCAAATGTAGCTTTCCAGAGTAATTTCTCAAAACTGATAGAAGAAAATCTAAAAACTATTGTTTTATCCAATACGAAAGATTACTTTTTAGTAGATTACATTGAAAAACCTGTATTACCTAAATATAAATCCGCACCCACAAGGTCTTTAATAGTGATTGGTTTTGTATTCTTTTCGCTATTTATAACTTATCTGTATTGTTTCTATATTTATGTTAATAATAATGGCGCTTTTTTAAATTCTTATTTAAAAAATAAGTAAATGATTAATGCCTTAAACCTTCGGTTAGATACTATAGGCTTAGTGTTAATCATAGCAATGCTTTTTTTTGAAGTTTTATCATCTCCGATAAGGTATTACTCATCTTTTCTTGGTTTAAGTGCAATTTATTACTTGCCAAAAGTTTTGCTTTTTTTGTTCGCTGCTTTAAAAGTATTGGTAGCAAAAAACTATTATAAATGGATGTTTTTGCTATTTCTTCTAGTGGAGATAATCTACGGCGTTTTCAATAATGGAGTAATTTCTTCTTTGTTTTCTTTTTATACTTGGACTCCTTTGTGGGCCCTTTTTTTTATAGATCATAATATATTTTCGGATAAAATTTTCGAAAAAGTCATTAGATATGTTTTTTTAATAACAGTTATAGGGGTCTTTCTCGATACAATGATTGAGTTTCCATGGGTAGGTTTTGAGCTTGAAATTCTGGGAACAAATGTTGAAGGTAATAGAGAGTGGTGGACAGCGGGAGTTTCGAGAATATCGGGTTTTACCAGAATGTCTGCTCACACAGCAATAATAATAATGGTTTCTTCAATATACTTATTATATGGATATAGAAATAATTACATAAAAATATTTCTTTACCTGCTTACATTAGCTTGTTTAATTCTTACAACAACAAAAGCAGCAATAGGTGCATTTTTAATATTGACTCCTTTCCTTTTCGGTTTAAGAAGTCTTTCAATCTCAATGTTTCTTTTACTTTCTCTGCTAATATCCAATGTTGTTCTAATTATTGGATCAGTAGGTTTTGGTTTAAATTTTGAAAATCCTAAATCTATTGTTGAAATTTTTCTTTTTCGTAGTTTTGATATAAGGCTCGAGGACACGTGGCCAGAATTCTATGCGACATTATTGAATAGTTCAAATTATATAGTTTCTTTATTAGGCACAGGGTTTGGAGGAGTGGGATCAGTAATAAAAAGTTTTGGAGATGTTGGGTTTGAAGCACTTTCAACAGCAGATAATTCAATATTATATATTTATGGCTTATTTGGAATCTTTGGGATTATTTTCCATTTATATATTTATAGGCTTTGCGGAAAGTTAATTTTTTCAGAAGAAACATCAACAATAAAACTTGGTTTTGTACTTTTGGGTTGCCTAATTGTTGGCACTACAACTGATATTTTTGAAAATGTAATCATTTTACTAGTTATTGGTTTTTGTTTTTATAAAGAGGCAAGCAATAATGTTTATAGATAAATTAATTTAAGACTATCAATAAATAATAGTGAAAAAAATTTTAATTTTTAATTCTCTCTATGCTCCAGATGGAAAAGGAGGCGCAGAACGTTCGACCCAGATACTTGCCGAAAGTTTAGTTAAATCTGGTTTTGAAGTGCTTGTAGTATGCACAGCAAAAAAAGATATAGAAGAGAATATTGATTCTGTTCAAGTTAAAAGGATTGCAGGTTTGAACATCGCACACTTAGATGATTTATATAAATTAAATATTTTTCAAAAATTTCTATGGCATTTTATTGATGCATTTAATCTTAAAAGCATCTTAAAAATAAACCCCATTCTAAAAGAATTTGATCCTGATATTATTCATACAAATAATCTTACTGGTTTTAGTTGCACTATATGGCTATTGGCAAAAATTAATAAAATAAAAATTATTCATACTTTGAGAGACTATTATCTTGTTTCAGTTGGATCAGCTAATGCAAATCGGCCATTAAGTGATTTCTTATTTAAATCACATATTAAAATGATGGCAAATTTCGTTGATTACGTAGTAGGCAACTCAAAATTTATACTTGATTTTCACATCGATAAGGGCTTTTTCAAAAATGCCAAAAAAAATATAGTTTTCAATGCATTTGTTCCAAAAAATGTTAGCGAAAAAAAATATGAAAAAAAATATTTATTTTTGGGTACTTTAACGGATGAAAAGGGGATTGATTTATTATGTAGAGCATTTGAAGAGCTGAATAACGACGGATATGATATTTGTCTTTATGTTGCTGGAGAAGGTGATCGAAGATATACCAAGTCATTGATTCATAAATATGAATCGCAATACATTAAATTTATTGGATATATAGATTCGAGCAATGCATATAATTTATGTTCATGGGTGATTGTTCCGTCAATATGGGACGAACCTCTTTCTCGAACGTGTTTTGAGCCGTTATTTTATGGTGTTCCAGTTATATCATCTGATGCTGGAGGAAATAAAGAAGTAATAATGCCTAATAAGAATGGCTTAATTTTTTTAAGGAATAACATCCAAGATTTAAAACATAAGATAATAGACTCTTTAAGTGTTGACTATAAAGAATTCTCTAAGAATGCTTTAATGACGTCGAATAAATTCACAACTGAGAGACTTACTGCAAACTATAAAAAAATTTATGAAGAAATCTGATAGAACAATTTATATAAATGGCAGATTTCTAACACAAAGAATTACTGGTGTTCAAAGGTATGGCTTAGAAATATTAAAGAAGTTAATTTCTCTAAATAATTTTAAGTATGAGATCTTAATTCCAAAAGAGAAAGAAATTACAAAAAGTATCAAAAATATAAGTATTAGAAGGATTGGTTTATTTGGTGGACATTTATGGGAGCAGGTTGAATTGCCACTATTTTTGTCTAATAAAAAAAATTTCATTTTATTAAATCTTTCAAATACTTCTCCTATATGTGTAAAAAATAAAATATCTACATTACATGATCTAGCTTTTTATCATCACCCAGAGTGGTTTTCTAAAATTTTTGCGTCATTTTACAACTTTCTGATTCCAAGAATCTTAAGAACTTCACAAAAAATTATTACAGATAGTAATTATGCTAAGGAAGATATTCAAAAAACTTATAACGTTGATAAAGATAAAATTGTGGTAGCTTATCCCTCAGTATCTGACAAGTTTTATAATCTTGAAAATACCAAAAAAGATTTCTTTCTTACAGTTGGTTCACTTGATCCAAGAAAAAATTTAAACAGAATTATTAAAATTTTTGAAGAACTTAATATAAATTTAAAAGTCGTTGGAGGAGCAAATCTTAATTTCTCTGGAAAAGTTGATAAAGATAAAAAAAAATTCATTGAATTTACAGGTTACCTAAATGATGAAGAATTGCTTAAAGAGTATAACAGTGCTGTAGCTTTTATTTTTCCAAGCTACTTTGAAGGTTTCGGTATGCCTATAATTGAAGCACAAAAGTGTGGTCTGCCTGTAATTTCTTCAAATAAAACTTCAATGCCAGAAGTAGGTGGCTCTAGTTGTATATATTTTGATCCTCATAATGATCAAGAAATCAAAACTAAAATTAAAAAAATATATAATGATAAAGTCCTTAGGACTGAACTTAAAAAAAAGGGCTTTGAAAACGTAAAGAAATTTTCATGGCATAAATCCACTCTGATTATTGAGGACATGTTAAGGAATTTATGAAAAAGAAAATTGCAATTATACATGATTGGCTTATAGATTTTGGAGGAGCAGAATCTTGTCTTGCATCAATTATAAATTGTTTCCCCGATGCTGATCTATTTACAGTTGTTGATCATTTTGATTCAGAGCAAAGAAAAAAAATTCTCAATAAAAAGTCTAAAACTACTTTCATACAAAATTTACCATTTTCAAAAAAACTTTATCGTAAATATCTACCTTTTATGCCTTTTGCAGTTGAGCAGTTTGATTTGTCTAAATATGATGTTGTAATCAGTTCTAGTCATGCAGTTGCAAAAGGTGTCTTGACTGGTCCAGATCAAACTCATATATGTTATTGTCATAGCCCAATAAGGTACGCATGGGATCTACAACATCAATATCTCGACGAGTCAAATTTAAAAATGGGTCCTTTGGGTTTGATTGCTAGGATCATATTGTCAAGAATAAGGATATGGGATGCAAGAACTTCAAATGGAGTTGATAAATTTATTGCTAATTCAAACTTCATATCGAGAAGAATTAAAAAAATTTACAGAAGAAAATCAGAGGTAGTATATCCTCCTGTAGATACATCTTCATTTATTGCATTAGAATCCACTGAGGGTGATTATTATGTAACTTGTTCTAGGCTTGTACCTTACAAGAGAATTGATCTAATTGTTAAAACTTTCAAAGAAGAGTTGAAAGATAAAAAACTTACTGTAATTGGAGATGGTCCTGAGATGAAAAAAATCTTAAAGATATCTGAAAACTCAAAAAATATAAATATTTTAGGATTTCAAAAACATAAAGATATGGTAAATATAATTTCGAACTCGAAAGCCTTTATATTTGCAGCTGAAGAAGATTTTGGTATTGCCCCAGTTGAAGCACAATCACTTGGAATTCCTGTAATAGCTTTTAAAAAAGGAGGGGCCTTAGAAACTGTTGTTGATCATAATGATATAAACCCAACTGGGGTATTTTTTGATAAGCAAAATGAAAAGAGCATAAAAGATGCAATACTTTTTTATGAAAAAAATTCAGAAAAATTTTCAAGGGAAAAATGTATAATTAATGCACAGAAATTTGATAAGAAAATTTTTGAAACTAAAATTAAAGAAGTTGTGGAATCATTATGAAAGCTCTAATAACAGGTTTAACAGGCCAAGATGGTGCTTATCTAGCGAAAAACTTATTAGAAAAAGGGTATAAGGTTTTTGGTGGTGTAAGAAGAATATCAACTCCTAATTTTTGGAGACTCGAAGAACTAAAAATATTAAACCATCCTAATTTGAAAATTATTGATCTTGATATTACTGATCTAAGTAGTTGCATCAGGGCTTTAAATGATTGCAAACCTACAGAGCTTTATAATTTAGCAGCTCAAAGTTTTGTTGCAGCTTCATTCAAACAGCCACTTCAGACAATTGAAGCAAGTGGCACTTCTGCAATTAATCTGTTGGAATCAATCAGGATTACTGGAGTAAATTGTAAATTTTATCAAGCGTCAACTTCTGAAATGTTTGGAAGTGTCGTTGAAGTACCTCAAAATGAAGATACTCCTTTTTATCCAAGAAGCCCATATGGTTTCGCAAAATTAATGGCTCATTGGGGAACAATAAATTACAGAGAATCTTATGATTTTTTTGCTAGCTCAGGAATTTTATTCAATCATGAATCACCTCTAAGAGGCATTGAATTCATTACAAGAAAAATTACAGATGGTGTAGCGAAAATTATAAAAGGAAAAAATGATTGTCTTGAAATTGGTAATTTGGACGCAAAAAGAGACTGGGGAGATGCAGAAGATTATGTTGAAGGTATGCGCTTAATTCTCAGTGCTGAAAAATCTGATACATTTGTACTTGCAACAGGAGAAACGCACTCAATTAGAGATTTTTTAGTTAAAGCTTTTAGTTGTGTTGATATAAAATTAGTTTTTGAGGGTACTGATTTAAATGAAATTGGCATTGATAAGAAGACAAATAAAACTTTAGTCAAAATAAATCCAAAATTCTATAGACCAGCTGAAGTTGATTTGCTTATTGGAGATCCATCAAAAGCTAAGAATGTATTAGGCTGGAAAGCCATTACTAATATCGATAAATTAGTTCAAAAAATGATAAATGCTGATCTTAAAAGGCAGAGCTAATTAATGACAAAAAAAGTTTTAATAACAGGTGGATACGGTTTCACAGGAAGGCACTTAAAGAATTTTCTTCTTAAAAAAAATTTCGATGTATATTGTCTTGAATCAAATATTATTGCCAACAAAAAAGTAAATGATGAAGTAAATTTAATCAAGCCTGATTATGTCATTCATTTAGCAGGAATTTCTAATTCAACCATTGATAACGAAGAGTTATATACAAAGGTAAATGTAGAAGGAACTGTAAATTTAATCAATGCTCTTAATTCAATGCCTCAAAAACCTAAGAAAGTTTTAATTGCAAGCAGTGCGAGTGTTTATGGAAACCCAAAAAAATTACCACTAACAGAAGTAAGTGATATAAATCCTGTAAATTTATATGGAGAAAGTAAATTAGAGATGGAGAATAGAGTAAATGTTTTGGAGAAAAACTTCCCTGTAATTTTTTATAGACTTTTTAACTATACCGGTGTATTTCATGATAGACATTTTTTAATACCAAAAGTAGTTGATACTTTTAAGAGAAAATTAGCTGAAATTGAATTAGGCAATATAAATATAAAAAGAGAATTTAATGATGTGCGTGATATTTGCGAGGCGTATTATTTAGGCTTAATTAAGAAAACTGAATGCAACATAATTAATATATGTAGTGGTAAAAGTTTTAGCATAAGTGAAATAATGAAGATTATGAGTGATTTATCTGCACATCATTGCATTGTGAAGTGTAATGAAAAGTATTTGCGAAGATCTGATCCAGATGATATCTATGGTGACAATGAATTTATGCAAACAATGCTCGGATCAAAATTTAAACATAATATTAAAGAGACACTGAGTTGGATGTATCATGCAAAATAGCGAACCAAAAGAGGCATTTCCTTACAAGCCTCCTTCTGCTGAATTAAAAGAAAAATATAATCACTTATTTATTTTAGAGAGTATTCCTGATAGGTTTATAAAAAAGGTCTTTGACATAATTTTCTCCATTCCAGTATGTCTGATATCTTTTCCCATATTATTTGTCCTTAAAATCCTATATGCGATTGAAGGAATTCTTATCCCAGAAAATAAAGGGCCATTATTATTTTATTATTATGCTATCAGTAAAGGTAAGAGAATTAAAAAATATAAACTCAGAATTATAAAAGAGAAATACATAGATAAAGAAAAAGCTGAAAAGGGAGAATGGATTGCATTTTCAGCAGAATGGAATGAAAAAAGCCGTACTATACTTGGAAGCTTTATAAAAAAATTCTACTTAGATGAAATCCCTCAATTTTTTTCAATATTGAAAGGTGACATTAGTGTTGTAGGGCCAAGAACTCTCTCTGAGATGCACTATAATAGGGATTTAAATCAAGGAAATATCTCAAGAAAATTAGTCAAAGGTGGTATGCTAGGTTTTGGACATATCAGAAAAGGCACTGAAGAAATGGGTAAGCCTGACTTTGAATATGAGTATATAGATAAAATACTTACCAAAAATTCGTTTGAGGTTTTAGTTCTTGATATGGCTATAATATGGAAAGGCATAAAGCTAATATTGAAAGGAGGAGGACATTAAATTGAGGATTATTCTATTTTTATTACTAACTAGTTCACTTAACTTGTACTCACAACAATTACCGCAAAATATACCACCGGAAGCACTTAAGCTTTTAGAACAGGAAGATATAACTCAACTAGCAAACAGCGCAGGTGTAAATGCTGTTCTTAAAAAGAAGGAGATTGAAGATAAAATTCTAACTGATG
This sequence comes from Gammaproteobacteria bacterium, assembly GCA_002692425.1. Lineage (GTDB taxonomy): Bacteria > Pseudomonadota > Gammaproteobacteria > Magnimaribacterales > TMED112 > TMED112. Next base: position 19,439 of record NZKB01000007.1, read on the forward strand.
GTGTTTTAGAAAACATCTCTGACAGAGCTGGTCCAAAAAGTGCAAACTTTGGTTACGACTTTTTTAATAAAAAAAGTTCGGCTCTCAATATCTCTAATGATATTCCTTTTCAAGCTGATTATAAGATTTCATTTAATGATCTATTGAAACTGAACTTAACAGGCAATAAGAAAGCAGAATATGACCTTCTTGTAGATTTATCTGGGATGGTTAACATTCCTGAAATTGGAAAGATATCTCTAAATAATTTAACTCTCAGTGAAGCACAAACATTAATCTATGACCTTATAGAAAGTGCTTACTTAGGAACAAAGCCTTATCTATCAATTGTTGAAGCCTCCCTAAAAAAAGTTTCAGTAATAGGTGCTGTTAATAATAATGGTACTTTTTTGGTCAATCCATTTGTTTCAATATCTGAGGCTATATCTTATGCAGGCGGTCTTACAAATGGAGCTAGTTTAAGAAAAGTTAAGGTCATTAGAAAAAACGGATCTGTTGAAGAAGTAGACCTCTATAAATTTCTTGTTTTTGGTGATAGAGGCGTTGACCTTAATCTTGAAAACGGAGATACCTTATTGATTCAAAAAACAGATAACTTCATATCTCTCAAAGGAGCAGTTCAGACTGTAAAAATTTTCGAGTTTATGAAGGACGAAACTTACGAAGATATTATAGGCTATGCAGGTGGTTTTAAGAGAAATACAAATATTTCAAAAATTGCAGTTGTTATTAGAAATGACGATGTTCTTATTAACAAGCCAGTATCTATTGCTGATAAAGTAGATTCAAGTTCTATAGAGCTATTCATACCAAGCTTTTACACACCTGACGAGCAAGAATTATTTGTTAGAGGGCCCCTCAATGATGGGTATTATAATGGTCTAGCTGGAAAAGATCTAAATTTCGTACTGGATCAGCTGCCATTAACTAAAGATACATATCCTTTTGGGTTTAGATATGTTTCTGAAAGTAATGACGGTTTATTAAGACAAGAGCAAATACTGCCTTTTGACGATGAGGTGTTATCTGAAGAATTTATATCTAGAAATCCAAGATTAGAATTTTATGATCATAGCAATGTATTTATAGACGGTGTAAATGGTTTACCAGCTAAGTCTGTATTAAGAGTTTTTTTTGGTGGAAGGCAAGTTACTATACCTATGGCAGGAAAATTTATCCCCCGAGAAATATTAAATTATTCCGGTATAACTCTCGATTATGATCTTGAAGAAACATTTATTGTGACTAAAGATGAAACAGTAAAATTTGAAGGATTAATTGATTCTGAAATTGAATTTCAACCTAGAATGGCGCTTTATTTTCCAGAAAAAAGATTCAGAACAATAAATGTAGGTATTATCGGGGCAGTAAATTTACCAGGAAATTATATTCTTGAAGATTCTTCGTCTTTATCTGAACTATATAGAATCTCAGGTGGATTTCTAGATGACGCTGATCCAAATGGAGTAATATTAAAAAGACAATCTGTGGCAACTGCTGAACGAAGAATGTTTTTAGAAGGAAGACAAAAACTTCTTGAAAAATATATATCAACACAAGATGGAGTTAGTGATCAAGCAATAAGTCTAAATGCTGAGGAAATTGCATTTTTGCTTAACCCCGCTCAAGTTTTCGATGGTAGAGTATCAGGAGATTTAAGTCCTGAATCTCAGCTAGTATCAAATTTAGGCCTAGAGGACGGCGATGTTATTTTTGTTCCGTATAAAACTAACCTTGTTAATGTGATTGGAGAAGTAATATCTCCAGCTGCTCTTGAAATATCCTTTTCTAAAAATTCCTATAAAGATTACATAAGATCTGTCGGAGGTTTTACTAATTATGCAGATAAATCCGGAGTATTTATTGTAAATTCTAATGGTAAAGCTACAAGGGTAAATATGTTCGCAGATATTGATATAAGGCCAGGGGATACGATAGTTGTTCCAAGAAATTATTCAAAAATTGAAGGACTACCTCTTGTTACAGTTTCATCAAGAATTCTCTCTGATTTGCTGTTAGCAGCAGCTTCATTAAATGCAATTAATAATTAAAAAATTATTTTTAATATATTTTTTAACATTTAGTTTTTTAGTAGCTGGGTCTTCTGGATTAGATAGAAATGGCATAACAGGAGTATGGAATACTCCAGTTGCATCAACACCTGAAGCTGGCAATTTTGCAGTTGCATACAACTACTACGATCCTGATAAAAGATTAATTTTAAATTTTTCCCCTTATGATTTTTTAGAAGTTTCACTTGTATATTCTAGTCTTGAAAATCAACCATATGTTGCATATGGCAACCCTAATTATATTTTTCAAGAACAAAGCTACAAGGATAAAGCTTTCAATGTAAAACTTAAAATAAAAGATGAAGGAAAATGGCCAGCAATTGCTATTGGGTTAAATGATATAAATGGATCTGGAATTTTTGCAGGTGAATATATTGTTGGGTCCAAAAAATTTAATAATTTTTCAATTTCATCGGGAATAGGTTGGGGCACTTACTCAGGCGGAATTAATTTTGAAAATCCTCTGAAACGTAATAATGAGATCGAAAACAGAGCTGGAGAATTTAATTTTGATAATACATTTAACTCAGATTCAATAGGTTTATTTTCAAATATAAATTATCAAGTAAATAAAAATATCAATTTATTTGCAGAATATGATTCATTTAATGACGTAACAAAAAAACTTATTGATCATAGTAACTTGAGTCTAGGCTTTAATTATGAATTTAATCCTAATTTTTCCATGAAAGTCGGCACTAATGCTGGAAAAAACTTTTTTTTACAAATATCTAATACTAATAACTTTTCTAAGTTTAATAAGAGAGTTGCTGATGTAAAAAAATTGAAAAAAGACGGTTATGACGATATTCGAAAAACACTTTTAAAAAATAATATTGGCGTTAAAGAGATAAAGAATAATACTAATCAAACAAAAATTGTATTGAGACAAAACTATTTTCAATCGTTGAATCAATTAGATGAAGTAGTTTCAGACACAGTAAAAACAATTAATCAAAAATCTAAAAATCATGAATTGGAAGTTGTATATACAACTTTAGGAATGAAAGTTCAGGAAAAAAATCTTTATTTAAGTAAAAAATCTATGGGTAAAGATCAAATAAAAGAATACGTCATGAATGATAATTTTCCATATGTAAGCTCCTCAATTGGGTTAAGACCAAGGCTTCAAATAGCATCAAGAGAAGGTTTTTTTCATGGGTCTCTTGATTTAGGGATGACTGGGGAGGCAATTTTTAGAGAAAACCTTATAGCCTCATTCGATTTAAAATATTCATTAGCAAATAATTTTGATGAATTTATTTACCCACCTGTAGATAAATTTCCACAACAAGTTAGAAGTGATATCAAACAATATCTTTTAAATTATAGTGATGGTTTAAAGATCGGAAGACTACAGCTTGATTACTTTCATGGTGACAACAAAAATTTTAATATGATATCCATTGGTTATTTAGAGGAAATGTTCTCAGGTATTGTATATGAATATTTATTCTTTCCTCAAAGATCTAAAATTGGGTTTGGTTTTGAGATAAATAAAGCTTACAAAAGGGATTATGAAATGAGATTTAATCACCGTGATTTCTCAAACAGCTTCAATAGATTCAATCTTTACTATAAGAATGACTTTAGTAGAACAATATGGAATTTAAGTTTTGGCGAGTACTTAGCGGGAGATGAAGGTTTTACATTGTCCATTGATAGATACTTCTCAAATGGTGTAAAATTCGGAGTTTTTGCAAGCTCAACAAATGTATCTAAACAAAATTTTGGAGAAGGGTCGTTTGATAAAGGATTAAATTTTACAATCCCATTTAGTATTTTTAGTAATAATAATCTGTACAGATATAAATGGAGACCATTTACGAAAGACCCAGCTCAATTACTTATAAGAAAAAATAAATTAATCGAATTAATAGAAATGTATAGGTAAATTTCTAGGTGCCTGTTCCGGTTCCGGTTC
>NZKB01000008.1 GCA_002692425.1 Gammaproteobacteria bacterium
GCAGCACTTTTTCCGCATGGCGTGACATATATGTCGCCTAATATAATGATTGCAAGTCTTGATCACACGATGTGGTTTCATAAACCAAACTTTCAATTTAACGACTGGATTCTATATACGATGGACAGTCCATATTCTGGAAATTCACGAGGATTAGGCAGAGGTACTTTTTTTACCAGAGAAGGAGAAGTTATTGCTTCTGTGACTCAAGAAGGTTTGTTAAGAACGAAAACTAGATAATTGGTTGAGAAAATATTCCACTTTTTCAGGATTAACATCTGGAGTTAGCCCACTACCTAAATTAAAGACATAATTTTGCTTGTCCTTATACTTAGTCCACACTGTCTGAGCCATTTCTCTTAAAACTTCATTATCCGCATGAAAGTTTTTGGGATCAAAATTTCCTTGTATTGTTATATCTTTGTCTATGTGGTTATCGATATTATCTGAAGTATCGAGATTAAAACACGTAATAGATGTTGAATTTACAATATCATCAATCAATTTGTCTCTGGTATATAAAATTACTGGAATATTTGTTGCGATGCTGGATGCAATTTGATTGATATAATTCAGAGACAACTCTTCGTATTTTTCGTCTAACAATCCGCCCCATGAATCAAAAATCTGAATACAATCTGCTCCTGCTGCAATTTGTGCTTGAACATAATATTTAGTAATTTCAGTTAATTGCTCTAAATAACTATGTGCATTCTGGGAGTGTAGTTCTAGATAGCTATTTAGTTCATCACGATTTTTGGGTGATTTTCCATAAAATAAGTAAACAAACAATGTCCATGGAGAACCAGTAAAACCAATCAAAGGTACTTCAACGTTGGCTTTAATTAAAGCAGTTGCCTCAAAAACATATTCTAATTTTTTTAGAGCTCCATCAGGATTTAGCTTAAGCAGGTGATTTTTTTGAATTGAATCGGCAAAGACAGGACCTTTGCCTGCAATAAATTGGACTGGTACCCCCATTGCATCTGGAATAGTAAGAATATCAGTGAAAGTTATGGCAGCATCGAGTGGATATCTTCGTAAAGGTTGTAAAGTTAGCTCTTTACATACATTAGGTTTTTTAATCATTTGAAAAAAATCAGAATATTCAGATCTTATCTTCATATACTCTGGCAAATATCTCCCAGCTTGCCGTAACAGCCAAACAGGGATATTTGCTTCATTATTATTCCTATTCAGTGCTTCTAAAAAGATTTTATTTTTTAAAGTCATTAATAAATTTTGTTATGAAATTCTGAAGATTGTCATTCGAAGTTTCTTCGAAAAGGAAAGGTTGCCCAATCTCCTTGAGCAGAATCAAATTAATTGTTTGGGTATTCTTTTTATCGCTTTTCATAGCTTCAAATATACCTTCCGCATCTAATTTAATATCCGTAAAGTCGTAGTTAAAGCTAGAAATAACATCTTTAACTTCTTGATATGAATCCAAGCTTAAAAATCCAAGCTCTTTAGAATAATCAAGAGCCATCAGCATACCAATGAGAACTGCATGCCCATGTAAGATTGGGGTCTCATGGTTGATTGATTCTATGCCATGGGCAAATGTATGGCCAAAATTAAGAAATTTTCTTTTGCCCTTTTCTTTAAAATCTTCGGTGACTACTTGAGCTTTTATATCAATGGATTCCTCTATGAGTTTAAGCAAAATATCGGTTTCTCTGTTATATATTTCAACGGCTAAATTTTTTAAATTATTCAGAGATGCTTTAGAAGTGATGATGCAATGTTTCAAAACTTCTGAAAAGCCATTTAAGAATTCCTGTTCATTAAGTGATTTTAAAAATTCTGCACAAACAATAATTTCTGACGGATTATAAAAAGAACCAATAAAGTTTTTGATATTTCCATAATTAATCCCTGTTTTGCCACCAATTGATGCATCAACTTGAGCTAGAAGCGATGTAGGTATTTGAAAGTAGGTTATACCTCTCATGTAGGATGATGCAACAAAACCGGCTAAATCTGTAATTGCGCCTCCACCAATTCCTATGACTGCGTCATTGCGGTTAAACCCTTCCTTTTGCATGAAATTTATTGCGTCAAGACATGTATTAATATTTTTTTGCTTTTCAGGCTCGTCAATAATAAAGATGGAAAAATCTTTTAATTTTAATTCCTCAAAAAACGCAGTATGTAAATTAGTTATTTTTTTATCTAAGATTACGCAGTATTTCTTATCTTTTGGGATTAGCTTCGATATACCGTTAATCCTATCCAAAAAGGAAATCTTTACTGTATGTTCTTCAGAGTTAAAAACTAAATTTTTCATGATTTGATATTTCTTCCACTAGTTCATAAATACTTTTATTTTCGGCATTTAGGGTAATATCTGCACATTCTTGGTACAGGTTCATTCTATTATCATAAATGGTTGAGAATTTGTTTAGTGTTATGTCTTTCATTAATGGTCTTTGTTCTCTTTTTTTTGTTGCACGCTTATAAAGTATTTTGATCGAATTATTGAGAAAATAGACTCTCTGCTCTTTTAAAAATTCTCTGTTACTATTTTCAATTACAATGCCTCCACCGGTAGAAATAATACAGTTTTCAAGATTATTGGTTTCTTGAAGCATAGAAGATTCAACTTCTCTAAATTTTTTTTCGCCATATTCATTAAATATTTCTTTAATAGTTAGATTGAACCTCTTTTCAATACCTGCATCTAAATCATAGAATGTAGTATTAAGGTATTTTGATAATAATTGTCCGACTGAAGTTTTGCCGGAGCCCATCATACCTATTAAAAAAATGTTCATAAAAAAAAATTGAAAGGGAATAATAATATATAAATCATGCCAATTCTAAGATTATGTTTAGTTTTATTACAGTTCACCTTTATGGTGATTGGCCTGATATACCTTATATTTTCCAAGGATTTACCAAAGATTCAGACAATTACCGAAATAAAACTTACAAACCCAATGAGAATTTATTCTGCTGATAATAATTTGATTGGATTATTTGGTACAGAAAAAAGGCAAATAGTGAGTTTTCAAGAGATTCCTGAAAACCTTAAAAATGCAATTATTGCTGCTGAAGATGGAGACTTTTTTGATCACTCAGGTGTAGAAATAACAAGCTTGTTAAGAGCTTTATACGGAGAAATTTCTGGTCGATCTCTTGGTGGTGGTGGAACAATAACTATGCAGGTTGTAAGAAATTATGTTTTATCTTTTGAAAGAACCTATGAAAGAAAGCTCAAAGAAATAATACTTGCATGGAGATTAGAAGATTACCTTGAAAAAGAAGAAATATTTGAGCTTTATTTCAATAAAGCTTTCTTAGGAAATAGAAACTATGGTTTTGCTGCAGCGTATCAGTATTACTTTGGCAAAGACTTTTCTTATGCTTCTATAGCTGAATCTGCCTTACTAGCTGGCATACTTCAAAGACCTTCATCTGTTAATCCTGTAAGAAATTCAATAGCTTCAAAAAAAAGAAGAGATTTAATACTTGGGCGTATGCTTTCAAGAAGATTTATTGATAGGGACGAATTTAATTTAGCAAAAGAAGTAATAGTAACTGGTGAAAGTTTTGGACCAAAAATAACTATTGAAGCTGAGTATATTGCCGAGAAAATACGCGCAGAAATTATCAATCGTTTTGGTCTAAAAGCTTATGAAGAAGGCATGAATGTTTACACAACTATTGATTCAGAAATGCAAAGAAATGCTATCACAGCTCTAAGAGAGAACTTATACAGATACGATCAAAAATATGGCTGGCGAGAAGAACAGGTTTTTAAAGATTTTAATTTTTTAATTATGCGAAGTGCCTTTCAAAGAGAATATTTTTATAAGTTTCCATCCGAGTTTAGGTATGAACAGATCAAGGAAGAAAATTTTAACAAAATTCAAAATCTTTTAGGAACCAGGCCAGCAATAGATGATCATGAACCAAATCTAGTCATTGGCATTGATAATACAAAAATACAAACACTAGATGCTAAATTGAATTTTAGTAATGTTTATTGGAATGATGCAGATTATAGTTGGGCTCGACAAATAGCTTCGGATGGGTCAAGAACAGATAAACCAGATTCATTTAGAGATTTTTTAGAACTTGGCAGCTTGGTTTATGTGGGGCAGCATAAAAATAAAAAAATTCTTTCGCAAGTACCTGAAGCAGAGGCTTCCTTCGTTGCCGTTGATGCTTTAAATGGAAAGCTGAAGGCTTATGTTGGAGGTTTCGATTTTAGTAAATCAAAATTTGATAGAGCAGCAAACTCTAAATTATTACCTGGCTCTAGTATCAAACCTTTCATCTATGCATGTGCCTTTGAAAACGGCCTAAACCCATCGACAATTTTTATCGATGGCCCAATAATTTTTGATGATGAGAAACTTGAAAGTATTTGGCGACCTAGGAATAACTCTGGTGAGTTCTATGGTCCAATAAGATTGCGTGAATCTCTTATTCAATCACTTAATATTGTTTCAATTAAACTTGTTCAGTCCTTGGGGCTCCCTAAAACTCTTGATTGTTTTGAAAAATATAAATTTAAAGAAGAAATGTTAACAAATGATCTTTCAATTGCTTTAGGCACAGGAACTCTCAATCCATTGATTGCTGCAACCCAATATTCATCGTTCATCAATAACGGCAAGCATCAGAATATTTCTTACATCGATAGAATTGAGGATGTAGATGGACAAATAATATTAGATCCAAATAATAATTATTCTAAAAAGGTTAAGAATTTTAAAAATGTGAGTTTTCCTTGGTTAAGTACAGAAAAATTTGACTATACGGGATCACCAATGATCAGTTTAGATGGCAACGACCAGGCTCAAGTAATGGATGAAAGGGTAGCTTTCTTGATGTCTAATATTTTAAAAGAAGCTTTAAAAAGAAATGCAAATAGAAGAGGATTAATAATACCAATAGAAAACATGGGAGGTAAAACTGGCACAACAAATGATGCTACAAGTACGTGGTTTTCAGGTTATGCTTCTAATATTGTAGCTTCTGCTTGGGTTGGCAAAGATGACGGGTCCTCATTAGGAAATGATGAATTTGGAAGTACAAATGCTCTGCCTATTTGGTTAGATTTCATGACTCTTTCTAAGAAATCTTTAACAGACTTTCAAGTTGATGTGCCTGAAGGTATTGCCGCTATAAGGATTGATAAGAAATCAGGTAATGTTTCAAAGTCATTTACAAATAGTTATTTTGAATATTTTTTAGAGGAGAATATTGATGATTTGCCTGCTTCTAAATCAGAAACTTCAGTACTTAAAGAAATACTTAATTAAAATCTAACTCCAGTTCAGGAAAAATATCTCTCAAATTTGATTCAAATAAATTTTTGATAACTACCAAATCTTCTTTAGATTCAGCTTCAAATCTAAATACAAGTTTTGGACTAGTATTTGAGGCACGCATTAACCCCCAAGAATTTCCAATAGATATTCTTATCCCATCAATTGTATTTAGTTCAGCATCTGGAAACTGCATTTGATCTTTAAATTTTTCAACCATATCAAATTTACTTTCATCATCGACGTTTAAATTTAGTTCAGGTGTTGAAAATGTTTTTGGGAACTCCTGTACTATACTTGAGACTGACTGATCAACATCTGAAACTATTTTAGCCAATATGACTGCGGTATAGATAGCATCATCAAAACCGTACCATCCTTGATTTATAAAAATATGTCCTGACATTTCACCACCCAAAATAGCATCATGTTCTTTAATGGCTTTTTTAATATTAAAGTGTCCTGTTTTCTCCATAATAGCTGTACCACCATATTTTTTTATAAGAGCTGGCAATTGGCTTGAACACTTTACGTCAAAAATAATTGCACCTTTTTTCTTTTGGAGATAATGCTTAGAAAGAATCATAATCAAATGATCAGCAAGAACGGAGCTGCCATTTTCAGCTATCATGCCAACTCTATCGCCATCCCCATCAAAAGCAAAACCGATATCGGCTTTATTATCTAAAACAGCATTCTTTATTTCTTGCAGATTTTTCTCCTTGCTTGGATCTGGGTGATGATTTGGAAAATTACCATCAGGCTCTTTATTGATTGAAATTGTTTCAAAGCCCTGTGATTTAAAAATGGCATCAGCTATTACCCCTGCAGCGCCATTTCCAGCATCTAAAACAATTTTTATTTTCTTATTGAGTTTAAACTTTTCGTTAATTTCTTTTTGGTATAAAGGAAACAAATCAATTTCTTCAAAATTTCTTTCGCCGTGTTTTACATCAGCCTGATTTTCAAATTCGGTTAATAATTCTTCACCAGAAACTGCATCGCCATTTATAACCATCTTTAGTCCATTGTCATCTTTAGGGTTATGGCTACCTGTAATCATGACTCCATTCGGTGTAGTTCCAGTTTTAGTTGCGTAATAAACCATTGGCGTAGGAACTAAACCCAACAACAATACGCGAACACCAGCAGCATTAAATCCACTTACTAATGCATCTTGAATTTTTGTTGCAGACAGCCTGCTATCATGACCAACATAGACAGATTCATGATGATTTTCTCTTATTCTTTTACCTAATACATAGCCAATTCTTCTGATCGTTGCTTGATCTAAGTCAGTCTCAGAGTGTCCTCTTATGTCGTAGGCTCTAAAAATGTTTTTATTCATTTTGTTTAAAAAAACTTTCAAACAATTATACTACCCCTATGTCAAATACTTACTGGTTAAACGGAAAATATATTCAAAAAGAGGATGCTTATGTTAGCCCTCTTACCCATACACTTCATTATGGTCTTGGGGCTTTTGAAGGTGTGAGATCATACGTTTCTCATGATAAAAAATCCGTGAATATCTTTAGATTAAGAGAACATACTGAAAGACTCTTTGAATCAGCAAAAATTATTAATGTTGCAATTAATCATTCTTTAGATGAAGTTATGGATGCTCAATTAGGCGTCATTAAAAAATCTGAATTACATGATGCTTATATTAGACCTCTAATATATCTAAATGATGAGAGACTGGGCTTAGATATAGACGATATGCAATCTCACTTAATGATATCTTGTTGGGAATGGCCGTCATATTTTGGTTCCAAAGCCCTAGAACAAGGAATTGATATAATGGTTTCATCATTCACTAGACAGTTTCCAAATAGCCTAATGACCAAAGGTAAAATTTCTGGTGGATATGTAAATGGGGTCATGGCACATGATCAAGCTAAAAGAAATGGCTATCAAGAAGCAGTGTTGTTAGATACCAATGGTTTCGTTGCTGAGGGTAGTGGTCAGAATATCTTTTTAATAAAAGATCAAAAAGTAATAACTCCAGAACTAACTTGTTGCTTGAATGGAATAACTAGGAGATCTGTAATGAAGATTGCAGCTGATCTTGGATATGAGGTGCTTGAGCGAAAAATAACCAGAGATGAGCTTTACACTGCTGATGAATTATTTTTTAGTGGCACAGCTGTTGAAATTACACCAATTAAATCAGTTGATAAGATTGACGTAAGCACAGGAAGCAGGGGTGAAATTACAGAAAAAATTCAATCAATTTACCTTGATGCTGTCAGAGACAATGCTGATCAATACTCTGATTGGCTCTCTAAGGTTTAATGCCTAGTTTAAAGATTGCTCTACTAAGTTATAGAAGTGATCCATATTCTGGTGGACAAGGCATATATATTAAAAATTTGTCAGAGGCCTTACATGATAGGGGGCATGACATTACAATTTTTTCTGGAAATCCTTTACCTGAGGTTAGTAAGGCAATAAAAGTAGAAAAAATCGATACACCAGGTTTTTTTGAGACATTCAATTCTTTGGAAAGGTTAAAAATTTTTAGTTCGTTAAAAAAAAATAGACTTAATTTTCTAGATTTCTTTGAAACATTTACAGGAACGTTTACTGAGCCAGTTTTTTTTGGTGAAAGGTTAGTAAAAAATAAATTCTTTCAAGAATCAGTAGATAGATTTGATATTTTTCACGATAACCAATCAATAAGTAGTTATCCAGAGACAGTTTTAAAAAGACTTGTTACAACATTGCATCATCCAATACATGTTGACAAAGAAATTGATTTAGCAAGTGAAATGAATTTTTTTTCAAAACTATCAATCAAGCGGTGGTATTCTTTCCTGAATTTTCAAAAAAAGAATCTAAAAAGTGTTAAAAAAGTAATTTCTCCTTCGGCATCATCAAAAAAAGATATTTGTCGATACTTTGAATATCCTTCCGAAAATATATCTGTTATTTGGAATGGAATAAATCTAGATGACTGTAAATTTCATCAAAGAGAAAAATTTAATTCAAATTTTGTAACAATTATTAGTTCAGATGTCCCCATGAAAAATTTAAAAACTTTACTTAAAGCTTTACATCTTCTAAAACACGAAGGCTTAAGTGCAAATTTAACGATCATTGGTGATCTCAGGGAAGACAATAAAAAGTTAATAAAAAATTTAGGTTTAACTAATGAAATTAACTACAAAAGCAAACTTACAAGAGCAGAATTAATTCAATCATTGAATCATGCCGATATTGGAATAGCTCCTTCTAGTTATGAGGGTTTTGGATTTCCATTAGTTGAAATGATAGCAACTGGTTTGCCAGTAATAGTTTCTGATAAAGCTTCACTCCCTGAATTAGCTGGAAGTGCTGGATTAATATTCAATTCTGAGGACAGTGGTGATTTGAAAAATAAAATGAAAGAACTGATGGAAAATCATGTATTAAGAAATAAGTTAACTGAAAATTCAAAATTAAGAAGAGATGATTTTTTTGGGTGGGACGAGTATGCTAAGAAGCTTGAGGATCTCTACAAAGAAATAATACGTGGAAACATTTAACTTCAATTCATTAAATTTAAAAAAAATTAAAACTGCCATAGATGTGGGCTGCGGTAATGGAAGGCACCTCAAATCTCTAGGATTTCGACTTTCAAATGCAAAAATTATAGGCATAGATCAATCTACTCAAGAAATTACAAAATTACAGAACGAGTTTTCTGCACATATTTGCAAAAATCAAAATTCATATGAATTTTTAATGCGCGATGTAAGAAGCATTGAGATAGATGATAATTCGCAAGACCTAGTAATATGTTCTGAAGTTTTGGAGCATGTCCCAAACTTTAGAGACGTGCTTAAAGAATGTTACAGGATACTCAAACCTGGTGCAGTCATGCTAATTAGTGTTCCTAGTTATTTGCCAGAGAGCTTATGTTGGAAGTACTCAAAAGAGTATATGCAAACACCTGGGGGTCATATAAGAATCTTTAAAAAAGAATTTCTCAAAGAATGTTTTAAAGAGTTAGATTTAAAGCTTTTTAAATATCATCGTGAACATGCAATGCACTCAGTCTACTGGATTTTAAGAGCTCGAAATAATATGCAAGAAAATAAATTCTTAAAATCTTTGCATGAATTGCTGGTCAAACAAATGTTTGGTCAAGCAAATATTTCTCTTTTCATTGAGAAAATGTTGAATCCCTTCTTTGGAAAATCAGAGTGCTTCTATCTTAGAAAATGAATAATGAGTTAAAAGTAGAATTAATTTCTGCAAAAAATTGGATACTCCAGAATCAGAAAGATAATGGTGCAATTCTTTGGGACAATAAAGGTAAATGGGATTTTTGGGACCATTGTGAGTGCTTAATAGCTTTATCAATTTATGAAGAATGGGATGCTTTTAAAAAGGGGTTAGATTTCTGTTTAAATAAAATTGATCAAGATGGCCTAGTGAAATCTCAGTATGTA